>NC_016627.1:3960000-4320000 GCF_000237085.1 Acetivibrio clariflavus DSM 19732 | reverse complement strand
GTAACATTTAAGATGATGCTAATAAAACAAGAAAAGATTTGGCCCCTGATAATCTAGCTGTAGCAAAGAGGATTGTGTTAAATATGGTACGCAGGGAAACTGAAGAATTCCCTAAGTTGAGTGCAAACTTAAAAAGATTAAAGGCATCTTTGGATGTAGAATATAGAACTAGGGTATTTGATATCAACTTTAAGAAATAGCTAATTCTAGCTATTTATGGCAGATAATACTTTTTGTATTACTGGATATTACCTTACGCAGGGGTATCTGGTTTTTTGGCATACCTGTATTAATCTGTCAAAAGTATTGTATCCAGGGCGAATCTAATATCATCATGATATTTCTGGATCCATTTCCTGAAAATATAGCTTATCTTATATTTTTTATGCTGCACAGCATATTTTTAAATATTCTAAGTGAATGTTTTTGGTAGGAAATGGGTTCATGATTTTACCGTAACGTTTATTTTTGTAGGGGTTGAGGAGATGGAATAGATGTGATAAAATGAATAAATAGACTAATCATAATATCATATTATTGACACAATGTTAAATAGGCTTATTTTATAAAGGGGGATAAATAAATGATAAATATTACTAATATAAAAGGTATTTCAAGTAGTTATCCAGAAGAAATTGAAGGAACAAATGAATGGTATTCATGCAGAGAAGGAACAGTTGAATATTGTGACTTATATGAAGCGCAAGAGATATTTAATAACGATGGATTTTTTAAAGGAATGAATTATCACTTAATCCATTATCCTGATGGGGAAGTACATTCACCATTTCAAATCCAAGGGAATGTATATGTTGAAAAACCTATATGGAATAATGGGATATTTAATTTTTTAGTTGTTGATTTTCATGAAAAGCTAATTAAAATTAAAAAATATATCCCAGAAAAACAAAAATTAGAAGTTATTACTGAATTGTCTTTATCAGAAGTTGAAGACTGCTATAACTTAAAGCTTGAAACAACGCCACTTACTCTTGGAAGAAGTGGAAATGATGGCTTCTATGAAATTGTTTGGCCAGAAAAAAAGAAAATTGCAATTGGAAAAACAGAGACAGTATTATTTCGGGATGGGGATAGGTTGTATCTATCTGAATGGTATGAAGATCCCGAATATCATGAAAATGTAATAGTAAGAAACATTCAAACAGGAGAAATAATAGAAAAAAGCGAAGGCTATTTACGTAGACTACCTAATAACGTGTACTGGAAAATCTAAATACAAATTAAATATTTTAAATATCGTTTATTCGGATTGACCCCTTAATTTTGGACAAAAACTCACTAATACTTTCAATATCATAGTATTTTATTTTGGCCTTGTCTGATTTTACATTAATATTTACCTTCATCAAGGGTAAAGGCTACGCCCCGCTAAGGCGGGCCCTTGATTTCAGCTAAATATTAATGTGTAGTTATTTGAGGACAAAATATCAAAGTTTTACTACTAGTAATTTTTTCAATTGTTCATTTTCTTCTTCTAAAGATTTAGCATTAATATTATTGGAATAATTAGAACTTGGAATTAATCCATTTTGCTTCTTTGACTCCCTAACCCAGCGAGTAACAGTGCCAGGAACTAAATCGTGTCTTCTTGCAACTAAAGAAGCATTGCCTGTTTCTTCTACTTCCTTAACAATTTGACGCTTAAATTCTTCTGGATACCTTTTACCTTTCCCTTTCAATTTAGACAACCTCCTATTAATTTTTATTTTACTAAATTAGTGTGCGATTGTCCAAATTGGTTAGGGGGCTTAATAGAACATGATTGGGATAAAATTATTAAGGGAACAATTACATGGGAAAAAGTAAGAGATATAATAGAAAAAGTTATGAAAAAAGGAACAGAAAGCAGATACGGTTCTGCATATAAAAGAGTTTTAAAAGTTGGGAAAGAAACAGTAACAGTAACATTTCAAAAGATAAATGATAGTATATGGAAAATTAGCGATGCATGGGTAAATAAGAAATAAATAGAATATTATTTGAAAGGTTATGATGTACAATGGATTTAGATAAGTTAGAGAGAATTATAAAAAATGAAAAATGGGAAGAACTTATAGGTTTTTTTGATGCTATTAATGAAGATTATTTAAAAACAGTTGAGAAATATGATCTTTTCAGAATTTCTTTTTACACTTGGTATGTTATGGCTGAATGGGGAAGATTATCACCAAAATTAGAAAAATGTTTAAACCAAGCAGAAAATATATTACTAGATGCCTTTAAAATAGCAACTGAGAAATATTCAAATGACGGAGATTATTTGTGGTTTTATGGTTATTTAATTAGTGTTTTTCCGGAACACTTTGTATCAGTATATTCTGATTATTTAAAAGCAGAAAATACAGGAAAACAAATGTTAAATGTGGCTTCACAAATGCAATATACTTTAGCAATTATTTTTAATGAAAAGTTTTCGGAAAAAGATGTTTTGGAAAGTGGGAAAAAAGACTTAGAAAACATATTTGATAAAAGTACAGAAGTATATAATTATTTTATTGAAATGATAGAACTGATAGAGTCTGAGAATAAAAAATAGAATATTTCAAATAGAAAAATATATAATGTTTCTGTTAAAGCAAAGTTATAAGCGTTCATCTTGAATTCATAGGGGGTAAAATTAAAATACTCCCTTATTTTTCTGTGAAAATTTATCACCTTTCTATCAAAACACATGTGGAGTACATAACATTGATGTCAAGAGTGAAAGAGTGTGTACCCAGAAATACTAAAAATCAAGGGAAATATTAAGCTATATTGAAGTTAATAAATTAGGGCGAAACGCTGATGGAAGAATTGTTTTTAGTGCGACCGGCACTTGAACACGAGAAGCAATATGGAGAAATGATAGACCAGTGGAAAGATGTGGCAAGAGATTAAATCCAGGTGCGCTTAGGAGGTTTAGTAATTCACAGCAAAGAAATATAACATATGCAGAGTGGTTGAAATGGATTTAGGAAGACCGCATAGCAGAACAGAACTCTTATTTTTTATAAATGGCGAGATTATTATAGACACTATAAGTATTAGACGCAAAGATGCTAAAAGTATTGACAATGATGGTTATTCGGGATTTGGCATTAGACCGTCCCAAAGGCATAAAGGCTATGCTACAAAGATATTGTCAATGGCTTTGCTGCTTATAGGATAATGCAAAATCAATCCGGTCGTAATAACTTGGAGTAAGGATAAGACAACCAAATCGGAAGGAAGTTTCTGAAACAATACCTTTGGATAGTATTCACAAAAGTGTACTTAAACGGACGCCTAAAAGAATTACAGTTTATTCGTAAAAGTTGTGCCTTATTTACGAACAACCGTAAACTCGGAACACATTTATGAATAACTGTAGCTACAGATATACCGGGAACCTGACCTTTAGTCAAGATTTTTATTCAGCCGATAGGAGCTTCCTGCGACAGTTAGTTCTTTCAATATATTCATAAAATTGGTATAATCATTATATAGGGCCATAGAATCTAATAAGCTACGATGTTCTAAACTTATTAGTAGATGTTAACAAGTTTTAAGCGGACGACGAATCAAATACATTTTATCTGCAAGGTTGGTTGTTTTGGGAGGTATAGTAATGGGAATAAATCACATTATAGAGATACTAAACCAAAATTATAATCTTCATATAAAGAATATTGAGTTATTCCGTGAAGGTGGAAATCTTGCATATGTTGTTTATGGTGAGGACAACAAATTTTTCCTAAAAATAATAAGACCGCCATTCATTGAAAATGCACTATATTCAATCGACATTCAATTGTACCTTATGAAAAATCAATTTCCAGTTATTCCTATTGTACTAGCAAAAAATGATGCTGCTTATGTTGAAACTCATATCATGATGAAAGAAAGATTTTTATATTATATGAGTATATAGAGGGTGAAGAACCTGATCCTGAAAACACTGAAAAAGTAGGCGAGTTAATCGGGAAACTGCACAGGATTATGAAAAATTTTACAGGTGAACTACCTGTTAGGGATAAGTATTTTTTTATTGAGAGATATTTAGAAATTATGAGAATAAAGAAATATGATAAAGTTGATGCCTTTAAAGAGTATGGGGATGAGTTATGGGAAAAAATTAAAAATCTGCCTAGAGGATATTGTCACTGTGACCTTTATCGCGGAAATATCCATCAAGATAGCTCTGGAATATTACGCGTCATGGACTTTGACACATCCTGTATTGCTTTCCCGATGTATGATGTTGCTTTGTTTTGCAATGATACAAATTGGTATAATTTTGAGTATGACGGTTATGAAAAATCAAAAGTTAGGCTTGAGCAGTTTTTAAAAGGCTATTTGAAGTATTACTCATTAAGCAGAGAGGAAATAGCAGCATTTTATGATATGATTGCTGTTTATCATTTTCAGTTGCAGGCAACTATAATGGAAGTATATGGTTATGATTGTGTAGGTGTAGACTATTTTGATAAACAATATGATTGGCTGATCAAATGGAAAGAGCAATGTAAAGCGATGAACAAGCTATAGAAAATAGCATGATATTAAGTTAGCTGAGTTTATCATTTTATGATGTATTTAGGTTTAGAACAGTAAATGGAGGGGTTGATCAGAGTGTTATACTATTTGCTGTTTGAATACATTCATCCCGACAACTTGGCTCTACATATTTATTTGAGTTAGCCTTGTTTAACTGAATAATAAAAGATAAGGAGTGTTTTGTATGGAAAGGAGAGTAAAAGTCAAAAAAATTGATGACTGTGTATGGCTTATGGATGATAATGGTGAGGCGACGGGGTATCTTGTTTGCGGTGAGAAAAAGGCTGTTGTTATTGACACAATGAACGGTATCGCGGATGTTCATGCGGTTGTCAGAGAAATCACCAGTCTTCCGCTTACAGTAGTGAATACACATGGCCATTGTGACCATATTTTCGGTAATGTGTACTTTGATTGCGATTGCTTTTTACATCCCGACGATGCAAAAATTGCCGCCGAGCATATCAAATTTCCTGAATTTGTGGAGCTTTGCCAAAAAAAGAAGGTTGAAATGCCGCCATTTAAGGCAATTAATGATGGCGATGCAATCGACCTTGGTGGGCTTATACTTGAGGTTATTTCGCTACCTGGACATACTCCCGGAGGAATATGCCTGCTTTTAAAAGAAAAGCGAATATTGTTTACCGGTGACAGTATTAATCATCATCTTTGGATGCAATTGAAAGAGAGCCTGCAGCTCAAAACATTTCTCGAAAATCTTAACAGAATTTCATGGGTAACCGAAAACGCGGATAGAATCCTGCACGGTCATGCACAGGATTTTGATGATATTTCGTTGTTTGATGACTTACGGTCTGGTCTCAAAGAACTCATCGAAACACGAGGAAAAGGCGATACAAGATATAGCACAGAGTACAAATGGTTCGGCGGCATCGCAAAAAAATACCCTTTTGGCAGCGACGAAAGCGTTATTTGTTATAATGAGGAAAAACTAGATTAAACTGATTTTTTGATAAATTCAGGCAAGCTTGGGAAAAGGGGCTTGAGATATTGAGGTTTGTAAAATTCAACCGATAGATATGTTTTCCTAGTTCAGTCATGTCGAAACTCTATACTGATGCCGAAATAGTGAAACTATGTTAGCATAGTAGTCTTTAAACCTATTTTAGAGTATAATGAACTTAGAGTGAAATATTAATTGAATTTTTGTAAGAGAAAATTCCACCCATTAAAAAGCGTTTTAGTGGGTGGTGCCTTTTTTTAAATTTGTTTTAAGAAGAGATGGGCAGGGTGTAACCTTATTATAGTGAAGAAAAAACCATATCCAATTCAAGAAAGCTGATATTATGGGAAAGACTACATACATCATTTTGACGGCCCTGTAATGTATTTTTTATGGTTTCCAAGGGGGGATTCAATGAGAATACTGGTGATTGAAGATGACCGAAATATTTCTTTTGTTCTTAAACACTTTTTTTCCGGGCAAGGGCATGAAGTGATATGTTGTTTTAGTTTGGAAGAGGCATATCAATATAACCCAAACAGACAGGATTTTATTATTCTCGATCTCAATCTTCCGGATGGAGATGGCTTTGAATATCTGGCTTATGTCAGATCCTGCGAAATACGGATACCTTTCCTGATCATAACAGTGAGAGATCAGGAAAGTGATATTATTCAAGGTCTGGAGATGGGAGCAGATGATTATTTAACCAAACCTTTTTCATTACCGGTACTGAAAGCCAGAATGGATGCGATTTTAAGACGTGCTGGTTTTGACTGGGATGAAAAAAGGATCAAATGCGGGAATTTGGAGTTGGATAAAGCAACGAAGACAGCCTTTTTGGAAAGCAAAATACTGGATTTAAGTGCGAAGGAGTATGAACTGCTGGAACTCTTTATGGAAAACCAGGGACTGATTTTACCACGCCAAAAAATTATAGATTTGCTTTGGGGTTGGGAACGAGGGGATGTTTATGATAACACTCTGACTGTCACTGTCAAACGTCTCAGAGACAAAATTGCACCATATCAAGACTATATTCAGACCGTCAGGGGGATCGGATATCGTTTGACAGGAGGAGATGAATAGTGGCAAAGGCTTTACAGGCTTTTATATTTCCCACAGCTTGGTTTTTTGGTACATGTGCAGTTCTATATTTTAACCCGCGGTTAGACTGGATTACTATTCTTTGGTTACTTGTGTTGAGCATAATTATAGGATTTGCTCATTATCTTTTACATAAACGTGAAGAAAGAAAATTGCTTGAGGATATCGATCAGCTGATCGATCTGCTGCACTGCCTTGAAGAGCAGGAAGTACGCTTGCCACTAAAAGATGATATTTTTGGAGTTCTGAGGGACGAGATATGTAAAAGCTTGGTTAGTCAAAGGCATATACGTGATGAAGCGGTCAGAGCTAAAGAGCAACTAAAACGCAACATGGGGGATATCACCCATCAGATCAAAACTGCTTTAACAGCAGTACTTCTTCTTTTGGATTTGCTAGAAGCCGATCCGGACCATCCAATGGAATATCAAGAACGCCTGCGCCAGGAAGTCGAACGCCTTTATGAGTTCAGCGACCTGCTTTTAAAACTTTCGTCTTTGGATGCCGGGGCGGTCGATTTAAACAAGGCTTTCTTCATGGCAAAAGAACTGGTGATTGAAGCTGAGATGAGCCTTGAGTACTTGATGAGACAGAAATCTATAAGTATTGAAGTCTCAGGTGATGATTTTACTATTGAAGCTGACCGTGTCTGGCTTTTGCAGGCTCTGATCAATGTGGTGAAAAATGCCGTGGAGGTTTCTCCGCAGGGATCCAAAGTTTACATTTCACTTCAACAAAATGCTGTTTTTCAAAGCATTAAGGTTAGGGATTCCGGTCCGGGGATTGCCCGGGAAGAGCAGCGCAGAATTTTTGAACGTTTTTATAAAAGCAATCCTCAGTCCCCGGGTTTTGGCATAGGTCTTTCACTGGCCCAATCCATTGTCAGACAGCATGGAGGAGAGATTTTGGTCTCATCATCCGGGCAGGGTAGCGAATTTGAATTGCGCTTTTATTTGCAGCCGTGCAAAGAAAAAAGGCTTGTTTGTTAGCAAGCCTTAAAATTATTCTTCATGCAGAGCGGTAATGATGCTTTGTTCTAAGATTCTGCGTATTCCGCTCTTCATGGCTCCCCAGATGCCTAAAATACTGATCAGGAAAAATAAAACAAGGAGTGGATAGTTTATGTTAAGAGCCAACTGCCACGGCGAAAACATAAACTTTTTCCTGGCGGATACGACATAGACACCTCCGGTCAACATCAGCACGTAATAAATAATAACCCGTCTGATTATGAACCAGCTTTCATAATGAAGCATCTTTTTTATCTGATTTTCAGTCATCCCGGCGCTTCTTAGCAGAGCAAAGTCTCTGGTCCGGGTCTGCAGATTGATATGAAAGCTGTTATAGGCGTTGGAAAACCCAATGATCATAAAGAGAATTTGAGTCCCGATAGTTAATAGCAGCTCATTACGGTATTGTTCTTCTTTACTGGCCTGCTCAGTTAATATATTTCTAGTGAAGAAATCGGCCTTGGGAATATATTTGTTTATTGTTTTACGTACTTCTTCTGTTACCTGAAGCAATACCTCCGGATCAGCTTTTATTTTAACACGGTATACCAAGGGATGCTTTTCATCTACCTTGGCATTGCTGAAGAGAAAATCCTCCAGTTTTGTCAGAGATGTAAAAAGGGCGATTTGGTTCGGCGATATGGGATTAAGCTCAAAAGGAAAGTTATCGATCCGGCCTGCAATGGCTAAATCGTAACGTTTCTGGTCCTTGCTATCCAGAACCGTTATTTTGTCAGCAGTATCCCGGGACAGAGGTATATATGTACGGTATTTATAAGCTTTATTGGGGGATTGGGCAGTTTTGTCGAGTAAGAGAAAACCATTCTGTTCCGAACCGTTCAATCCATGTTCCGCTAGTAAAGCCTGGAAATCTGTATCTTGCAGAGCATAAACCGTTACTGTAGGATGATAATCTCTTGCGTTGTCTTTTAGGGAATCCATAAGCTGATCAGAGATAAACCCCTGGTTTTCTGACTGTAAATATTCGAAGTTATAGGAAGTAAAAACATGAACTGCCTCAATCTCAGGAATCTTTTCAAGTTCGTCCAATAAGGATCTTGGTGCTCTCTGAATCGTGTAGAAAGTACTGGTCAGTGTATAAGGTGAATCAGGGGTGTTGTATTTATCTTCCAAGTCTCGCTGTGCTTGGGCGATAAGTACTGTGCTGAAGATCAGAGTAGCCAGGGCCATAGCCAGAGAAAGCCCCCGGAACGTGTGCCGGTAGCTTATGGCATTATCCTTTGCCAATCCGCGGACAGCATTTTGGCCGTGTTTTTCAATGCTTTGGCTTATCCGTCCTTTGAAGGCATAGATACCTTTCAATGATTCAATTATGGAAAGCTTGCTGCTTTGCCTTGCAGGTTTGAGTGCAGCCAACAATATGCAGAGCAGGGCCAGGAAGAATAAAACAATGAAGACTATTGGGTTTGGTGTAACCGGTTTGAATTGATCAGTTCGCTCTGGCTGAAGTATATTTATCGAGTTGAGCCACATGAGATAAAACAACAGATTGGTGCAGAGATACGCTAAAACCAGTCCCAACAGTACAGGCCGCAAACCTAAACGCAAGGCCTTTTCAATCACCAGGCGGTGTACCTGTTCAGGAGTCATGCCGACACTTTTTAATAAGGCAATCTGACGCAGTTCTTGATTGCTCCAGACATTAAAGGAATTATATATCATCACGGCAAAAAGGGCCAACATGCAAATCAACAAGCCAACCCGCAGGCTCCAGTGATCGATAAAATTACGGGAAGGAATCAAACCTGATTTGAAGATAAGTTTGCTTTCCAAATATTCTGTATTGTATTGCAGAAGGCCTTCTTTCAGTAATTCATCTTCATCCTTTCTTCCAAAGTCTCGCAAGATCTGACGCATTGATGAATAAGTGTCCCGCTCGTTTTTAAACCAAATAGTAACGTATACGGCTTCGTCATCGCCATGAAGAAGACTTACTGTATTTTCTTTGGTGAGCTGTCCATAGAATAAGTAATTCTTCTCAAAGCTAAGAAGTTGATCTTTGAAAATACCACATATCCGATACTCCTTATCTCCTAACCTGATGATTTTTCCCAAAGAGTAAGCAGGATTCTCAGCTATGAAAGTTTCTGAGACCAGGATTTCATTGCTCTGTTGTGGCAAACTGCCCTCTAATAACTGGGACTCAATAAAGCCGGAACAGGAGTAAAAAAGCATAGGGCTTTGCAGATAGAGATCTGCATTTGGACGCTGAAAAGGAGCATTTTTTATCCGGATAACCTTAGTAGGCTCCAGTGCTTTAATGTTCGCATTTTCCTGCAATTGCTTGTATTCCTCTTCATTGATGTCGTACAATACAGCATGATAATCACCGAACATTTTCTGATGGTAGTTACGTTGTGCCAGTTCCAGTTCACTGTAGATAAAGAGCAATGTTCCCAGTATAATCACCGCAACAAGAACAGAATAAAAAACAGCCGATGAATGTCTGCGATTTTTAATACTGTTTTTAGCCAGTTCAGAAATGATCATCGTAAATCCTTCCTTTCATGCAGTGTGCCGTCAACCATGAACATAACCCTTTCACAGGAGAGGGCTACCTTTTCATCGTGGGTGACCAATAAAATAGTTGCCTGGAAGCGTTGGTTCACCAGACGGAACAGTGATGTTATTTCCTCAGTGTTTCTTCGATCCAGATTGCCTGTGGGCTCATCAGCTAAAATTATTGCGGGCCGGGTTACCAAACTACGGGCAATAGCCACTCTCTGTTGCTCACCACCCGACAGTTGGGTTGGAAAACGTTTCAACTTATCTCCGATTCCCAATGTTTGAATGATTTCTTCAAAGAAAGTCGGAGCCGGTTTCCTTTGATCCAGCATTAAAGGCAGTAAGATGTTTTTCTCAACCGTTATGTTTGGAATCAGATTAAAAGACTGATAGATTACCCCAATATTTCGCCTGCGAAAAACAGCCATTTCTTTTTCGGCTAAAGATGTAATATCTACATCCTGAATCAGGACTTGGCCCTCAGTCGGTCGGTCCACACCTGCCAACATATGCAGTAAAGTAGATTTTCCGGAGCCACTGTCTCCCATAATAGCAATAAGTTCACCCTTTTCTACAGTTAAATTTACATGATTTAAGGCAAGTACTTGTTCAGCACCAGGATAGATTTTGGTCAGGTCTCGTGTTTTTAAGATTGGCATATATAAATACTCCTTTCATAAGTGTTGTTTTAAGAATAAGGATACGATATTTATGTGACAGGAAAGTGACAAATAGAAAAGTTTGAGTTTATAAAACATGACATATAGTTGTCGTGTTTAGTGCGGTAGAATAAGTCAATAAAGGATGATTATACCTAAATCATTCATACTTTGATATGAAGTATAGCTATAATTCACCTGGTGTAAGAATTTAAGTTTAAAAATATGGGCAGGAGAAATTAAGTGTGGCTTTATGAACAATGAATTAATTTTAAAAGCAGGAATGAGTAATAACTGGAAATGCAGCTCTTGCTATATTGCAAAAACTAATAATAAAGGTTATTTAAGGGTTTCATCAATCTCAAGCATTAACACCGACGGATTAAAAAATATGGAAGGGCAGGTACATTAATTATCTCACTGGTGGTATTGCAGATCCTAATTATTGCATTTTGGAATTTACAACCGTAAAAGCAATTCTTTAGGTAGATAATCAATATGAAGAGATATTGCTGGGAGATAATCAATATGAAGAGGAAATGCTTTAAAATGGTAGAATATAGCTATATAAGGACTTAATTGACAGGGGCGATAACTTGGGTTTGTGGAGGTAAGCGAATGAAAATAGATCGTCTTATCGGAATAATTACCATATTACAACAGAATAAAAAAGTTACAGCTCCTTATCTTGCAAAGAAATTCGAGGTGTCACGCCGGACAATATCCTTAGGCTATTTTGGCTCAGAAGGAGATTTGGAACTGCTGAAAGGTTATATATCCGAAATGGAGTGGGTAAGGAAAACAGGGGTCAAGGCTCTTGGGATTTATGAGCATGGCGGGCGGATGGTATATGTTTCAACGGATGGTGCCATTGAAGCCGGAGGCAACATGGTTGAAGATATCGTGCAGCTTGATAAGTATAAAAGCATAACAACCGATATCCTAATCTTTGAGCCATTGACAAAGGAACAGCTTATTATGCTTGGTGAATGGCTCCTCAGCTATAACGAACCCATAAAAACGGTATCAGTAATGGCCTGGGTGGCCGGGTGCTTTATCAAACCGCATCTAAAAAAATCAGGCATCAAGTTTCCTCATTTATTGCTTGTCGGAGAACAGGGCAGCGGAAAAAGTAATACATTGGAGCGGGTTATCCTGCCGGTATTTTCATGCAGTAAAATCCGCGCGGCTACGCAGGTTACTGCATTTACACTGATGAAGGAATCTGCATCATCGAATCTGATACCACAGTTGATGGATGAGTTCAAGCCTTCAAAGATAGATAAGTTAAGGCTAAATGCCTTATACAACCATCTTCGAGATGCATATGACGGCCATGAAGGTGTCCGCGGTAGGGCGGATCAAAGTGCTGTTACTTATGAACTGTTGGCGCCTATTATTGTAGCTGGTGAGGAATCGCCGGATGAAGCGGCCATCAGAGAACGGAGCATAGAATTGCTATTCAGCAAGAAGGACTTAAAACCAGCCAGCCATAGACAAGCATTTTATAAGCTGTGTGCAAAAGCGGATCTGCTTGGCAGCTTCGGTCGGAGCCTGCTGGATACAGCACTCAGAGTATCGGTTGCTGAGGCAGAGAAGTGGTATGAGGAAGCAAAGTCAGAGATATCTGATGAGTTTCCATCTCGTATCGTCAATAATCTCGCCTGTTGCTATGCCGGACTGAGCCTAGTAAACAAACTATGTGAGTTCCTTAATGTTACATGGTCTGAAGTGTTTCCCATTAACAAAGTGACATGTATTCGATATCTTCAAAACGGTGTGCAGGAGTACTTGCTGGATGGCGGCAGCAATAACAAGACCATTGTAGAACAGACGCTGGAAATCATGGCCCGGATGAAACTGGCTCCGAATCAAGACTACACTTTTGATAAAGATGGCAAGGTTATCGGGATTCGTTTCTGTGATGTATATGACCGCTATACCAAGTACAGACGCGATTATGCAATCACAGGTGAATGTCTTCCATATAACCAGTTTTTGAAGCAATTGAGGCAAAGTGACTTTTTTATAGAGAGCAATAAAACGATGCGTTTCGGGAATGAAACAAAAAAAGCGTGGGCTCTTGATTTCTCAATACTGAAAGAGCGATGCGATGTGAGCGGCTTTGAAATCACAGATATTGAGCCTCTTTAGTATTGAAAAAGGTAACAAGGTAACAAAAAGGTAACACCCGAAACGCTGATGAATAGCCACTTGTTACCTATGTTACCTTTGTTACCTCAACTTTATATATACGCGCGAGAGATGAAATTATTTTTTGAAAAATAAAAAATAAAAAAATATAAATATTTGTGTCTATACCTACCCCAAAAAAGAGGTAACAAGGTAACAAAATCCGCAAATGCGCTTGTAAAGCGGGTTTGAGAAGTTACCTTTTTAGAAATACCGGGGTAACAAGAGGGGAAAAGGTAACATTTTTGGAGGATAAGCGGTTATGTCTGAAAAGAGTATTGTGACTAAAATCCTGCGGTACTTAAAGACAGTACCGGGGTGTTTCTGTTGGAAGGAACATGGCGGTATGTACGGGACAGCAGGAATACCAGACATTATTGCCTGTGTAAATGGGCGGTTTATAGCTTTTGAAGTAAAAACCCCATCGGGAAAGACAACAAAACTGCAGGAAGCAACCATCAAAAAAATCCTCAATGCCGGAGGAGTGGCAGCGGTTGTCCATTCGGTAGATGAGGTGAAGGTTATTCTGGAAAAGCATGGCCTTCTGCAAAGAACGAAGATATAACGAACAAGGAAACAAGCACTGCAAAGCAACGAAAAAAAGCACACTGCTTCAAAGATCAAGGTTTTTTATCTTGATTTTTTGGAGGTGCGATATGCTGATTGCATGGCAGTATTTAGATAAAAAAGCGGCTGCTGTTGAAGCTTTGAAAGATTACAGCAGCATGCAGTACATTATCGAACACAGTGATGAGGATATATATGAAATTGAAACCCGTATGACAAGCCCTCATAGTGCAAAGAATACCGGAGTTCCGGGCAAACACAATCCCAAAAGCGGCGAAGAACGCCTTGCTGCTTGCCTTGACGAGATTGATGTGTTGAAAGAATGTTACAGACGGGCATTAGAATATATGGAGTGGTTCAAGCCTGCTTGGGAAGCCCTGTCGGAGGAAGAACAGTTTATACTGACAGAATTTTTTGTTAATGATGTGAGCAAGACAGAAGCTGTAGCAAACATCGGAGAGAAGCTGTTTCTTGAAAGAGCACAGGTGTACCGCAGGAAGGACAAGGCGCTTAATCATCTGGCACTGCTTTTATACGGGAAGTAGTTTAAGATAACATTAGCTGCATGTTAAATAGGAAACCCACTTAGATAGAACGAACTACCTAAGTGGGTATTTTTAATGGCCTACTGTATTGCGCTTAAAATAAGCTCGTAGGATCTATTATTTATTAATATGCTTTGTTAGTATGAATTTATTACAGTATTTCTTGCCAATTTTCGGGGAATCCATAATGCTTAAAGTCAACCAAAGGATATTGTTCTTTTATCTGAGTTATGTGTTCAACAACAAGCTTAAAGTCTTGAGGAAGAGTGATTGATTTAAGTACTAATATGTATGAAAACAATTTATCGTAAACTTTATGACCGTTTTCGACTCGGAGAAGGTTTTTTTCCTTTTTTGAAAGCCAAGGTTTTCTAGTAAATAGACGGTTGTACAAGCGTCCACCGTGCGCACAAATATTTCTCAGAATGGTAATACAATGTAATAAATTTTCAACTATCTTATGTCTATTATTCGATGTAAAGCCCAAATGGAGAGCTATAGTTTTTCGCAATTCTTCGTCTAAAATCGTATATAGTTTAGAGGCATCAGATATAGTGAGAACCTCGACATAAACCCAAAATGGTAGAATATCATTTTTATTTTCTTTATGATGTTTTAGAAACAATTCTGATTCAGTCATTGCATTTTTTTGATTATCAGCTTTTCTCGCTATGTAAAGGTAATTTTCAATTATCGGTAGATCGATTTTACCGTTATTAGTACAGCAGAAATTATTTATATCTAGATAACCTAAAGGGCCATATTTTTCGCTATGGAAGTAAGCAATCATTGATTTTATTCGAACTTCAACTGCTTCAATAACCGATAACATTATATGTCGCATACGTCGATCGGCTTCATATATTTGTATCAATGTTTCTAATGAAGCACTCTCAAAAAAAGTATCGTTTTGACGTAGCGTTAAAGAGTATCCGCTTATTCGATAATAGTTGTTGTTTAACAGAAACTCTTTCGCTTTTTCATATTGATCATCGTTAATAGTCAGTTTCCTCTTTTTCAATAACTTTATCTGATCATCAATTGATAAGAATGGTTTTACGGTATCCATATTTTTCTCCTTAAATGCAAAAAGCCCACTAAGTGTGCATGTCAACGACAGAGGCCTGTGGGATTTGTTAGTATTATATTACACCATGGCACATGATTTGTCAATACTTTGCGAAATGCTTTCAAAGAATTTGATTATATAAATATTTTATAGTGTGCATAGAAAGAAGTCAATTATGCATGAGATTTTTATGAGATGTAAAACACAGGTATCCCATATATAATGATATCGTGAAAAAATGACATTAAAACGCATAAGCCCTTCGGGGCTTTTTTATGCAATAAAACAGGAGTGAGGAAAGATGTACGATAATTGTTTTGGCAGTAACGGAAGGAATGGCTGTAATATCCTGACTGTACACAAGTGTCAGCAAGATAAATGTTCCTTCTATAAAAGTACCCAAGAGTTAGAGGAAGATAGAAAAAAGGCTTATCTTTTGCTTGCAGCTTTACCACCCGATATGCAGCGGTATATCTCCGATAAGTATTATAACGGCAGGATGCCATGGGCAAAAAGTAAATGTTCTGTTTAGTATTCCAGATGAGATTTTTATGAGATGAAATTCAGTAAAAAACCAAATATAATGGTATTGTGAAAAGTTATGGATAAGCCTTCATGGGATGAACCTGTGAGGGCTTTTTTTATACCCGTAAAGGAGGTGGCCAGATGCCAAGAAAACCAAAAAGGCCTTGCTCCTTTCCCGGCTGTCCTGAACTGACTGGCCGAAGCGACGCTTTATGCCGATGACGGAGCGGCAGAAGTGGTCAAGGAATTTCAAAGCGGTACCTTATCTCTTGGAGTTGCAGACATCGGTGTTGCTGCTGCAGAGGTTTTGACGGGAGCTACCCTTGACGACAACAAGGTGCTTATTTCCGCAAGCGAGGACGGAGGCGCTCCGGTGGCAATCGGGTTCAGGGCAAAGAAAGCCAACGGCAAGTACAGGTATTTTTGGCTTTACAGAGTAAAATTCGGCATCCCGGCGGCAAACCTGCAAACGAAGGGCGACAGCATCACATTTTCCACGCCAACTATTGAAGGGACAGTCATGAGACGTAACAAACCAGATGGCCAAGGAAAGCATCCGTGGAAGGCAGAGGTCAGCGAAGACGATCCCGGCGTATTGCCCGCCACTATTACCGGCTGGTATACGGAAGTTTATGAGCCTGTCTTTGCCGTGGGAGGAGGCGGCGAATAATGCAGGGTACGGACAGAAGCGCAAGCATCAGCATCGGCGGCGAGAAATATCAGCTTATTCTAACCACCAGAGCGACAAAGGAAATCGCTAAAAGGTACGGCGGACTTGAAAATCTCGGCGCCAAACTGATGAAAACCGAGAACTTCGAGATGGCGCTGGACGAAGTGGTATGGCTGATTACGCTGCTGGCTAACCAGAGCATTTTGATACACAACCTCAAAAATCAGGATAAGCGTGAACTCCTGACTGAAGAGACAGTGGAACTTCTCACATCTCCTTTGGAACTGGCAGCATATAAAGACGCTATCATGGAAGCAATGTTCAAAGGTACCAAAAGAAATGTTGAAAGTGAGGATGACTTAAAAAACACACAGGCCGGGTGAGCGATGAAGAATTGTTCACTCGGCTTTTGTATTACGGCACTGTCCAGCTAAACCGTACAGAAGAGGAAGTATGGCTAATGCCTATTGGGTACCTGCTTGACTTGTGGGAGTGCCACAAGCAGTTCTTAGGTATTTCCAAACCGAAGCGGGAGCTGACCATAGATGAAGTGATACCTTATGGAATTTAAAAATTTTGCAGGAAGGAGGCGGTTATGTGGCAGACAATTTTGGCCTGAAGATCGGGATTGAAGGCGAAAAGGAATTTAAGAACGCCATCCGGGAAATCAACCAAAGCTTCAAGGTGCTGGGCAGTGAGATGAACCTTGTCGCATCCCAGTTTGACAAGCAGGATAAATCAGTTGAAGCTGTCGCTGCGCGAAACAGGGTGCTTAGCAAAGAGATCGACTCGCAGAAAGAAAAAATTGCCACATTGGAGAAAGCGCTTGCCAACGCCGCCTCCTCTTTCGGGGAGACCGACAGACGTACTCAGTCGTGGCAAATACAGCTTAATAATGCAAAAGCCGAACTGAATAAAATGGAGCGCGAGCTCGAACAGTCTGCTGAAAGTGCAGACGAGCTTGGGGACGAATTGAAGGAAAGTGGAGACAATGCCGAAAAATCCAGCTCGAAATTTGAGAAGCTGGGCAGCGTTCTTAAAGGTGTTGGCGCGGCTATGGGTGCTGCAGCGGCCGCAGCGGGCGCGGCTGCCATCAAGCTGGGGAAAGAGGTCGTGGAGCAGTTTGGTGAGCTTGAGCAGAACCTTGGCGGTTCTGAAGCTGTGTTTGGAGAATATGCTGCACGTATCCAAAAAACGGGAGAAGAAGCCTACAAGAATCTGGGCTTGTCCCAATCCGAGTACCTTGCCACCGCCAACAAAATGGGCGCACTGTTTCAGGGTGCTGGTGTCGATCAGCAAAAAAGTCTGGAGCTTACTGAGAAGGCCATGCAGCGAGCGGCAGATATGGCTTCGGTTATGGGTATTGACATGCAGACTGCTATGGAATCCATCGCTGGCGCAGCCAAGGGTAACTTCACCATGATGGATAATCTGGGTGTCGCCATGAACGCCACTACCATCGAAGCTTATGCTCTTGCAAAAGGGCTGGATTTTGCCTGGAATAGCGCAACCAATGCCGAAAAGGCCGAGATCGCCATGCAGATGTTTTTTGAAAAAACCGAACAGTATGCTGGCAACTTCGCAAGAGAGTCTACCCAGACCATCAGCGGTTCCATTGGTCTTTTACAAGCCTCTCTAAGTTCGTTTATAGCAGGACTTGGCAATGCGAACGCTGATATGACGAACCTAACACAAAATCTTGTGGATGCCTTTCAGGCTGTAGTTAAAAATATCGTACCGGTTTTGGAAAATATAGTGGCTGCTCTGCCGGAGGCAACCGGTGCGATTATCTCAGCAGTCAAAGATCTGCTTCCCGTGCTGTTGCAAACTGTAACTGAATTGTTCTCTCAGGTGCTTCAAACTCTCTTGAGCCTGCTGCCGGAGCTGATTCCAGCAGCAGTAGATGCGGTCATGACCATTGTCGGAGCACTCATTGATAACCTGCCTTTACTCATTGATGCAGCGGTGCAGCTAATCACAGCGTTGGTAATGGGGCTTGGAGAAGCATTACCTGAGCTAATTCCAGCAGCGGTTCAAGCAGTGATCACCATTGTGCAAGGGCTGCTGGATAATATGGACAAAATCCTTGAAGCTGCTTTTACATTGATTCAGGGACTGGCGCAGGGACTTTTAAATGCATTGCCAGAACTAATTGAAGCACTGCCGAGGATAATTACAACAATCATTGACTTTGTGACGAACAATATGCCGAAAATCATAGAATTGGGAATTACGCTTATCGTACAGCTTGCTGCCGGGCTTGTGAAAGCCATTCCAGAACTAGTAAAGTCTTTACCTCAGATTGTTGCGGCTATTATAGAAGGCTTGGGCAAGGCGGTTGTTTCAGTGGTTGAGATTGGTAAGAACATTGTAAAAGGCATCTGGGAAGGTATTAAAAGCCTTGGTAGCTGGATTAAGGATAAGGTTTCCGGTTTCTTTTCCGGTATTGTTGATGGAGTAAAGAATTTTCTTGGAATCAGATCTCCGTCCACTGTTTTTGAAGGTATTGGCGGCAATATGGCACTGGGTATTGGTGAGGGATTTGACAAGGCTATGGCCAGAGTGGCAGACGATATGCAAAATGCAGTGCCGACAGATTTTAATATATCTCCTGATATTAGTGTAAGTGGAAGAGGTGGATTTAGCGATTTAGCTTCTGGGCCGCTTGTTGTGGTGCAGCAGATGATTGTTCGTGGTGAAGAAGACATACGTAGGATTTCACAGGAGTTATATAACCTGATGCAGACAGGTTCAAGGGCGCAGGGACGTTTTATAACAGCGTAATGGAGGGAAGCATATGGGATTTATCTACAATGGAATATCGTCGCAAAGTATGAAAATACGAGCAAGACTTACCAAATGGCAGGTCTCCCCTGCCCTGCGCAATTCCTTTGAAACTGTGCCGGGCAAAGCAGGTATTGCAGATTTTGGCTGCGATATATCAGAACGAAACATAATAATTAGCTGTAGTGTGCTTCCCCAGCGCAGTTTTGCTGAGCTTGTATCGGTTCTTGATAATGTTGCAGAATGGTTAAATCCGGAAAACGGGCTTAAACAACTTGTTATAGATGATTTGCCCGACCGATATTTCATGGCTCGCTTATCAGAAGCGGTTGACTGTGAGCGGATATTGCGGACAGCGGGCAGCTTTGAACTTCGGTTTGTTTGTCCCGACCCGTATGCTTATGCGTTAGAAGATGAGATATTTGTTCTTTCTGAAACAGGTCTGCATGAGCTGGAGAGGGTTAAAGGAAATGCGGATTCCAATCCGGTTTATCTCTTGAAGGGTTTGATATCAACGTCCTCATCAAGCTATATTTCGCTTATTACAAACGGCGAGGAATTGCTAATTGTTGGCTCATTATCTGAAGGTGAAACTCTGATTGTCGACTCCGGCATGGTAACAGCTAAGGTTATTGATGAAACAGGCCGAACCTTGAGAAATGGCCTTCCCAGCCTGCAGGATCTGAATTTTCCAATTCTCAGGAAAGGTGTTAATCATATTGAGATTGCCGCAGAAAACGCGACCTTTACTGAGTTAAAAATACAGGCAAAAAGCAGATGGAGATAAACTCCGGGGACCCCGCAAAGTCGTAAGACTTTGTGGGGAGAGGAGGAACAACGGATTGGAGCGAATGTCCGCCGACAGGCGGGCGTAGCAGAAAGGAGTTTGTGACGACGATATGGCGATAAAATCAATCCTGACAAACCAAGAGGATTTTACCGGTGAGTTTCCTGTAACATCAAGGACGTCTGCTTTATGGCGATTTAATGAAAAAACACCAGACGAAAATCTTCAGCTTATAGACTCATCGGGACATGGCAGACATTTTACCATCTCCGGCTGGTCAGGGACATCGGCAAACCTTATTGCTGGAAGATTCGGAAGATACTTCAGGCAAAATATTGTTAATCCGACTTCTGAAAAGACCCATCTTATAGCAGAAAATGATGGGAGTTTCTTTAGCAATCTGGGCGAAAAGATTGTTGTAGGCGGTTGGATTAATCCTACCACCTATTCGGTCGGCCAGACATATATACCCATATTCAATACCCGCCAAGGACCAGGTCAGCCAATTTTTTATGTTTCACTTTATCAAGGGAGACTTAGGCTTATGTTGTATAACTCCTCCGGCACACTAATCTACGACCAGAGTGAAACAGCTACCATTACCTTGAAAAACGGCGGCTGGTATTTTATCGCCTCCATCATTGAAGTAAGCAACAAAAAGGTACAGAACATCATATGCGATCGCAGCGACGGGGCAACCTGGGTGTCGCCTGTGCGTTCCTTTTCGGGAGAGCTGAATCGGGAATGTATAGCAGACATTATTATGGGGATGCATGCAAATACCTACTACTATGCCGGAGGCTTCGACGACTGGTTTCTGGAAACGGACTCACAGCTTACAGCTGATGATTTGCTGTTATATTTTAAGTCGTCTTTACATGCAAACGGTGGGGATGCGGCTTCGGATGTAGATGCTTTGGCAGAGCCTGGCTCAGTCACCCTTAAAGCAACAGATGGCGAGTATCCTGCAAGTGGCGTACTTTATACAAGGGCGGTTCCATGTGCATTATCGGGCAGCGGTCGTGTAGCTGTGACAAGCGAATATACTGCAGGTGTTACTTCAGTGTCTCTAGTAGAGACCAGCACAAGCGATGATCTTGAAGAATGGTCTGCATGGCAGGCTGTGGGAACCAGCGGTGAACTTCAATCGCCAAATCGGCAATATATAAGGTTCCGTGTTACCCTTACCAGCAGCGATCCGTTGAGGACGCCAAAACTTCTGGAAATACAGCTTCATGATATACCGAAAGCGCCCTATGAGAAATTAGGCTTTGCCCGTCCTGTGATTTTGGACAAAAACTGAGCATGGGAAGCTGTTCTTGAAAATGCCTTTGATATCATTGTCACTGGTGAGGTGAACGGCGCGGATACGCTGGAATTCAAGCTTCCGTTCCATGATCCAAAAAGAAGCACACTGGAAAATGAAAAACAAGTGCAAATCGTAAATGACATTTACCGGATCCGAATCTTAACGGACAATAAAAGCGAAGATGGGCGTGTTATTACGCAAGTATATGCTGAAGCGGTATTTTACGATCTGTCTTTCAGTGCGGAAAAAGAACCTAGAGAATTCAATGCAGATACTGCAGATGTTCCGATGCAATATGCACTTTTGGGTACAGGTTGGACAGTAGGAAATGTTACTGTCACTACGAAACGGACATGGCAGTGTACAGAAAAAAATGCCTTATCCATCCTTCGCACTGTACAGAATATTTATGGCGGCGATCTGGTGTTTGACAGCGCCAACCGCCAGGTACACCTTTTGACTTTTAGTGGTACTGATAGCGGAGCGCTTTTTTCATATAGAAAGAACCTGAAAAGCATCCAGCGGGTAGTCGATACACGTGAATTAGTGACAAGGCTCTATGCTTATGGAAAGGACGGATTGACATTCGCTTCAATTAATGGAGGTAAGGAATACGTGGAAGATTACACTTTTTCCAGTGAAGTGAGGGTGTCGACGCTTGATTGTTCGTCGTTTACGAATCCATATCAGATGCTGGAATATGCAAAAATGCGGCTTGCAGAATATTCGAAGCCTCGCGTGTCATATGTGCTGTCTGCTATGGATTTATCTGCGCTGACCGGTTATGAGCACGAAGCATGGAAACTGGGTGATATTGTTACAGTGGACGATAAAGAACTAGGCCTTTTGGTAAAAACACGTGTTGTGCGAAGGCAGTATAACTTGCAGGAACCTTGGAAAACAGTGATCGAGCTTTCAACTAAACTGCGGGAACTCGGCGATTCTTCAGCACAGTGGGACAAGGCAGCGGATGCGCTGTCCTCAGCAGAGTTGATAAACCGTCAGGAAATTAAAGATATGGTGCCATTCAACCATCTGCGCAATTCCAGAGCGGATGATGGTTTTGCCTACTGGGTCAATTCCGGCTTTGAAGTGGATACTGAGAATGGTGTTTCGGGAACTGCTTCCTTCAAGGCTGTTGGTGTACCTGGTATGACAAAGAGTCTGTCACAGACGGTATACCCAGCAACACGTAAAAGTTATACATTTTCAGCGCAGATTGCTTCCGAAAACCTTGAAAAGGGCGAAAACGGCCAAGTTGGTGTTGAGATAGTCATTGAATACGAGGACGGTACAACAGAAACAAGATTTATAGACCTGATTTGAGGGTGATGATATGGCATATTTCAATCAGATTGCACACAGTATTTCTCCCAAAAGTATCAGCAGAGTCAAATCTATCACCATCAGGCTGTGCGTCACTGACTGCACCGGCACAGTGTACTTTACAGACTTATTGCTTCAGGGCGGTTCAGTTTCCACTGGATGGATCGGGCATGTATGCGAAATTCAGTGGACATTGGACGGATAAATAGGAGCAGGAGGTATTAATATGGTATAATTTGTTTGATTTATATTTTTGAAAGGATGTGCCGAAGTTGGATAATAATAAAATTAAACAGTTTCCAATAACATATTCACAACGCCGAAAAAACTCCCTTGGACCATTGCATGTAGAATGTCAAATCTCTGGGAGGTATTTAAAGTTTTACAAAAACTCATCGATGTTACAAGGTGGCGAATTCATTACTCTGGATGTAATGGCGACGCCTACTGAAGATGGGAAAGCATCAAAAAAGATATGTCAAATGATTGTAACGAGAGAAGATTTAATAGAAGCTTTAAATAATATAACTCCTAAAGAATAAGGCATTGTAAAAAATTAATCCAGTTTTGTTATAAGAGATCGCATCAGCGGTCTTTTTTTTTATCTGGAGTGTTGACGATGGCAAAAAACAGCTTTATCAGGTTCGCAGAAACGTTAATGATTAAGAAAGAAATGCGCGTGGTCAGTATCACAGTTCGTCTGATGATCACAGATTGTACCGGAACTATATATTTCACCGACCTGCAGCTTCAGGATGGAGATCAGTTGACAGGCTATACCGTCCACACGAGCAAAATGCTAAAGAAAATGCAGGAAAACGGGCAGCCAGTTCCGCCCCGGCATTATAACGGTGTGGTGCGAACAGCGGAGACTGTAGTCTTATTCAACCTGGGCAAAACTTCTGTTGGTCTTGACTGCTATATCTATCCTATACAGGATATGGCCGCAGGAAGTATTGAAATGTCCCAAGGTATGGGCGCGCATAAGGTAAAGTTCCTTGACCCGGTTAATGCAGGCGATGAGCTGACACTCAAGGCTTCCACCCGCCAATGCCTAAAAAACGGAAGTCAGACTCCTAAGGATGGGTTTTATCAATACTCTGCGGCATGGGATAGCAAACATATGGTGAAGCTGGAAGAGAGAAAATCGGCGCGGGTACTCTTTGAATTTCAGGAGATGCAAGAGGGCGGTGATCGGTTGTGAGGGATTTCTTAAAAGGCAAACGGTGCATGGTGTGGAGTTTTATGGGTAATGCCCGAATGTATGAAGCGCTTAGAGACTACGGCGACCGCTTTGATACGGTAGGCATTTTTACTTTTGAGGTTGACGCAACAGGCACAATCACTGAAACCGGTACCAGCATCAGCAGCATGCTTCCGTATATTCAGAAATGGCCGCACATTAAGTGGCTGCTCACAATTATGAATCATGGAATAGCCAATATTTTTACTGCACTTCGCAACAACGAAAACGGTGCAAAGGATAAGTTTCTTACTGAAATCATCCGAATAATGAACAAGTATCCATGGTGCGCTGGGGTAGATATTGACCTGGAGCGCGGTGGCGGTTATGAAAACAAGGATGCGGCGAATGCTTTATTTAGGGATATATACAATACAGTTAAGTCTTATGATGCAACAAAGCTTGTCAACATCTGCCTGCCGGGTATGACCGGCGTTCAAGGCTCAGTGGGCGGTGAAAACTGGTGTGTTTATGCCGATCTTAACGACTATTGCGATACCGCCGCCATCATGAGCTACGGCATGGCATGGGCGGGCTCTGCTCCCGGCCCAGTATCTCCTCGTGACTGGCTTGAGGGCATATATGATTATGCTGTTTCCGTTATGTCACCCGACAAGATATTCATGGGGTTGCCTGCTTATGGCTGGAACTGGAGGATTCATGATACACCTGAAAACCTTGGAATAACCTATCGAGGAGTGTCTAATACCTACTATGCGGCAAAATACTGGATGACTGGGGTTTACAATTTCACAGGCGATGCACCGCCTCAGCCGTTTATTCCAATTGTGGCTTACTGGGATGACTATAACAAAGTACCTTGGGCTCTTCCTCATGTATATGATTATATGGAAGGATGGGATGCTGTATCCTGGGAATATCCGCTGCTAAAAGGGGTTTATAACAGGCGAAGATATTTGACAAGCTATGGCAAGGAGCAGAAAGCGGAGTTCGGAACCATTTATATTGACAGGAACGGAGTTCCGGATAAATACGAAGGAAATGTCATTATTACTGATGAGATGGCCTCACTTGGAGATGACCAGGCGTCAGCAGAGTACCGTTTTGAGATAACAGAAGCGGGATATTACGATATTGCAGTACAGCTTTGCTTTCCTTACTGGGACAAAAATGCGATTATCGTTTCCCTTGATGGTGAATCAAAGACTTTCAGCGAGAACCGTTTATGGTGGCCATACTGGAGAAGAGTTTGCTGGTTGACACTTGCAAAAGGTGTATTTCTCCAAGAGGGAACGCATGCTGTCAGCATAAACGGTGGTGTGCCGGGAGTCCAGTTTTACGGTTTTAGGGTTTGCAGTGGATTTTCGGAGTATCCCTTTGCCGGTGAAGCCAGCTTTATGCTCTCTCCTCGTCGGTTCAAGGATGTAAATGGTGTGATGGTTGAGCCGGATCGAGGTTTTAAACTGACCTTTGAAATGTTGCGAAGAAAACCCGACTCGGCGCTTATTTGGTATGAAGATTTTCGGGACAGGAACATCCTGCCTGAAAATTACTGGACTGTGTTGGACGGCGAATGGGATGTTTGGCAGGACCCAGACAGCACAGAAAGTCGCCCATATTCCCAGCTTGAGGGATATGGCAAACTTGCATGGAAATACGACGGATTTTCCGACGTGCATATTCGGGCAAGGCTGGCCTTCCCTCAAAATAGCAGTGGACGGGCTGGGGTGTTCCTTGGGGATATTTTCTGCTGCTTAAACTATGACACGCAAAGAGTCGAGCTTTATCAAGGTAATTCCTTGCTTGGTAGCTATTCCACCAGTTTCTCAAAAACTGTAGATGCCGATCTTCGTGCTAATCCGAATATGTATACTATAGAGATGCGAAAACGCGGCAATAAAGTAAGAGTATATTCTGGTGCAGCTTCAACCCTGCGTTTCACAGTGAATGTAATCGGTGGTAGTGGTTATGCAGGGTACTGCTCGGACAACCGGACGGTATGCGAGCTGCTGCGGCTGGGCGATGCGTGGGTATATGAACCATACGAGCGTTTTGATGTGGAACTCCCGGATGGAACTATAACCAGCTTTGGCAGGCTTGCTCGCACTGGTGTCACGTGGGATGATGAATTTCAGGTGTTTTCAGTAAATAGCGATGTGGAGGAATCGATAACTCGCAGTGAGGACATTTCGATGGATTATGACTTCTTCCACTCACAACTTTTGGCTCTTTCTTGCGGTAATGACTATGAAGTAAAGATTATACCGAAAGACATCAATATTTGGATATCCCGTCTCTTCCTCGGAGATGCAGATGGTTTTTCTATTCTGTATTATCAGGATGTGGACAGCCTTGTTTACTGGGCAAACGAAGCGGCTTATCGATGGAAACTGCGAGGTATAGCCATCTGGTCTCTTGGGCAGGAGGATATGCGGTTGTGGGAGGCGCTTCCGAAGCAAATATAGATTAGAAGTTTTAATTTTCAGCGCTTTGCTTTAAGGCAGGGCGCTTTTTTATATGCAAAATTCAAGTTGAACGGAGGTTTAAGACAATGAAAACAGTATGGAACTGGGCGCAGGCGGTTTTTACTGCTATTGGCGGATTTCTTGGATGGTTTCTTGGAGGGCTGGATGGATTTTTATACGCACTCATCGCTTTTGTAGCCATTGACTATGTGACCGGAGTGATGTGTGCCGTTGTAGACAGAAAACTTTCGAGTGAAGTCGGGGCCAAGGGCATCTTTAAGAAAGTGCTTATTTTTGTACTTGTAGGTGTAGGACACATCATCGACAGCCAGGTGCTAGGCAATGGCGGGGCAATTCGGACAGCAGTGATTTTCTTTTACCTAAGTAATGAGGGAGTTTCAATTCTTGAGAATGCAGCACATATAGGACTGCCCATTCCTGAAAAGCTGAAGAACGCATTGGAACAACTGCATGATCGCTCAAATGAGGAGGATGAAAAGAAATGAAGCTTTTTACTAAATACATGACGCGAAACGATTGCTATACAGCAGGCCGCAAAATCACGCCTAAAGGAATCATGGTACATTCGACGGCTGTGCCGGGTGTAATGGCGGCTGAGTGGTTTTCCCGTTGGAACAAATCTTACAAGGCCGGCGAAATAAATAGGCAGGTATGTGTTCACGCTTTTGTAGACGATAAAGAGATTTGGCAATACCTGCCTTGGGATCATCGCGGGTGGCATGCGGGAGGAGCAGCCAACAATACCCATATTGGCTTTGAAATCTGTGAGCCTGCTGGGTTTTCGTATAAATCCGGGTCGGTAATGGTGGGTTATGATGCAGCAAAGCAGGAAGATTATTTCCGTAAAGCGTGGCAGAATGCTGTTGAACTCTGCGTTATGCTCTGCAAGAAGTACGGTCTTAATGAGAATGACATCATCTGCCACTCCGAAGGATATAAGCTCGGTATTGCCAGCAACCATGCTGATGTGATGCACTGGTTTCCCAAGCATGGGGAGAATATGGACACTTTCCGTAAAGCAGTAAAAAAAGCGCTGGAGAACAGTACAGATATCAATACTGATATTGGAATTGGAGATATGGTGGAGTTTAAGGTCAGTGTAAAGAATTACTACCCCGGCAGTGTGGAAGTTCCAACGTGGGTCAAAAATGACTATTACCACAGGGTCACACAGACTTTATACAAAGGCAAGCCGGTCATAAAAGGCGGCAAAGAATGTGTATTGCTTGGCAAAAAGGTTAAGAAATCCGGTGGTCAAGAAATCGCAGGCATAAACACTTGGGTAGCAAAAGAAAACCTTGTAATTGTAAACAGCATTCCTGATAACAAGGGCAATAGAACCTATACAGTGCAAAAAGGCGACACCTTATGGAGAATAGCGGAAAAAGAACTCGGCAGAGGAACAAGATATCCGGAGATTAAGAAACTCAATGGCCTGACTTCAGATACTATTTACCCCGGACAAGTTCTCAAATTGCCGGAATAACGATAAAGGACAGCCAGTCGCGGCTGTCCTAAGTTTTTATAGGAGGTGCTTGAATGATAGAAGCGGCTAATCATTTACCATATAACCCGCAGGAAACGAACTATACAAAGATAACGCAGGAGGAAATTCAAAGAGAGGTAGATTACTGGCGGGCATATAAAATCCTGCAAAAGATGCTTAAAGCGGGACTGATTTCAGAGGAGGAATTCGACAAAATCGACAAGTTAAATCTTAAAACTTTTTCTCCAATGTACGCACAGCTTATGGCCTAATTAGCTTGCTATTAGCGGCACACAGAGGTAACATGTCACATGCCCAAAGGAGGTGAAAACAGTGAGAAAGGTAACAAGGATTGATGGGAACAATGCTCTTCAAGCTTTCAAACCAAAGGTAAGAGTGGCAGCTTATTGCAGGGTTTCAACCGACAGTGATGAGCAAATGGCAAGCCTGGAAGCACAAAAAGACCATTATGAATCCTATATAAAAACAAATCCTGATTGGGAGTTTGCAGGGATCTACTATGATGAAGGCATATCAGGCACAAAAAAGGAAAACCGAACTGGACTTTTGAGACTGCTTGCAGATTGCGAAAACAAGAAAATTGACTTTATTATAACCAAGTCGGTCAGCAGATTTGCCAGAAACACAACCGACTGTATTGAGATGGTGAGAAAACTTACCGATCTCGGTGTTTTCATCTATTTCGAGAAAGAGAATATAAACACACAGCGCATGGAAGGCGAATTGGTGCTGACAATTTTGAGCAGTCTTGCAGAAAACGAGTCATTATCCATTGCAGAAAATAGTAAGTGGTCTATCAGACGTAGGTTCCAAAACGGAACATACAAAATTTCGTATCCTCCCTATGGTTACGATTATGTGGATGGAAAGCTATTTATCAATAAAGAACAGGCTGAAATCGTAAAGCGGATTTTTTCCGAGGCTTTGGACGGTAAAGGCACACAGATAATTGCAGATGGGCTAAATTCGGATAAAATCCCAACAAAGAGAGGTTCACACTGGACAGCGACAACTATCCGCGGCATTTTAAGCAATGAAAAATATACTGGGGATGTCCTTCTGCAAAAAACCTATACAGATGAGAATTTTAAGCGGCATTATAATCATGGGGAAAAAGATCAATACATGATAAAAGATCATCATGAAGCCATTATATCTCATGAGGAATTTGAAGCCGCCCAAGAGATATTAAAGCAAAGAGGAAAAGAAAAAGGTGTAATTAAGGGAAGCAGCAAGTATCAAAAACGCTACCCTTTCTCTGGGAAAATCAAATGCGCAGAATGTGGCAGCAATTTTAAGCGTCGAATTCATGGCAGCGGTGACCGTAAATATATTGCATGGTGCTGCACAAAGCACATAAAGGACGCATCAAGCTGCTCCATGAAGTTTGTCAGAGAGGATGCGATCCATCAGGCCTTCGTTGTTATGATTAATAAGCTTATTTTCGGTCATAAATTCATTCTAAGACCATTGCTACAAAGCTTAAAGAAGACAAATTACTCAGATAACATAACAAAGATTCAGGAGATGGAAACAAAAATCAAAGAAAATACAGAGCGAGTTCAGGTGATTATGGGACTTATGGCTAAAGGATACCTGGAACCCGCTCTTTTTAATACACAGAAAAATGAGCTGCTCAAAGAAGCAGCCATATTAAAAGAACAAAAAGAAGCCATAAAACGCGCAATCGATGGGAGCATGACTGCTCTTGTTGAGGTTGAGAAGCTTCTTAAATTTGCAACGAAAGCTGAAAAGCAGATTGATGCATTCGATAGCAGAATATTTGAGGATTTTATTGAAGAAATCATTGTGTTTTCACAAGAAGAAATAGATTTCAAAATGAAATGCGGGTTGAACTTAAGGGAAAGGTTGGTGAAATGATGAGCCATATACCTTTTGGATATACCATTCAAAACGGCAGGGCTGTCGTTAATGAAGAGGAAGCAGTTAAAATTAAGAAGCTATTTAAGGTTTATCTTTCAGGGCTTTCTTTAAGCGAAGCGGCACAAAAAGCGGGCATTAAGCGTTACCACACATCTATTGCAAGAATGCTGACAGATAAACGGTATGTTGAGGATAAATTTTATCCGCCAATTATCAGCAAGGACACATTCGAAAAAGCACAACTGGAAAGACGCAGGCGAGCAGAGGCACTTGGTAGGATTTATGAACATAAAGGAAATGAAAAGAAATGCATGAATTTTAGGTTTCATGCTTCAATGCCAGATAATCTATACGATGATCCATTTCAGCAGGCAGAGTATGCTTATAGTCTTATTAAGAGCGAGGTGATTTTAGATGACAAACAGGAATGTTACGGTAATTCCCGCCCGTAAGCGAATTGGAAATAGTGCAAAGGCCGAGGAAATGCCTAAGCTTCGAGTAGCAGCTTACTGTCGTGTTTCTACGGACAGCGAGGAACAGGCAACCAGTTATGAAGCGCAAATTGAGCACTACACAAACTACATCAAAAGCAATCCCGAATGGGAGTTAGCAGGTATATTTGCAGATGAAGGTATTACCGGAACTAACACAAAAAAGCGTGAAGAATTTAACCGGATGATAGAAGAATGCATGCAGGGCAAAATCGATATGATAATTACAAAATCTATCAGCCGGTTTGCAAGAAACACGCTTGACTGCCTGAAGTACATAAGGCAGCTTAAAGACAAGAACATCCCAGTTTATTTTGAAAAGGAAAATATAAACACATTGGATACCAAAGGAGAAATCCTGTTGACCATTATGGCATCTTTGGCACAGCAAGAAAGCCAATCGTTAAGCCAGAATGTAAAACTGGGTATTCAGTACCGATATCAGCAAGGAAAAATCCATATCAATCACAACCGGTTTCTTGGCTATACAAAGGATAAGGATGGCAATTTAGTTATCGTACCTGAAGAAGCAGAGATCGTCAAACGCATTTACAGAGAATATCTTGAAGGTTCCAGTATGCTACAGATAGCTAGGGGTTTGGAGGCTGACGGAATTCTGACGGGTGCAGGCAATCCCAGATGGCATACCAGTACCATCAATAAGATTTTGAGAAATGAAAAATATATCGGTGATGCGCTGCTACAGAAAACCTATACAGTAGATTTTTTATCGAAGAAAAGGGTACCCAATAACGGTATTGTTCCGCAATACTATGTAGAAAACAGCCATGAGCCTATAATCCCGCGTGAAATTTTTATGCAGGTTCAGGAACAGCTTGTTAAAAGAAGATGTGTGCATATAAGTAAGAACGGAAAGAAGAGAAACTATAGCAATAATCATCCTTTATCACAGATGGTCTTTTGCGGCAACTGTCATGAAATATTTCGAAGGGTTCATTGGAATAACCGAGGAAAGAAATCAATCGTATGGAGATGCGTCAGCAGATTGGAAAACACCGGTTTATTTTGTACCGCTTCCACTATACTTGAAGATACGCTTAAAGAGAAAATTGTAGAAGCCATCAATGTAGCGGTCAGCGGAAAAAACTCTTTTCTGGCCATACTGAAGAAGAATATTGAAACCGTATTAAGCGAAGATTTGGATGAGAGTACGGCAAATATTGATAAAAGGCTGGAAGAACTCCAAACCGAGTTAATTCAAAAGGCAAATTCAAAGGAAGTATACAATAATATTGTAAATGAAATTTATAGGTTGCGAGATTTAAGACAAGAAACACTTTCAAGAAACGCTCTCCGCCAAGATAAGAGAGATCGGATTGCTGAGATGACGGACTTTCTTGATATGCAAACTGGTGATATTACGGAGTTTGATGATAAACTGGTCAGAAAACTAGTTGAAAAAGCCATTGTATATGATGACAGGATAATGATTGAGTTTAAGTCTGGGTTAGAAATAGAAGTAAACTTATAAGTTCGTATTAAGATGGCTGCCAATCATGAGATACATTCTTTTTGTTGGCGGTTTATTATATTTAGCGCTTGACAATTAAAAATATTACTAATACTTTTTTTAAATACCCATTGACATCTTAGTCTATAAGGTATAGACTAATAATACAAGGTCGATATCGTATAGACCAAGGAGGTATTATCATGAGAGAATATAAGCTTACAGAAAGTGAAGAAAAATTCGCAGAATTAATTTGGCAGAATGAGCCGATAGGTTCCGGCGATCTCGTGAAGCTATGTGAAAAAGAAATGAACTGGAAAAAGTCCACAACATATACAGTACTGAAAAAGTTATGTGAAAAGGGCATTTTCCAAAATGAAAATGCCGTGGTTTCATCTCTAATCACAAGGGATGAATATTACGCCAGGCAAAGTATACGTTTTGTTGAGGATACCTTTGGAGGATCTTTGCCGAAGTTTTTAACAGCTTTTATCAGCGGTATAAAATTAAGCAAACATCAGGCTGAAGAGTTGAAAAGATTGATTGACGAGCATAAGGAGGTGTAGCAATGAGTGAACTATTTCTTGCTGTTTTAAATATGAGCCTTACGGCAAGCTATGTAATCCTTTTTGTGATGATTGTCAGACTATTGCTCAAAAAAGCTCCAAAAGTCATCTCCTATGTCTTATGGAGTGTGGTTGCTTTTCGCCTTATAATTCCATTTTCCTTTGAAAGCATGTTTAGCCTTATACCACGCAATACGAATGCTGTTCCAATCCCCCATGATATAATCTATCAGCAAAGTCCGCAGATTAATAGTGGGATAGAAGTAGTAGATTCATTTGTAAGCCAATCACTTCCTGCTCCTACTGTTGAAGCAAGTGTAAATCCATTGCAGATTTATATGGAAATAGGAGCATATATATGGATTTTAGGAATAATGGTATTACTTATTTACAGTTTAGTGTCTGTTTTACAATTAAAAAGACAGCTTAAAAGTGCACAGTTAATAAAAAAGAATATCTATGAAGCGAAGAATTTGAAAACACCATTTGTGCTTGGATTAATAAACCCCAAGATATATTTACCGGTTGGATTGAGCAAAGAGGAACAAAATTATATCCTCATACATGAACAAACCCATATCCATCGGAAAGACCATATCATTAAAACATTAGCTTTCTTAATAGTGTCCATACATTGGTTTAATCCCCTTGTGTGGATTGCGTTTATATTAATGAGTACAGATATGGAGCTATCTTGTGACGAAAGAGTATTGAAAGTAATGAATGAAGATATTAAAAAGCCTTATGCTAATTCGCTATTATCTCTTGCTACCGGAAGGCATATTCTAAATGGAAGTCCACTTGCTTTTGGCGAGGGGAATGTAAAAGGGAGAATAAAAAATGTTTTAAACTATAAAAAGCCAAGGTTTTGGATAATATTTTTTTCAATTATCATTGTGGTAACAATTGGAATAGGATTGGTAGCAAATCCTAAGTCTACAGCATCATTTAACGGTTCATCCTATCGCGTTAAAGAAATTCTATACCAAGCACCTATGTACTCTTTTAGCTATACATTGGATACTGCACCCCAATATTGTATTTCATCCGACTATGTGTTCTACAGCAAACAGTCCTCGGATGAAGATTGGGTCATGCACGGTGGATTAGACCCTTATAAAATCAGCAGACAGGAGTTGTATACACTATTCAATTCACCTTCTGATAATGTTCATGAAGCAATCAATAAAATAAAATTGATTTATCGCGTCGATACAGATGATGATAATAAGACATTCTATTTGGTGATGCAGCTCAAGAATGGGGATGTACTATTGGCATTAGGGTATGATAACGAGGAAATCCATCACATTCGCTGGCTATTTAGATTAGAGAAAATAAGTGATATTAATGGTGAAGTCGCTGATAGAAATTCGAATGCTAATGATATTAACAATGATGATCAAATCACCAGTTTTGCATGGGAATTTATAAATAAAGATATCGCAAACTTTGAATTAAACCCAGGAGTAAATATTATTGACAGTAAGATAACAAGGATAGAGTTAATAGAAACTTTCGATAATTTGGCAGATGCACCTATTGATGTTTATGCACTGGAATACCGGTTACTTCCTGAAGATTTGAGTAAAGTTGTTTTGGCTGGCGGAATGCAGGTAGATGAGGAAGGCTGGCTTAAAGAAACCAGCAGCATGGGCAGCCCGCTTTTGGTTGTATCCCGAAATAGCGCTTCAGCAGAGTTTATTGGAACACTCTGGACGGTAGGAGTGAAAGAAAATGGAGGCTTGGAACCATCAATAAAAGAGTTGCTAAAAGTGAAGGATGAAAATGAGATTGCAAAATTCGTAGAAGAAAACCTTGCTATTATAATGTCTTCACCAAAGCAAGCTTCAAATCCGTATGCTTATATTCAGGCACATCAGGAAGAATATGAGAATATTAAAAAGCTCGGTGGAGAGAAAGCGCTCCAATACATGCTGTCCCAGTTTGAAAGCGGCAATGCCGAGGGGCTTCGGGGGCATATCATGATGCAGCTATGCAAGGAGCTTCTTGGAATGCGAAACAACGTGACTGACGAAACCCTCACCCCGCAGGAATGGTATGACGCTCTGTCAATCAGGCAGGAAGTCAAACTACCGGACTTTGAGTATGATGGGAGCGATCCTATAGAAAAACTGGTCTACGCTACTGAAATCGAAAAGAACTCTCAACCTCAACGAGGATTTACGATAGTTGCACCAAAAATTTTCGGAAGCTATGAAGAGGACGAACTGTTAAAAGTATTTGTGACCACCTTCAGCGCAACCTACAAGCTTTATGGCAATGTGCTGGATGAGGTGGGTGGTAGCGTCGTTCCATCGGCCATTACTTATAAAAAGGATAATAGCGGTAATTACGTGCTTGAAAAATATGAGCAGGCAAAAGATGGTGCAGACTGGCAACCATCCATCAAAAAGTTCTGCACGATGCCTGTATCGGAAAAGGAAATACCGGGGCTTGCCGATAAAATAATTGACCATTATGGGAATCGTGATGACATACGCACTCTCCATTGGGAAAATCTATTTAAGCATTTAAAGGCAAACGGTATCAAAGACGCGACTCTTTTTAATTCTCGCGGCGAGATTGAGTTTTCTATGAGCAAACCACAGTACATCAATTAAAAAATTGCCCAGTATGGCTTTTGCTTCTATCTGTCGAAAATCTGAAAATAGAAAATCAGAGCTAAGGGCAAATTTGCCTAATGTTAGGAAACGCAAAGCCATAGGGCCTAAAGTACTAATAAAAGCAGAATGATAGCCTGTTTGCTGCATTGTTTGTGTGTCCGAGACCTGCTTTCCCTTGGCAGGTCTTCATTTTTGAGCAAAATAGGAACAAATATGGTTAATCCCGCTTTGAAAATGCGGCAACTATAAGTTTTATCAAGCCTGAAACGCCACATAACTATGAAGGTTCTTCTGCTATTATTATCGGTATTAAAAATTTTTTACGCCTTGCAGCATTTTATGCCTTTCATGCGTATATAGGGTGAGGAGGTGAGCAGATGCTTGATCTATCCTTCCGGCCGGAGGATTGTATGGAGGAATTTGTATTAAAATATGAAAACAGGCTATATAGAACTGCTATTGCTATCATTGGGAACAAAGCTGATGCAGAAGAAATAGTACAGGATGTATTTGTCAAGGTAATTGAGAAATGCCCGATTTTTCAATCTCCGAAACACGAAATTGCATGGCTTATTCGGGTAACCGTTAACCTTTGCAAAAGTCGCTTGCGATCAAGTTGGTGGAAGAAAACAGTGCCTCTACTTGAGTCTTATCCGGCACAGACAGAAGAACAGAACTATCTGATGGAAGCAATCCTGTCTTTGCCTGCAAAATACAGAATTGTGATTCATTTATTCTATTATGAAGGATATACAACAAAGGAAATTGCAGAGATTACAGAACAAAAGGAATCTACTGTCAGAAGTTTGCTCACCCGAGCACGTCATAAACTAAAATCATTCATTGAGGAGGAGCTGTTATGAAAGATTACAAGAATTATATGGATAATTTGTCGGTTGATGAAACTTTACATGAGAAGATCATGAATCGCTTGACACAAAGATCTACCCGCCGACATATTGTAACAAATAACTTCAGAAAATATATATCTATGGCTGCATGTGCCGCGGTAATGCTAATTTTTGTTGTAAGTATCTATCCACATATGAACATATGGAACATAACAACAAACGAAAGCGAGTCAAATATACCAAATACAACAAGAGATTCAAATCCTCTTCAAGACAGATCATATACTAAAGGACAAAGTGGTGCGGTATATCACGATGTTGATGCATCAAAAATTATTAGACAATCAACTTCAGCAAAGGTACCATTTGGATTTGTTTTCAATAACAAGCTGATAGATTTAGTAAAAATCAATTCAGGTATAAAGAATAACGGAGTACGTTGGGAGGAACAGAAATATACAAAGGATGATGTTGAATCTGCTTTACAAATTTCCATAAAAGACCCCGTTCTACCTGACGGCGATTATACGGTAAAACAATATGTTTTAGTAGATGAGGTTACTGATAATATTATTGCATACCAGACGGCTTATTATTATTTCGATAAAAACACATTGGAATTTCAAAATAGATTTAGTGTCTTTTATTTTGCAGAGCAATACTTCAAATCGGACGTACTTGGGCAAATGAAAAATGTTAGTATAACAGACGGAGAGATCAGTATAAGTGATTTTCATGAGCCAATCAATGTACATGTAAAAATGCCTCATGTGAGAAAGCTGTTATATGTGGAGAATGGCATATCAATTGTTGTTGAAGCGGAAGCTGATGTTGTACTGGATGGCAGTATTGTTGATAAAGATAAAAGCCTTGAGAGATATAAACAAACAGACAAGCAACTTATTGATATGATGAAATCATTAATTGAATAACTATTTATTTTGCACCATGTGAAGTATATAGAAGACCGGCGATTACGCCGGTCGATTTGTTTCCTTGAACGTCCGTTTTCGGGAAAAATGCCAAAAATCCATTGATATGTTCCCGTAAACGTAAGGTTCAAAAAACAGCTCAAGACATCAATCCAAGCGGCTCGAGCCATGTTGAGTGCGTGGTATTGATGTGTGCGTCCAGCTAAGCTGGCAAATGCTAGCAGGTGAAAGTCCTGCAGTGGTAAAGGTAGGGCAGCCACTTAGTCAGTAACCAGCGTATGGAGTAATCTATGCGTTGAAGCGTTACGGAATGTTCCGAAAGGAGCAGGCAAACTGGCGGGTTGTAACATAAAGTGAATACTGCCGCACCGTTATTGACATTCCCGAAAGGGAACAACAGGGAGTCGAGCTGGGACATCAACAGCGAAGACAGCAGATGGTATGAAGAACCCTAAATGCAATACCTAAGAACCCTGCGGTGTAGAGGTAGCGACACGTCAGGAAAGTATTTGCCGGAACTGGAGAGAGCCTACTTTGCACAGGAAACTGTAAAGAGGATGCATATAAGCAAAAGCGAAGTTGCTTTCTGCAAAGAGGCAGTCAGAAGTGCTCATAGTACCAAGGATTGTACAGACAACAAAACTGTGCATAGGGAAGGGGCACAACTTTATTCAAGTCTGTAAAGGAGGTAGGTGCCGGTGATTGCCGAAAAAGCTATAAACACCCATGAAAAAGTACGAGACTTCCAAAACAGACTATACCTTACAGCCAAAGCTGACCGAAAGAGAAAGTTCTATGCGTTGTATGACAAGATATACCGTAAGGACATCTTGGAAGAAGCATGGAAACGGGTAAAACAGAATGGTGGAGCAGGCGGTATTGACAAAGTCAGCATTGATGATGTGAAAGCGTACGGCGAAGAAAAACTGCTGGACGAAATAGCAGAAGATTTGCGGGCAGAGAAATATCGGTGCAAGCCTGTCAGACGAACCTATATTCCAAAACAAGATGGTAGAAAAAGAGCATTAGGAATACCTACGATTAAGGACAGAATAGTGCAGATGGCGGCAAAGATAGTAATAGAGCCGGTATTTGAAGCAGATTTTCAGCCTTGCTCGTATGGGTTCCGACCGAAAAGAAATGCAAAACAGGCAATGGACAGGATATATGAAATGGCAGACAAAGGCGGAGCATTATGGGTAATAGATGCTGACATAAGAGATTATTTTGGGAGCATCAACCATGATAAGCTGCTTTTGCTGGTCAAACAGAGAATAACTGACCGAAGGGTGCTGAAGCTGATAAAAGGCTGGCTGAAGGCAGGAGTGCTGGAAGACGGGCAATACAGTGAAAGTACTGTTGGTGCACCCCAGGGCGGAGTTATTTCACCACTGTTATCCAATATATATTTGAATTATTTTGATGTATGTTGGAGTAAGAGGTTCGGACACTTGGGAGAATTAGTACGATATGCAGATGATTTTGTGATATTATGCAAGAAGTTATCTCAAGCAGAAGAAGCGTTGCGTGCTGTAAAATGGATTATGAAAAAGCTGGAACTAACATTGCATAGTGAGAAAACAAGGCTTGTTGACATGTATTTCGGAAAAGACAGCTTTGACTTTCTAGGTTTCAACAACAGATTTCAGCGATTCAGAAACAAAAGCTGGCAGTGGTATTGGACACTACAGCAGATACCGTCCAAGAAGGCTATGAAGAAAATGAGGGCTAACATCAAAGAGGTGTTTGCAAGTCCGAGCAAATTGCTGTTGAGCATGGAAGAGATGGTTAAGTTGCTCAATCCTAAAATCATTGGCATGAGAAACTATTATGCCAGACGATTTGCAAGACCATGGTTATGGAAGATAGATAAGTTTATCAATTTTAAGTTTACCCGTTGGTACAATCGGAAGAAACAACGTAACTATAGGCTAGGGAATGCTGCTAAAGTCAGAGAATTGACTAAGCAAGCGGGACTGGCAAGTATGTGCGGCTGAATGCTGAAGGAAGAAGAATATCGGAAAGCCGTATGCGGGAAAACTGCACGTACGGTTTGATGAGGGGGCGGTGGTAACCCCACTGCTCTACTCTATGTGCGTCCAGCTAAGCTGGCAAATGCTAGCAGGTGAAAGTCCTGCAGTGGTAAAGGTAGGGCAGCCACTTAGTCAGTAACCAGCGTATGGAGTAATCTATGCGTTGAAGCGTTACGGAATGTTCCGAAAGGAGCAGGCAAACTGGCGGGTTGTAACATAAAGTGAATACTGCCGCACCGTTATTGACATTCCCGAAAGGGAACAACAGGGAGTCGAGCTGGGACATCAACAGCGAAGACAGCAGATGGTATGAAGAACCCTAAATGCAATACCTAAGAACCCTGCGGTGTAGAGGTAGCGACACGTCAGGAAAGTATTTGCCGGAACTGGAGAGAGCCTACTTTGCACAGGAAACTGTAAAGAGGATGCATATAAGCAAAAGCGAAGTTGCTTTCTGCAAAGAGGCAGTCAGAAGTGCTCATAGTACCAAGGATTGTACAGACAACAAAACTGTGCATAGGGAAGGGGCACAACTTTATTCAAGTCTGTAAAGGAGGTAGGTGCCGGTGATTGCCGAAAAAGCTATAAACACCCATGAAAAAGTACGAGACTTCCAAAACAGACTATACCTTACAGCCAAAGCTGACCGAAAGAGAAAGTTCTATGCGTTGTATGACAAGATATACCGTAAGGACATCTTGGAAGAAGCATGGAAACGGGTAAAACAGAATGGTGGAGCAGGCGGTATTGACAAAGTCAGCATTGATGATGTGAAAGCGTACGGCGAAGAAAAACTGCTGGACGAAATAGCAGAAGATTTGCGGGCAGAGAAATATCGGTGCAAGCCTGTCAGACGAACCTATATTCCAAAACAAGATGGTAGAAAAAGAGCATTAGGAATACCTACGATTAAGGACAGAATAGTGCAGATGGCGGCAAAGATAGTAATAGAGCCGGTATTTGAAGCAGATTTTCAGCCTTGCTCGTATGGGTTCCGACCGAAAAGAAATGCAAAACAGGCAATGGACAGGATATATGAAATGGCAGACAAAGGCGGAGCATTATGGGTAATAGATGCTGACATAAGAGATTATTTTGGGAGCATCAACCATGATAAGCTGCTTTTGCTGGTCAAACAGAGAATAACTGACCGAAGGGTGCTGAAGCTGATAAAAGGCTGGCTGAAGGCAGGAGTGCTGGAAGACGGGCAATACAGTGAAAGTACTGTTGGTGCACCCCAGGGCGGAGTTATTTCACCACTGTTATCCAATATATATTTGAATTATTTTGATGTATGTTGGAGTAAGAGGTTCGGACACTTGGGAGAATTAGTACGATATGCAGATGATTTTGTGATATTATGCAAGAAGTTATCTCAAGCAGAAGAAGCGTTGCGTGCTGTAAAATGGATTATGAAAAAGCTGGAACTAACATTGCATAGTGAGAAAACAAGGCTTGTTGACATGTATTTCGGAAAAGACAGCTTTGACTTTCTAGGTTTCAACAACAGATTTCAGCGATTCAGAAACAAAAGCTGGCAGTGGTATTGGACACTACAGCAGATACCGTCCAAGAAGGCTATGAAGAAAATGAGGGCTAACATCAAAGAGGTGTTTGCAAGTCCGAGCAAATTGCTGTTGAGCATGGAAGAGATGGTTAAGTTGCTCAATCCTAAAATCATTGGCATGAGAAACTATTATGCCAGACGATTTGCAAGACCATGGTTATGGAAGATAGATAAGTTTATCAATTTTAAGTTTACCCGTTGGTACAATCGGAAGAAACAACGTAACTATAGGCTAGGGAATGCTGCTAAAGTCAGAGAATTGACTAAGCAAGCGGGACTGGCAAGTATGTGCGGCTGAATGCTGAAGGAAGAAGAATATCGGAAAGCCGTATGCGGGAAAACTGCACGTACGGTTTGATGAGGGGGCGGTGGTAACCCCACTGCTCTACTCTATCGAGGGTAAAAGATTGAGAGAGCTGAAAACCCTTATATATCAACGCTTTCAGCACACATGGGTATGAAACCCACCAGACGAAAAACATGAAAATATCGCTTCGCGGGAACAAGTCCATAAAGGCCGTATTTGATAGTTAAGTGGTCAGGTTAGATGTCAGTGCTCGGTGAGTGGTCGGGTTAGATGTCAGCCTTCGCGAGTGGTCAGGTTAGATGTTTTTTCGGAAGTTTTTGAGGTTGTGTGGTCAGGTTGGATGTGGCAGTAAAAAGGTTGTTGAATAGGCTAACCTGTTAAGGACCCCTTAGACGGTTGGACAGATTGTATAAAAATGTAATACAATTTGTTCAAGGGGGAAGAAAGTATGAGGAAGAGATTCACAGTTGAACAAAAATTAGCAGCAATTAAGGATTATGAGGCAGGAGTTAGAGTAGCGGAGATATGCAGAAAGCATAATATTAGCCCTAATACCTTCTATAAATGGAGAGCTAAATATGAGGAAACAGGAGTAGATGGTCTTGCGCCAAAGGCAATAAGCTCCATTACCTCGAAAGAGTATGAACTACGGAGAGAAAATGAAGAATTGAAGAAACTCCTGGGTGAAAAAGAATTAGCAATTAAGATATATAAGGATCTATTAAAAAAAACGAGCCCGGGCTTGAAGATAGATTAGGGGTAGCAGATAAATACATAAAAGCAGGGCATGCTGCGAAAACAGTATTAAAGTTAGTTAAAGTAGCGCGCAGTACATACTATTACTGGAAGAGAAATAGAAACCGAAGGGACTCGTCTGAAGGGAACAGAAAAGGAAGAAAGCCAGAAGGATATTCTTTGGATGAGACAGGTAGAAAAATTAAAGATGAAGAGATAGTTTCAATAATTCGGGAAATTTTGAGTGGAGAGTGCAGTTGCTATGGTTACAAGAAAGTAACTGCACATCTCAGGGTATTATACAAGATAAAAATAAACAAGAAGAAAGTATATCGGTTGATGCGCGAAAATGGACTTTTAAAGCCAGTTAACAGGAAACATGCACATAGAAGAAGGGTAGATGACAGAAAAGTTGGAAGACCGAATCAAATGTGGGCTACGGACATTAAGTATGGCTATATTGCAGGAAAAGGCAGGACATTTTACATTATTAATTATATAGATGTTTTTACAAGAGAGCTTGTTGGAAGCTATGCTGATTATAGTATAAATTCAAAGAAAGCGGTCAGGGCTTTAGATAAAGCAATTAAGGATAGGGGAATTGATCCGTTAGGACTTATTTTAAGGAGCGATAATGGGTCTCAATACATAAGTGAGAACTTCGCGGAATATTGCAAAATAAAAGGAATTTATCATGAATTTACTCATGTAAGATGTCCGGAAGAAAACGGTCATATAGAAGCGTATCATGGAATTCTTGAGGAAGAATTATTGAGTAGAAGTGAATTTGACAGTTTAGAAGAGGCGAGAGCTGCTTTATTAGACTGGGAAGATTTTTACAATAACAGGAGATTACACTGGGGACTTAAGTTAAAAACACCTAAAAGGCATATAAAGAATATGCTCAAAAAACTGAAAAAGTAATAGAAAAAGCAAGTTAATGTCCAATTTTAAGGGGCCAAAGCATAACCAACATAACTGAAATATGTTAATATGTTTATTAGTCAGGGTGTTGAATGGAAAGACTAATTCACTTTTATAGGGACATAAAGCAATTTGAAAATCTGATTTTGAATTTCAGATAATTTATATTATGGAAGGTGAAATAATGTGACAAAGCTAATCGATTTTTTAAATCATTTAGAAGAAGCATCAATTTATTATAAACTTGATAAATGTAATGATGAATACATTATGGTTGAGGTTTCTGTGCCGGGAGAACGCTGGGAAATTGAGTTTGCTGATAATGATGTTAGAATTGAAAAATTCAGGAGTGATGGAAATATTTACAATGAAGATGAACTTGAAAATTTATTTCAACAATTTTCAGATTAGTCGTGTAGTCTAAATAATCGGTAAGCAAGCTTAAACGCATCTAATAAAGTAGACAAATTCCAATCTATTGATGGACTTAAAACCAAGAAAGTTTCATCGTGGCTGACAATAAAAGAATACACTATATTCCACCATTGCCTACGAAACGAGAAAAGCGCGTAGGAATTTACTGTCGTGTGAGTACAAACAGTGCTGACCAGTTGAAAATCTTACCGCCCAAGTTTCAGCGCTAACAAGAATGACAGCAGTTAATCCCAAATGGTTATTGGTAGATGTGTATATAGATATTGCTTCAAGCAAGACAGGTTCTTCTCGTAAAGAGTTTAATCGTATGCTAAATGATTGTAAGTCTAGTAATATTGAAATTATACTAAGCAAGAATATTAGCAGATTTGGCCGGGATACCGTGGATGTTTTGGAGGCGTTGAACCAGCTAAAGGTTCTTGGTGTTCCAGTCATATTTGACCAGGAAGCGCTAAATACAGCCGATATAGATGACGAATTGATGATTTCAATTATCGAGTCAATTACTCAGGCAGAGAATAAATCACGTGGCGACAATATTAAGTGGGGTATCAAACAACGTGCTGCACAAGGGACCTCAAAGTTATATAATAGAAAATGTTATGGGTATTTTAATGATGCAGATGGTAATCTGGCAATTGATGAGAAAGAGGCGAAAAATGTCCGATTGATATTTAACCTCTATCTTCAAGGCAAGAGTGTTTTAGGAATTGTGAAAGAACTGGAACGACTAGGAATTAAATCGCCTACCGAAAGGCTGCATGGCCCAAGAGAACAATTGACGTAATGCTAAGTAATGAAAAGTATATGGGCAATGTGCGGTTGTTGGATAACGGAAAGCATGATGCATACTATCTGGCAGAGGGTAACAATCCGGCGATCATATCCAAGGAAACTTTCCAAGCGGTGCAGATTGAAAAACAGCACCGAAGTAATGTTATTAAAAGCGAAGAAGGAGTCCAGAGAAAAAGCAAAAAGTACAGCTCAAAAAAGTAAAAAAACAAAAATAGCCTAATTGAAAATCATTTCTTGAGTGCACAGGTTGGATGTAAAAGCAGCTAAAACACAGCATTTTCCCTTTATTTATGGGAATGTGGGAAATAGCCTAAGAATTTCATGTGGAGTGCGTGACATTGATGTGTGCGTCCAGCTAAGCTGGCAAATGCTAGCAGGTGAAAGTCCTGCAGTGGTAAAGGTAGGGCAGCCACTTAGTCAGTAACCAGCGTATGGAGTAATCTATGCGTTGAAGCGTTACGGAATGTTCCGAAAGGAGCAGGCAAACTGGCGGGTTGTAACATAAAGTGAATACTGCCGCACCGTTATTGACATTCCCGAAAGGGAACAACAGGGAGTCGAGCTGGGACATCAACAGCGAAGACAGCAGATGGTATGAAGAACCCTAAATGCAATACCTAAGAACCCTGCGGTGTAGAGGTAGCGACACGTCAGGAAAGTATTTGCCGGAACTGGAGAGAGCCTACTTTGCACAGGAAACTGTAAAGAGGATGCATATAAGCAAAAGCGAAGTTGCTTTCTGCAAAGAGGCAGTCAGAAGTGCTCATAGTACCAAGGATTGTACAGACAACAAAACTGTGCATAGGGAAGGGGCACAACTTTATTCAAGTCTGTAAAGGAGGTAGGTGCCGGTGATTGCCGAAAAAGCTATAAACACCCATGAAAAAGTACGAGACTTCCAAAACAGACTATACCTTACAGCCAAAGCTGACCGAAAGAGAAAGTTCTATGCGTTGTATGACAAGATATACCGTAAGGACATCTTGGAAGAAGCATGGAAACGGGTAAAACAGAATGGTGGAGCAGGCGGTATTGACAAAGTCAGCATTGATGATGTGAAAGCGTACGGCGAAGAAAAACTGCTGGACGAAATAGCAGAAGATTTGCGGGCAGAGAAATATCGGTGCAAGCCTGTCAGACGAACCTATATTCCAAAACAAGATGGTAGAAAAGAGCATTAGGAATACCTACGATTAAGGACAGAATAGTGCAGATGGCGGCAAAGATAGTAATAGAGCCGGTATTTGAAGCAGATTTTCAGCCTTGCTCGTATGGGTTCCGACCGAAAAGAAATGCAAAACAGGCAATGGACAGGATATATGAAATGGCAGACAAAGGCGGAGCATTATGGGTAATAGATGCTGACATAAGAGATTATTTTGGGAGCATCAACCATGATAAGCTGCTTTTGCTGGTCAAACAGAGAATAACTGACCGAAGGGTGCTGAAGCTGATAAAAGGCTGGCTGAAGGCAGGAGTGCTGGAAGACGGGCAATACAGTGAAAGTACTGTTGGTGCACCCCAGGGCGGAGTTATTTCACCACTGTTATCCAATATATATTTGAATTATTTTGATGTATGTTGGAGTAAGAGGTTCGGACACTTGGGAGAATTAGTACGATATGCAGATGATTTTGTGATATTATGCAAGAAGTTATCTCAAGCAGAAGAAGCGTTGCGTGCTGTAAAATGGATTATGAAAAAGCTGGAACTAACATTGCATAGTGAGAAAACAAGGCTTGTTGATATGTATTTCGGAAAAGACAGCTTTGATTTTCTCGGCTTCAACAACAGATTTCAGCGATTCAGAAACAAAAGCTGGCAGTGGTATTGGACACTACAGCAGATACCGTCCAAGAAGGCTATGAAGAAAATGAGGGCTAACATCAAAGAGGTGTTTGCAAGTCCGAGCAAATTGCTGTTGAGCATGGAAGAGATGGTTAAGTTGCTCAATCCTAAAATCATTGGCATGAGAAACTATTATGCCAGACGATTTGCAAGACCATGGTTATGGAAGATAGATAAGTATATCAATTTTAAGTTTACCCGTTGGTACAATCGGAAGAAACAACGTAACTATAGGCTAGGGAATGCTGCTAAAGTCAGAGAATTGACTAAGCAAGCGGGACTGGCAAGTATGTGCGGCTGAATGCTGAAGGAAGAAGAATATCGGAAAGCCGTATGCGGGAAAACTGCACGTACGGTTTGATGAGGGGGCGGTGGTAACCCCACTGCTCTACTCTATCAAAGCCTTAACCTTTGATATTACTGGCTTTTCGCGTTTACATTCAACTAGTCTACTCGAGAGAAAGGGTAAAATGCGTATATGGGAACATGTCGAAAACTCATATTTAATCCCCCAAGATTGATGGGGTTGAGTTAACACATTAGATAATGCCCATTTTTACATAGGATTGAGTAGCCAGAATGGATGTACTTTTTATAAAATCTGTCGATATTGTATTTAGAATAATATTTATTTAAATCCAATTTAAAAATCATGCGAATGTAAAGAATTTATTTGCATTATTATGAAACGAATGATATTATACAGTTATAAATAACTATAGGTGATTATCATGGCAATCAGTTATAAAAAGCTTTGGAAACTATTGATTGATAGAGATATGAAGAAAAAAGACCTGCAAAAGATTGCAGGTATAAGTTCTGCAACAATAACAAAGCTTGGCAAAAACGAAAATGTGAATACTGAAGTATTAGAAAAAATATGTAGGGCTTTGGAATGTGATATAAGTAATATTATGGAAATTATACCAGATAATAAATAAAAACGATTAAATACTAAAGGAGAAGCAATGATTACAAGATATCATGCAATATACTATGCACGTGTTCTTGCGCAAAGAGCAATAGGCGATAATATAGACAGTTTGTCACAATCATTATTAAATGCCGCTGTGGATATAAATCCACACCAAATTGAGGCGGCTTTATTTGCGTTTCGTTCTCCGCTCTCCAAAGGCATTATTCTTGCCGACGAGGTTGGTTTGGGAAAAACCATAGAAGCCGGATTAGTGCTGTGCCAATACTGGGCTATTGGTAAGCGGAAGATAATTGTTGTTTGTCCTGCTGCCCTCCGAAAACAATGGAGTTTTGAACTGACAGAAAAGTTTGGTATTGATAATGAAATCCTTGATTCAAAAAATTACAACGAATATGTCCGCATTGGGCGTAATCCGTTTGACAATAAAAAGGTTGTCATTTGTTCTTATAATTTTGTTGCCCGAAAAAAAGATGAAATACGTTTGTTTGGCTTTGACTTGGCTATTATTGATGAGGCGCATAAACTGAGAAATGTATATAAAAAGAATAGTGTCACAGCACACGCTGTTCGGGAAGCTCTTGAAAATGTAAAGAAACTGCTCCTAACGGCTACGCCGTTTCAAAACAGCCTTATGGAATTATACGGACTAACCTCCATAATAGACGAAAACATTTTTGGCGATGCTAAATCATTTCGTGCCAATTATGTATATGAAGAGAATTATTCTGAACTGCAAATGAGGCTTGCACCTTATTATAAAAGAACCTTGCGAAAAAACGTGGTGGAGTATATAAACTATACCAAACGTCTGCCTTTGACACAAAAATTTGATTCCACCGATTTGGAGTTTGAGTTGTACACAAAGGTTTCGGAATTTTTGCGTTCCGACAACTTATATTCTATACCTGTTAAACAGAAAATGTTGACAACAATGATGGTTAGAAAAATACTGGCATCTTCTACATATGCTTTGCTCGGCACATTGGCTACTATAAAAGCACGACTGGAAAAAATGCTTGAAGAAAATAAATACCAGCAGTTTGATTTGAATGAGATTTTTGATGAGGATGAGATTGAACTTCTTAATGAAAATGAAGAAGATAGTATCGATAGTGATGTTAACTCGCCTACAGAGGATGAAATAATAGATACAAAACAAATACAAAAAGAAATTGCAGCAATACAGTCATTTATAAATTTGGCTGAACAAATTAAGCATGATTCGAAAGCTAAAGCACTCCTTATAGCATTACAGAAAGCATTTGAACAGATTGAATTAATAGGTGCGAATCGTAAAGCACTTATTTTTACAGAATCAAAACGAACGCAAGCATATTTGAAAGAATTTCTTGAGCAAAATGGATACCGGGGAAAAATTGTTATTTTTAACGGATCAAACTCGGACAAGCAATCAAACGAGATACTGGAGGCTTGGCTTAAGGCTAATGCCTATACAGGCAAAATAAGCGGTATCCGCGCGGCGGACCGACGTGCCGCCATTGTTGACTATTTTAAGGACAAGGCGGAAATTATGATTGCAACAGAAGCTGCTGCGGAAGGATTAAACCTGCAATTTTGCTCACTTGTTGTGAACTATGATTTACCTTGGAATCCACAGAGAATAGAACAGCGCATTGGCCGCTGTCACCGCTACGGACAAAAAAGCGATGTCGTCGTTGTAAATTTCGTAAATCAGCGTAACTACGCCGATTTACGTGTATTCGAGCTGCTAAATGATAAATTTAAACTGTTTAGCGATGTGTTCGGGACATCCGATGAAATACTGGGTCAAATCGACGGTGTTGATTTTGAAAAGCGTATATGGCTCATATACCAGGAATGTCGGACCGAAGCTGAGATCAGTGCTGCGTTTGAAAAACTTCAAGCCGAACTGGAAAGTAAAATTAATACGCGCCTGAAAGACGTAAAAGAACAAGTACTGAAAACCTTTGACGTGGAAGTTCAGGAACGGTTGAAATTAGCAAAAGAACACACCTGTGCGTTCATAAACCGTTACGAATATATCTTCTGGGAACTGACGAAATTTATTTTAGGAGATAAAGCGGTTTTCAACGATAGCAACCACTCTTTTATATTAAAAGAACGTATTGGAGAATCTCCAAAAGGAAAGTATTGTCTTATTACAAGTAAAGAAACCGAGGGGATACCTTACCGTCTTTCTCATCCGCTTGCGCAATATGTGCTGAAGCAGGCTTCAGCTATAAAAGTTACGGGTGGTAAGATTATATTTTCTCCATTGGAAACAGAATTAAATGTAACTTTGCCGGAGGATTTGAAAGGAAAAAGCGGATACCTGCTTCTTTCGTCATTGGATGTTTTGGCATTCGATACAGAACAATACAGCTTATTTACGGCATATACAGATGACGGACAACCATTGTCTCAGGAATTATGTGAGAAATTGTTTCTTTGTGCCGGACGTGAAGTCAAACCAACAGGACTTACCCCTGTACAACAGCGTAAATTGAAAGAGAGTGCAGAACAGCATCGAAAAGGGAAATTACAGCAGATTGACTCGCGAAATCTCTTATATTTTAAGGAAGAGGAAGAACGCATCTTCCAATGGGAGAAGGATATGATAAATAGTCTGGAAAAAGAGCTTGATACGATTAAGCGGCAAATCCGTGAGCAGGAAAGGTTAATACGCAATGCTGTAACAATAGAGGAGAAAATTGCAGCAACAAAAAAGCTAGATCAACTTGAAAGCATCAAGCGGCGAAAGCGCAATGAGCTTGCTGACAGAGAAGATGAAATCGCAAGCAAACGCCGCAAACTGTTGGCTGAATTGGACAGCCGAATGATAAGAAAAATTCATCACGAGGATCTATTCGCTATTGAATGGCAGATTGTATAAAGGAGTGAGAACGCGATGAATCAAAATACGAACGAAAAATTGAACCGATTTATTAGCCTCTTGGAGGAAATTTTTGAACTTGACAAGGCAGATTTGGATTTCGGGATCTACCGCATTATGAATATCCGCAGGAAAGAGATTATGAAATTCCTCTCGGAGGATTTACCAAAAAAAGTGAAGGAAACGCTTACTCCTTTTGCTCAGAACACTGTGGAAATAAAAGAACGTATTTCAGCTATTGAAAGACAAGCGGCTGAACTCGGTATTGAGATAAGTGCGAGTCCGAAACTCGCGGAAGAATACGCTCGACTAAAATCACAGCTTGCGTCGGGTACAGACTTGTCATCTCTTGAAACAGATGTATACTCAGCACTGTATAAATTTTTCAGCCGCTATTATGATGAAGGTGATTTTATATCTAAACGCCGATACAAAGAAGGCGTATACGCAATTCCTTATGAGGGTGAGGAAGTAAAGCTGTATTGGGCGAACGCTGACCAGTATTACATAAAGACCACAGAGAATTTCCGCGACTACACTTTTATTGACAACGGTAAAAAGGTACACTTCCGTCTTGTTGATGCAACCACAGAAAAGAATAATAACAAGGAATCCGACACAAACAAGCGCGAATTTATGCTCTATAAGGAAACGCCGGAACGTCCTGAACTTAAGACAATTGAAGAAATTAACGGCGAATTGGTTATCCGTTTTGTATATGACATTCCAGATGATAAAAAAGTAAATTGGTTTGAAGCCAATCTTGCCGCTATTTCGGATGCAATTGCAAAGAATTTCAAAGAATGGTTTCACTTGCTCGCACCTGCACCTGGTGGAAAAAAGGAAACGCGTACAGTTTTGGAAAAACACCTGAGTGCCTATGTTGCTAAAAACACCTTTGACTATTTCATTCATAAAGATTTACGCGGCTTTTTAACCCGCGAACTGGACTTTTTTATAAAGAGCGAAGTCATTCATCTTGATGATATTGATACTACCGACGAGAAACGTGCTGATAGCTATCTTGCCAAGGTGAGGGCAATCAAGCGTGTCGGCAAGATTATTATTGACTTTCTCGCACAAATTGAGGATTTTCAGAAAAAACTGTGGCTGAAAAAGAAGTTTGTTGTTGATACAAATTGGTGTATAACTCTCGATATGGTGGACGAAAAATTCTACCCAGAAATTATTGAAAACGAAGCTCAAATTGCCGAATGGCGGGAAATGTATGCGATTCATGAGATCGAGGGCAACCTTACGACCGTCGGATATTCCGAGCCACTGACGATAGAGTTTTTGCGTCAAAATAAGAACCTTGTCCTTGATACTCGCCATTTTTCTGCCGATTTTAAAGAACGTCTTATTGCAAGCATTGACAATCTTGACGAGCATACAGGTGGATTACTTATTTATAGCGAGAATTTCCAAGCATTACAATTGCTAAAAGAAAAATATCGCGAGCAAATTAAGTGTGTGTATATTGATCCCCCATATAATACTGGTAATGACGATAACTTTTCATACAAAGATGGATATCAGCACTCAACTTGGTTAAGTATGATGTTTGATAGATTAGTTATTTTGAAGTCTTTAGTAAATGAAAATGGATCTATTTATGTTCAAATTGATGTAAATGAAAGTAATAGATTATCAATGTTACTTGAAGAAATTTTCAATTTTGAACGTGAGATAATATGGTCTAACGAATCATCGTCTGGTTTTAAATCACAGGCCAATTCGTGGATAAGAGGACATGATACCATTTTTTTTGTTTCAAAGAATGGAAAACCTGAATTTCATAAACAGTACTTAGAGCTTTCCGAAAGCACAAAGAAAAGGTATGACAAGATTGATGAAAATGGAGATAGGTATAAAGAATATATAGAAGATGGTAAGGTGAGAAGAGTATATCTTAAAGATTCACTAGGTAAGCCATTGACAACTGTATGGACAGATATTCCATCTTTTCAAACAGTGAATGCTAATAGGGAGCATGTCGCTTTTAGCACTCAGAAGCCAACAGCACTTATCGAACGTATATTACGGTCATCTGCAAACGACATTGTTCTTGATTACTTTGCTGGCTCTGGTACCACAGGGCATGCAGTAATTAATCTCAACCGTGAAGACGGAGGAAATCGTAAATATATTCTCGTTGAAATGGGTGAGTATTTTTACACAGTCATACTGCCACGAATGAAAAAAGTTATTTACTCCGCCGATTGGAAAAACGGAAAACCACAGAATCGTAACACTGGCATAAGCCACATTATGAAATACATCTCCCTTGAAAGCTACGAAGACACGCTTTCAAATATTGAACTGGATGACGACAAACACCAGCTTGCGATGAAATTAGGCGATGAATATATGATACACTATATGTTTGACTACGAGGCGAAAGACAGCATGCTTTCGCTGGACGCTTTTAACGCACCGTTTTCCTATAAGCTTAAAATCATTGAAAACAACGAAACGAAACTTAAGACTGTTGACTTATGCGAGACATTCAATTATCTGATTGGGCTGTCGGTTATACGACAGTCGGCAACAGCTTGGTTTAAAGCTGTAAGACTGATTGAAGAGGAATGGAAAAGAGAAGGCTTATACGAAGGAGCGGTCAGATTGGAGCGGGATAACAGCGGCGAGTACGGCTTTAAGCAAATTGAGGGCAGACTACCTGATGGCAGACGAGCGCTTGTAATCTGGCGCACCATCACAAGTGACTTGATACAAAGCAATGCCGCCCTCGATGCATACTTCACAAAACACAGGATTAACCCCGCTGACCGTGAGTTTGATGTTATCTATGTCAACGGTGACAACAACCTTGAAAACCTGCGCCTGGATGACGAAAACTGGAAAGTGCAGCGTATTGAACCTGTATTCAGGGAAAAGATGTTTGAGGAGGCGGAATAATGGCAAAAAGAAAAAACACTGCTTCTGCCTTCAAATGGAGCGCCCAGTTAGTTTTATTTCGCTATTTCCTCAACCTGTTTGGCAAAGACAGCCTTGCTGACCTTGCTGGCAAAATGAACAGTTCTGAATACGAAGGCTTTGACGAAAACCAGAATACATACTTCTGGGGTGAACTGGATTTACTGTTGATGCGCCAGGGCGCAGACGCAAAAATTAGCCGGGATACTCTGCGGGAATATGATGAGCGTATTTGCCGCTATGTCAAAAAAATTGGCGAAAAACGCGGCGGTATCAAGCTAAAATATTTTCAGTATATAGCATGCCTGTTCACCGAAATATATCTTGACCGCTATTTTACCGACAAAGAAGCCTTTGCAGCTGATTTGAACGCTTTTATCGAAAAGGTTAAGGTAGAAAGTTTCGGTGCTATTGATATTGAGCCTTTTTCACCGGAGAATATGAATAAATTGGCATTTATGTGCGCCACCGGCAGCGGCAAAACACTGATTATGCACATAAACATCCTGCAGTTTCGCTATTACCTGAAAAGGGCGAAGCTGACCAACCCGCGCTTGGACATTAACAAAATTATTGTCCTTGCGCCGAACGAGGGAATGTCAAACCAGCATTTGGAGGAGTTGAAACTATCGGACATATCCGCAGAGCCTTTCTCAAAGGGCGGCTTTGGCACAACCGCTGATGTTATTGTTATTGACATGAACAAGCTGAAAGAGGAAGGTAAAGTCAAAACCGTTTCAGTTGACAGCTTCGAGCAGAACAACCTCGTGCTTGTGGACGAAGCACACCGCGGCCTCGCGGGAGATGTGTGGTATGATTACCGCTCACGACTTTCTGCGGATGGCGGATTTGCCTTTGAATACTCTGCAACATTAAAGCAGGCGATGAAATCGAACAAACCAAGCAATATTTCTCAGAAAGAATGGAAAGAACGCCTTGATGAATATTTTCGTTCAATTATAATTGATTACTCTTACAAGTACTTTTATGAAGACGGATACGGCAAGGAATACCGCATTTATAACTTGCGGGACAGTATTGAAGAGGAACAGAGGCAGTTATACCTCGTAGGCTGCTTGTTGTCATTTTATCAGCAATTGAAGTTGTTTTGTGAAAAAGGCAAGGAGTACGCACCTTTTCGAATTGAAAAGCCTCTACTTGTTTTTGTGGGCAATCGTGTAACGGCAAAAACATCCGTCGCAGAAATGACCGATGTTGAGGAAGTATTGGACTTTATTGATAAGTTTGTCAACCGCAAGGAGCAAACCATAAACCGAATCGACACTGTGTTAAGTGGTGACACCGGACTAACCGACAGCGCCGGCCGGGAACTCTTTTCACAAAACTTCAACGCTCTAAATTCTTTGTTCGGAGGAACTCCTAAAGCTGAAGATGTTTATAAGGATATTCTCCGCCTTGTTTTCAACAGCGATACCACATCTGACTCCCCACGCCTGCACGTCATAAACTTGCGTCAGGTACAAGGAGAAATTGCACTCCGAATTGGTTCCGACGGCGAATATTTTGGTGTGGTAAGCATTGGCGACACGGCAGGCTTAATTAAAAACTGCGAGGCAAAAGGTATTACCACCGGAACAGAGGAGTTTGTTTCTGAATCCCTTTTCCACAACATCAACGAACGAAATTCGAACATAAATACTCTCATTGGTTCACGCAAGTTTACCGAAGGCTGGAACTCGTGGCGTGTTTCTACGATGGGGCTTATTAACTTTGCTAAAGGCGAAGGCTCACAAGCCATCCAGCTTTTTGGGCGTGGAGTTCGCCTGCGTGGCTACGGTAGTTGTTTAAAACGCAGTCACAGATTGGATGATAGCTCTGTTATCATACCGAAATATATTGAGCTGCTTGAAACGCTGACTATATTCGGAATAAAAGCCCAGTACATGGAAGACTTTAAAAGGTATCTAGAAATGGAGGATATGCCTGCCAACGAAAGGCCGCACGAGTACACGCTTCCTGTATTAAGCCGGTATAATCCCGATGAGCACAGAAAATTGCGGGTCATCAAAGTTAAAGAGGGTGTAAACTTTAAAAATCAAGCTGCAAGACTTTTACTCGGTAAACCGAACGAGGAATTTTTGCGTTATTTAAACAAGAACAAGGTGATACTTGATTGCCGTTCAAAAGTGCAGGCAATTGAATCTACATTCAGCATGCAGATTGAATCTATCCCCGAAGAACATACAATTGGTAAGCAGTATATACCATTCATCGATTATGACCGCATTCTTGACGAACTTGAAACCTATAAGAACGAGAAGTTTTATTATAATATCTCTATCACTAAAGATGGTATCAAGGATATTTTAAAAACTGACGGTTGGTATTTGCTTATCATTCCGAAGAAGCACCTCGAACTTGACAGTATGGAAAAGCTTGTTCTTGTAACTGACTTAGCCATTATGGTGCTGAAATGTTATATTGATAAGTTCTACAAATACGAAAAAGCAAAGTGGGAGGACAGGTTCCTTGAATACCAGGAATTGAGTGACAGAGATGGAAACTTTGTTGCTGAATATAAACTTTCGTATTATGATGCCTACGACGGTGATCCAACCGCCGGGACAGTGGAGCAGTTTGTTGAGGATTTGAAGGCTCTGCTTAATCAGCATAGCGGTATACCAACTTATGAAAAAGGTATACTTAGCAATTCACTGATAGCTTTTGATTTCCGGCATCACCTCTACACACCGCTCATCTGTCTGAGAGCGGGTGGTTTGAAACTGACTGTATCACCGGTCAGTCTGAATGAAGACGAGAAACGGTTTGTTGATAAACTTAAGGCATATGTAGATGCAAATGCTGCAATTTTCGAGGGTAAAAAGCTATACTTGCTCCGCAACAAGAGCAAGGTAGGAATGGGGTTCTTCGAAGCAGGCAATTTTTATCCGGACTATGTGTTATGGATTGATACGCCCGATGTGCAATATATTTCCTTTATCGACCCAAAAGGATTGCGGCATTTGCAATGGGATGATCCCAAGATAGAGTTCCATGCCACTATTAAAGAACTTGAAGCGCGCCTCCAGCCCTCAAGCGGTGATAAGAAAATTGTGCTGAACTCTTTTATAATGTCCGGTACCCGTTCCGAGGATTTGTGTCAGTGGTGGGGAAAAGGCAAGCCGGAACGTAGAGCGAAGAATGTGTTTTGCCTTGATGAAGACGACTGCATTGATGGTATGATAGCGAAAATATTGAAATCGGAATAGCTTATTGTTGAATATTAAGCTAATAATTACGTAATCCGATGGCACTAATTGGAAAAATTAGTTTATCAAGTACAGAAAATAAGAAATAAATTTCTGTTAGTAGCATAATTGTAAAATTAAAATTAATGACAATATTGACATACTTTATCAAGAACACCCAAATGGGTGTTTTTATTTTATAATGTTTAATTTATTGACTCCTAACAAGGAGGTAAGGAGGTGATGCCTATGCTTGAACTAATATAGGTATTATGACTTCAATAACACACAAACCAAAGGAGGAAACCAATAATGATTGGAATCGAGCAATACCGAAAAATCCAGGAGTACAAAGCACTTGGACTTGCTCAGACAAAAACCGCAAAAGCACTGGGGATAACCTATTCTTCTGTCAGCAAATACTGGAATATGAGCAAAGAAGATTATGTAAGGGAAGCTGAAAAGGAAAGGTACCACATGGATAACTACCGTCAGTACATACTGGAACATTTGAAAATTTGTCCACAAATGAGGGATACAAACATCTATCTCAAATTGGTGGAGGCCTTCCCTGATCTACAAGTTAAACGAGCTACATTCTACCGCTATATGAAAGCCTTAAGGGAACAGCACGGGTATCCGCATGCCAGTAAACGTAAAACCTCACCCCGTGAAATTTCTCCACCGGGATATGAAGCGCAGGCGGATTTTGGTCAATACAAACTTAAGGATATGTACGGGCGAATTGTACGAATATATTTCTTTTGCATGGTTCTGAGTTATAGCAGAATGAAATTTGTTTATTTTTCACCGGATCCCTTTATAACCAAAACGGCCATTAAAGCTCATAACTATGCATTCCAATATTTTGGAGGAAGAACGCAGACTATTCTTTATGACCTTGACCGTGTCTATGTAGTCAGTGAAAATCTGGGGAATATCATATTCGTACCCGCCTTTGAAGAATATGTTAAGCGTATAGGTTACAATGTTTCGCTATGTAGACCAAGAGATCCTCAAAGTAAAGGCAAGGTTGAAGAGGTGATTGGATACATAAAGCAAAGTTTTCTTGAGGGCAGGATATACACCGGAATTGATTGCCTTAACAGTGCTGCCCTTGCATGGTTAGATAGGGAAGGCAACGGGCGAATACATACTGTGACCAGAAAAGTGCCGCGTGAAATGTTCATGGAAGAGCAAAAATACCTGCTCCATGTCAAACCTTATTCCGAAGTATCAAGCACTGTTGCCTCCTTTGATAAGGATGGAGTTGTAAATTATAAAGGCAACCGTTATCTGATTAATACAGGTATGATGGATGCTTATAAACGCATTCGCATTGAAGATGATGGTGAAATGCTTTTGTTCTATGATGCTGAAACAAATGATTTATTGGCTAAATATCCAGTCACAGAAGATACCGGGCAGTTGTTCAAACCAGAAGAAAATTACAGCAGAGACAGGGTTTCTTTAACCATCATAAAACAATATTTTGCAGAATACGAAATAGCTCAGGAATTCATTCGCCGGATGGAGCAGCAACAGTCGAAATATTTTAATACACATTGCATTCGATTATACCGGATGACAAGGTTTTATACAATTGGACAATTGCTTGATGGAATAGAATACTGCATTGATACTGAACGCTGCAGTGCCTATGAGCTTTTGGCTTATCTCATGTATCAGTACGGAGAGCATATAGCTAAGAAGTTTTTGCCGAATCAGCAGTATTTTAATCATTTGGCGAGGAGTAAAGAAATAAGGAGGGAAATCGATGGCTGATATAACAGAAATCCGTGAATTGGCCCAAAAGCTCAACCTTTGGAATATCGCAAGGGGATATATTGATTTGAATGATGAGAAGCTGTCCAACCTAGATTATCTTCAGATGATATTACATAAAGAACTAGAGATACGAGCCAGACAAAAACAGATCAAGCTAAGAAGGGCAAGCAAACTTCCCAACAAGGTATTTGAATTATCGAATTTAAACAAAGGTTTGGAATGGCAGATAAAACAATTATACCATCTGATGTGGCTCAATGAAGAACAAAACGTTATTCTGCTTGGTAAATGCGGGACAGGTAAAACTAGTCTTGCAGTTCATCTTGGAGAAACAGCGATCGATAATGGACATAAAACCTATTATGCGCCTTTTGATAATTTTATCGCAGTGGCAGAAAAGAAAGCCACAAATCCAAAAGCAGAAGCGATCTTTTCTTATATGCAGGAATGTGACTTAATTATTATTGATGATGTCTTTTATGTGGAACCAACCAGGGCAGAACTGCAGGTTTTCTACCGGGCAGTTACCTTTCTTAATGAAACCAGAAGCATTATTTTTATAACCAATCGTGAACTGTCAGCATGGATAGATGCAGCTGAGGATAAGCATCTTTGCCAGACTTTATTGGACAGAATGATGGCCAATTGTCAGATTGTTCGTTTGACTGACAAGTAAAAAAACACTCACTTTTTTTTTAACAGGGGCAAATACCTCGTTTGAAAACAATGCCGAAAAACGGCTTTAAATAGATGCAAAAAATCTCACGAAATTCAAAGAACTGCTTAACTTTTGAGATTTTCTGCAGTTTATAGGGTAGGGGGGTCTAAATCTCTACCACTTTTCATCCCGGAAACGGGCGGGGGGTCACGCGCGAAAAATCGCAGTTTCAAACTGTGCCATGAAATATTCCGCAGGGTACATTGGAATAATCGAGGGAAGAAATCAATCGTATGGAGATGCATTAGTAGATTGGAAAACACCGGTTTGTTTTGTACCGCTTCCACTATACTTGAAGATACGCTTAAAGAGAAAATTGTAGAAGCCATCAATGTAGCGGTCAGCGGAAAAAACTCTTTTCTGGCCATACTGAAGAAGAATATTGAAACCGTATTAAGCGAGGATTTGGATGAGAGTACAGCAGATATTGATAAAAGGCTGGAAGAACTCCAAACCGAGTTGATCCAAAAAGCAAATTCAAAGGAAGAATACGATAATATTGTCAATGAGATTTACCGACTACGTGATCTAAGGCAAGAAACTCTTTCGAGAAACGCTCTCCGCCAAGATAAGCGGGATCGGATTGCTGAGATGACGGACTTCCTTAATATGCAAACCGGTGGTATTACGGAATTTGATGATAAACTGGTTAGAAAACTAATTGAAAAGGCAACTGTATATAATGACAGACTAGTGGTAAAGTTTAAGTCAGGGTTAGAAATAGAAGTAAACCTATAAGCTCGTATTAAGATAGCCGCCAGTAGGGGAAGAGTACTTATACTATTATAAATAACTACAGGAGACATAATTGGATTACCGATTGCGGGAGCAGAAGCAAAATGCGCTGGTTAAAAATGCAGAGCGTGAAGGAAGAAGCAGCGAATAGCTGAAATGACAGACTTCTTGAATGAACAGTCCTATGAGCTGGAGGAATATGATGAGCAGATTGTTAGAAGGCTTATTGAAAAAGTTACGGTATTTGATGATAAACTCACCGTTGAATTCAAATCAGGTGTTGAAACTTATATAAAAGTTAAAGAATAATTTGCAAGTGAATTGTTTTACTAGTCTCTGAACAACAAAAATATTATATTGACATAGGCGTAAATGTTGTTTATAATCAAAACGACATTAATGTCGTTTTTGGTTATAAAGAAATTTTGGAGGAAACTATCATGTCTCCTAGGGTAAACGATAATTATAAGATAAATAAAAAACAAAAAATACTTGAAGCTGCCAAGAGGGTATTTATAAAAAAAGGTTATATTCAAGCGACCATGCAGGACATTATTGTTGAGGCGGGTATTTCAAGAGGCGCTTTGTATTCGTACTTCAATAATATTGAGCATGTATTTGAGGAACTTCTTAAGTTAGACGATGAAAAAGATATTACTTTTATTAATATTGATGATGACTACACTTCTTCTTGGAAGCAACTCATAGATTGGATCAGATTTCAACAACATATTATATCGTCTAACAATGAATTTTTACTCTGTAAAAGTGAGTTCTTTTTAATAAAACACCGAGAATCTAACAAGTCAAGTAGCTCTTATATTACAGAGAGATATAAGAAGTTGATAACCGCAATCAGGGATTTTATAGATAAAGGAATTAAGAAAAAGCAATTCCATCCTTGCAAGTCATCAGAATTGATAGCTCTATATATGGTTTCATTTTTTGATGGATTAATGATAGATACATTTAATTTAAGTTTGGAGTTGACAAGGGTAAATGATCAAATTGATATTTTAATTTTTACATTAGAAAATATGCTTAGGCCAATTAAATAATATGAAGGAGTGTTTTTATGTTATTTCAAACTAAGAGAATCATTTTACGAAAAATGACTGCCCAAGATACAGAGATTTATCATAAATGGAGAAATGATATAGATGTTATGCAAACTACTTCTCCGTTGTTAGATGTTTACCGTATTGAAGAAACAGAAGAATTTGTTAATCAAATAATCTTAGGATCCTGCTCTTCAAAATGCTACATTATACTTGAGAAACAATCTAAAAAGCCAATTGGAATTACTTCGTTAATAAATATTGATCCTAAAAATCGTAATGCAGAATGTATAATTGATATTGGAGAAAAAGAAGCCTGGGGGAAAGGATATGGATCAGAGGCAATGAAGTTACTTCTTGATTACGGATTTCTGGAGATGAACTTGCACAGAATATCACTAAGAGTTTTTTCTTTTAATAGCAGAGCAATAAAATTATATGAGAAACTAGGCTTTCAGCAAGAAGGAAGATCACGCGAAGCTATTTTCCGTGATGGAGCATGGCATGATATCATTCATATGGCAATTTTACAAAGTGCATATATAGAACAAATGAGAGAAAAGTAAAAAAATCATACAGAGGAACAGATTTCTTGAGTGAACAGTCATGTGAGTTGTAGGAATATGATGGGTAGTTGGTAAGGCGGCTTATTGAGAAAGTTACGGTATTTGATGAAAAACTCACTGTTGAATTCAAGTCTGGAATTGAAATAGATATTGAGATATAGGATAGCAGAAATGGCGACCAATTGAGGGGTGTTACTTCCTTGATTGGTGGCTTTTCTTATTTACGGATTGACTTTGACTGTGAATACACTTATAATAATATCAACAATGTTGTTGATATTGTTATTGATAAGGAGATGACAACATGAGTGATGCTAATGAGTTACTGGAAGAAGCTATTAAGGAAACTGAAAACTTGAATGAAGGTGAAGTCTTTCTTGTTAAAGATCTGTTCAAGGGTTACGTATGGAACAGAATACCTAGAAAAGATCGGCTTCTGCTTGGGACTTTATTTTTAAACTATGTAAATAAAATGGAGGGTAATATAAAGGCTATTGAAAAGACCTCATCTAATCAGCAGAGGTATAAAAAGACAATTGGCAAGTAGGAAGAAGGGATAAAATTTATGAGTATCAATATTTTAGTTGTTGACGATGAACAAGCAATAGCAGATTTAATTGAAGTTTATCTAAAAAACGAAGGTTTTACAGTATACAAGTTTTATAACGGTCAAGATGCGTTTCGATGTGTTGAGTCGAAACAGTTGGAGCTTGCGATACTTGATGTTATGCTACCAGACATTGATGGTTTTACTCTCTGTCGGAAAATTAGGGAAAAGCATAATTTTCCGGTTATCATGCTGACAGCCAAAGAAGAAGAAATCGATAAGATTACCGGGCTGACATTAGGTGCTGACGACTATATCACTAAACCATTCCGTCCTTTGGAATTAGTTGCTCGTGTAAAGGCGCAGCTCCGTAGATTTACCAAATATAATTCTCCAGAGAAAAACCAGGAAGAACACTTGATTGCCTTTTCCGGATTAGTACTGGACAAAAAGAGCCATGAATGTACACTGAATGAAAAAAAGCTATCTCTCACTCCTACAGAGTTTTCAATTCTTTGGGTTCTTTGTTCCAATCGAGGACGAGTGGTAAGCTCTGAAGAATTGTTTCGCGAGGTATGGGGAGACAAGTACTTTAGTAACAGCAATAATACGGTAATGGTTCATATTCGACATTTAAGAGAAAAAATGGGCGATGACGCGCAACATCCCAAATACATCAAAACGGTTTGGGGGGTTGGCTATAAAATTGAAAAGTAATAGAAAAAATGATTATTGGAAATTGAAAAGGAAAATATTTCTTCAAATGCTTTTGATTACAGTTACTGCCGCTGTGACTGTTTATCTATTGCGCAATATCCTTCGTGGCCAGGTCGGAGATCGTATCGTTTGGTTTCTAGTCAACGTTTTTCATTTTAATTATTCGGATGCATACACAATCTATCAGCTGGTGTTTCGTAACAATATGGAAACGATTCTTTTTATTGTAACTCTAATATTTTTGGTTATTCTTTTTCGATTTTCTATTTCTTGGTTCACAAAATATTTTGATGAAATCAGCACCGGAATGGATAAACTTACGGAGGAATCCGATGATGAAATTACATTATCACCAGAATTGGATTTTATGGAAAATAAGCTTAATCAGATAAAAAGTAATTTGGAAAAACAAAAGAAAGCTGCACTTGATGCCGAGCAGCGCAAAAATGATTTGGTAGTATACTTGGCTCATGATATAAAGACACCTCTGACATCTATAATAGGATATTTGAGTCTTCTGAATGAAGCTCCAGATATGCCTCCCAAGCAGAAGACAAAATATGTCGGTATTACCTTGGAAAAATCTTATCGATTAGAACAGCTTATCAATGAGTTTTTTGAGATCACAAGATTCAATCTTCAAACTATTGTTTTGAATAAAGAAAAAATAAATTTATTGTTCATGCTCCAGCAGATGGCGGATGAATTCTATCCAATACTGACTCCACAGCGAAAGCAGGTGTCAGTCAATGTGCCTGAAGGGCTTACTCTATGGGGAGATGCAGACAAACTAGCCCGTGTGTTCAATAACATTTTGAAAAATGCGATAGCATATAGCTATGAAAATAGTGTCATTGACATTTCTGCTAAACAGCAGGACAAATATATTGTAATAACTTTTACTAATCAGGGAAACCCAATCCCGCAGGCAAAACTTGAAACCATTTTTGAAAAATTTTACCGGTTAGATTCCTCTCGCTCCACAAACACCGGTGGAGCAGGGCTGGGTTTGGCCATCGCCAAAGAAATTGTCAACGCTCACGATGGGACAATCTCTGTGGAAAGCAACACAGAAAATACTACATTTACAGTAAAGCTTCCGTCTTAAGAAAATCTTAAGAAATTCATAAGATTGAATTCCAACATAGCTTCTTGTTCTGTGGTTTAATATTTTCACGCAGAATAAGGAGGTATTTATTATGGTGCGAAAAATTAAAAAGAAAAAGTCAGGAATACGCGAATTTGTAATATTTTTATTGATAGTTGTTGTTTTTGCTTTTGTTTTCAAAATCATCATTATTCCAGGAAATCAACATGAGTTTGAGAAAGAATATGTCGATAAAACAACGCCTATTCCCTCTTCAGATATAGAATCCGATTCCTCTATTTCTATATCTCCCGATAATCTGAACAGTACTAATGCGATTTTGATCCGTTTAAAAGATCAAACCACTCTGATGCAAAAAAATAGCGAAGAAAAGATCTATCCTGCTTCATTGACTAAAATGATGACAGCTATTGTTGCTATAGAAAATTTGACAAATTTGCAGAAAGAAATACAACTTACCCACTATACCTGAAATACAACTTACCCACTATACCTTTAATGGTCTTTACAGTGCTAATGCTTCTATGGCCGGTTTCCAGCCAGGTGAGAAGGTAAGGGCTATTGACCTTTTATACGGGGTGATGCTTCCAAGTGGTGCAGAAGCTTGTATTGGGCTTGCGGATCATATTGCTGGTTCGGAGCAGGACTTTGTAGCTATGATGAATCAAAAAGCGAAAGATCTAGGGATGGACAACACTCATTTTGAAAATAGCACCGGACTTCACAATGAAAACCACTACACAACAGTGAAAGATCTGGCTGTTCTTCTAAGCTATGCTTTGCAAAATGATACTTTCAGGGAAATTTTTACTTCGCCACGTCATTCCACACAACCCACGAATAAGCACCCTGGAGGGATAACCTTTAACAATACCATGTTTGAAAAACTCAGCAATCAAAACATTATTGGTGGAGAAATATTAGGAGGGAAAACTGGATATACCGATGAAGCTGGTCTGTGTCTTGCGAGTCTTGCAAAAGTGGGTCACCAAGAATATATATTGATTACAGCTGGTGCAAAAGGAGATATCTATTCTGAACAATATAATATTACCGATGCATTAGCTGTATACAATAGTATCGGGAAACAATAAGTTTTTCATAAGATTTTATTAAGGTGTTGATATGTTCCCGCCTACCGATAGTGCAAAAAGTGCCTTTGACTTGTTTCCGACTACCGACAATGTAAAAGACATCAAACCAGCCGGCTCGTTGCATGTGGAGAGTGTCGTATTGATTACAAAACTGTAAGCCTTTATTTAAGCGGGTTTCCGAAATTACATCCAAGTTGTCTACTCGAGCTAAAGGGCTAGAATACGTACATGGTAACATATCGACGAGGTATTTTGGGGTAAAATTTGAACTCAAAAATTGGTAGGGTTGAGTTGACAGATTAGATAACGGGCATTTTTGATAGGGGTTGAGGAGACAGGATGGATGTAAAGTATTAATTCATTCTGTGTCCGTTTATCATGGTTTTCATGAATTGTAGACTATAAAAATGCAAATATATAACTTTAGTATTGACATACTAAAGTTTTGTTGATACACTACTATTAGTGAGAGATTCTCAATTATTAATAGGAAGGAGGAAAAACGTGAATACAGCAATAGATTACTTTATTAATCTGTTTACCATTCGCGGTATAACCTCCAGAGAGCAATTATTAAACGAAATGCTGCGTGTTAAACTTACAGCGAAAGCAATGAAATCTCAGAAAAAATCCATTCAGGATGAATATCAGCTTTTTGAATTAATGAAGCAGTCTACAGAAAATACAATACTGGGATACTTTCCTGGAGACAAGGATTTTTTTAATTCAATTTATAAAGTTGCTCATAATGTAGATCTTATTGAGTTCACTCTTAAACTTTATCAAAATGACCGCTTTGGACAGATATTTTCTCCGGTTTATTTAACGGAATACATTTGTCGCTTGGCAGATGAAGCAAAAGCTCAGACGATCCTTATTACCGAAGCAGAAAAAAGCCTTTTAGGTCTTAAGAATTTTGTGGATAAACATAAGTCAAGCAACATAACATTTACCACATCAAGTGCACTAATGTTTATGATGCTTAAGCTTGGATTTGAAGGATACAAGAATGTCAGCATACTTAATCAATCTATATACCAGGAACTTCTCATTGGTACACGTTTTGACTTTATTTATTCCCTACCTGATTTTAGTGGGAAAATTGAATCTTTAAACGACAAATTCATGTCTTCAAGACCAGATATTATAGCAACACAAAATTTGCTTGGACAATTATCGGAAAAAGGCACACTCGTGACTGTGCTACCAGCAAGGATAACATTTTCAAGCAGTTCAGAAGCCAAGCTGCGCGAGCATATTATGACCAATTATCAATTAGAAGACATTTACAGTCTTCCTGAAGGTACTTTTAGGCCATATACCAGTATAAAGACCTATATGCTCAGAATAGGTGTTGTGAAAAAAGAAAGTGTGAACGTAGGTTATTTAGGTTATGATAACGGCCTATATATCGATAAAGCGAAAGTGGTGGGGAGCAAAGAATTTTCCAATCATGAGGATTGGCGTATTGAACTTATACTTGAAGATGATGACGAGAATATCAAAAAGTATAAGTCATCAACACTTGAAAGAGTAAAACTACATGAAGTCGCTGAAGTCTTTAGGGGGAAATCAATCTTAAAAAAAGATGTGAAGCCCGGGAATATTAAGGTACTGAATATCTCAAACATTACCGATACCGGAATTGATTATTCTGAGATGGACAGTATTGAAGAAGAAGAGCGAAAAATCAAACGCTATGAATTGATGGACGGAGATATAGTCCTATCTTGCAGGGGGACAGCTATTAAAACAGGTGTATTTCGCAAACAGAAAGGTATTGTTATTGCTTCAGCTAATGTTATTGTTATAAGACCAAATCATAGGATTTTAAGTGATTATCTCAGGATATTCTTTGAAAGTCCAGTGGGAATAGCGCTCATAAAAAGCTTTCAACGAGGGACAACCGTTGTAAATATAAATCATGTGGACATTGCTGAAATGGAAATACCGCTACTTAGTATGGAAGAGCAGAAAGAGTTAGCTGACAAGTATGCAAAGGAAGCTGCATTGTTCAGAGAAACAGTGGCTAAAGCTGAGAAACGTTTCCAAGAAGAGAAAGAGAAAATTTATAATAGGTTAGTGTAAGGAGTCGATGGTAATGGTTAAGAAAATCGATTATTTCTGTGGGGCGTTTTTATCCTACCTTATTTCTAACGGTATTTCACCAGCTTTGTTTGAGGCAGGAGAGAAAAGTAAAATAGTAAAGTTCAGTACAAATCTTGGCGATTACAAAGTGTATATCAAATACTCAACCATATGCAAATTTAGCGATAGAAAAAGCACAAGAAAGTGGGATGTACTGTTTACAAAAAAAGAAATGGATATACTTAAGGACTTTCTTGAGCAAAATCGAAAACATTACTTTGTATTGGTTTGTACTGATACTAATATGAAAGAGAATGAGGTCGCTGTATTGGATTACGATGGTGGGCTGATGTGTCTGGGAAACGATTCAGTCAATAGAGAACGAAGAATTTCAGTTGTACATAAAAAAGGGAGCCCATATATGAATTGCTATGGTACTGCCAGAAGTGAAAATCAAGGAATACAGATCTACAAAGATTTTAATAAGTATTTTTTGGATAAAGCAAGTGTTTGATGAGGAGGTTATATAAAATATGGCAACGGTGAATTTGGGCTTTGAAAATAATCTATGGGAAATGGCCGATAAACTACGCGGCAACATTGAAGCATCGGAATATAAGCATGTGGTACTGGGACTCATTTTCCTTAAATACATCTCCGATGCTTTTGAAGAGAGATATAATGAACTGGTTGCAGAAGGAGAAGGCTTTGAGGAAGATATAGATGCTTATACTGAGGTGAATGTTTTTTACGTACCGAAAGAGGCCCGTTGGGATTATATAAAAGCAAATGCAAAACAGCCAACGATTGGACAGATTATTGATGAAGCAATGATAGCGATTGAAAAGGAAAACGCCTCTCTTAAAGGAGTGCTTCCTAAAAACTATGCCCGCCCGGAGATAGACAAAACCAAGCTCGGCGAGCTTATTGACCTGTTTTCCTTCAAAGTTGGCGATAAAGAAGCAAGGGCACAGGATGTTCTTGGCAGGGTTTATGAATATTTCCTTGGTAAGTTTGGCTCTTCGGAAGGTGAATTCTATACTCCGCCCTCAATTGTAAAATTGCTTGTTGAAATGATAGAACCATATAAAGGCAGGGTGTATGACCCCTGTTGCGGGTCCGGTGGTATGTTTGTGCAGAGCCAGAGATTTGTTGAAGAGCATAGCGGAAGAAAGGATGATATCCATATATTTGGGCAGGAGTATACCGCTACCACATGGCGTCTATGCAAGATGAACCTTGCTATTCGAGGAATTGACGGAAATCTCGGAGAAAGGGATGCAGATACATTTTCCAATGACCTTCATAAGATGCTGAAGGCGGATTATATACTTGCAAATCCCCCCTTTAACATCAAGGACTGGGGAGCTAACAGGCTTGTTGATGACGTTCGCTGGAAGTATGGCATGCCACCGGCAGGAAATGCTAACTATGCCTGGATACAGCATATAATTTCCAAGCTTTCACCGAACGGGGTAGCAGGCTTTGTCATGGCCAACGGTGCCATGTCCACCAATACAACAAGTGAAGCCGAAATAAGAAAGAACATTATCGAGGACAAGTTGGTGGACTGTATCATCACTCTGCCGCCCAATCTTTTCTACAATGTCACCATTCCTGCTTGCCTGTGGTTCCTGACAAGAAACAAAAAATCCGATGGCCGGGATCGCAGCAACGAAATCCTTTTTATAGATGCCCGTAAGATGGGGACAATGATTGACCGCAAGCACAGAGAACTAGACTATGAAACTGAGATAAAATATATAGCCGACACCTACCATAGGTGGAAAAAAGGTGAAGGGTACGAGGATATCAAGGGATTTTGCAAATCTGCCACTCTGGATGAAGTTCGCTCCCATGAATATATTCTTACTCCCGGTAGGTATGTGGGGATTGAGGAAAAAGCTGATGACGGGGAGCCTTTCGATGAAAAGATGACCAGGCTGACCGGAGAACTTGCAGAGATGTTTGCAAAGCGTAAGTCTTTGGAAGACGAAATCCGCAAAAGACTGGGGGCAATCGGTTATGACTTTTAACGATAATACTGAATTTTTAATGTACCAGACTGAAGATGGGAAAACGAAAATTGAAGTAAGAATGGAGGACGAAACAGTTTGGCTTTCATTGAATCAGATGGCGGAGCTGTTTCAACGAGATAAGTCTGTTATTTCACGTCACATCAAGAATATTTTTTCTGAAGGTGAGTTGGACGAAAAATCAGTTGTTGCAAATTTTGCAACAACTGCTGCAGACGGAAAAACCTATAATGTGGACTATTATAATCTGGATGTCATAATCTCCGTAGGCTACCGTGTCAAGTCCCACAGAGGTACGCAATTCAGAATTTGGGCTACCCAAAGATTAAAGGAATACATAATAAAAGGTTTTGCGATGAATGATGATCTGCTCAAAAGAGCAGGCGGCGGTAATTATTTTGAGGAATTATTGGAGCGTATCCGGGATATCCGCTCCAGTGAGAAAGTATTTTATCGGAAGATTTTAGACATCTATGCAACCAGTATTGACTATTCACCCGATGCGGCAATTTCACAGCAGTTTTTTCAAACGGTTCAGAATAAAATGCACTGGGCAGCTCATGGACATACAGCGGCTGAAATTGTATATTTGAGAGCAGATGGCAATAAGCCTTTTATGGGAATGACCAATTTTACAGGTTCAAAGCCAACTAAAACGGAAGCTTTGATTGCAAAAAACTACCTTACAGAAGATGAACTGGCGATACTTAACCGCATTGTCAATGCTTATATCGAATTTGCCGAGCTTCAGGCAATGCGCAGAAAACCAATGTACATGGTTGACTGGGTAAAAAAACTGGATGAGTTTCTCAAAATGAGTGACAATGAGATTCTGACTCATGCAGGAAGAATCAGTCATCAGCAAGCTACTCAAAAGGCGATAGAAGAGTATGAAAAATATAAGGAACGGACCAAAAACGAGCTTTCAGCGGTGGAAAGGCACTTTTTGGAGAGCATAGACAAGACGGCAAAAATGCTGACAGGTAAGAAAAAGAGCAGCGGAGGTGATGGTGTGTGAGTTTTAGTGATTGGAGAGAGGTAAGGATTGGTGAGGTTATATCATTTAATCCAAGTGAGTCATTAAAAAAGGGAGAAATCGCAAAAAAGATTGCTATGGAACAACTAGAACCATTTACAAGGAAAATTGCGAATTATGAACTCTCCAAATTTACAGGAGGTAGTAAATTTCGAAATGGTGATACATTATTTGCTCGGATTACACCATGTCTAGAGAATGGTAAAACCGCTTATGTAAACATTTTGGATGACAATGAAGTGGCATTTGGCTCAACTGAATTTATAGTAATGAGAAAAAAAGAAAAAATTACTGATGATATGTTTGTTTATTATTTAGCTATATCTCCAGATTTTAGGAATAAAGCTATACAGTCTATGACTGGAACTTCGGGTAGGCAAAGAGTTCAGCAGGATGTGTTACAATCACATAAAATAATGCTTCCTCCCCTTCACGAGCAAAAAGCCATCGCCGCCACACTATCGGCACTTGACGACATGATCGAGCTTAACAACCAAATCAACAAAACCCTTGAAGAGATGGCACAGGCAATATTTAAGTCCTGGTTTGTGGATTTTGAGCCGTTTAGGGATGGAGAGTTTGAAGAAAGCGAAATTGGCCCGATACCAAAAGGGTGGAAGGTAGGTATGCTTGGGGATTTTGTTGAAATTGTAGACAATCGAGGTAAAACACCGCCATTATCAGATGTTAAGACTGAATATCCTATAATTGATGTAAGAGCATTATCTGGAGAATCAAGAGTAATTGATTATAGTAATTGCACGAAATATGTGGAAAAAGAAATTTATGATAGTTGGTTTAGAAGCGGACATCCAAAACATCTTGATATCTTGATTTCTACAGTAGGAAGTATAGCCGAAATGAAGATGTTTTATGGAAATAAAGGTTGTATAGCTCAAAATGTAGTTGCGTTTCGAAGTAACGGTATTTCACCCTGTTACTTATATCAATACTTACAGTACAGTAAAGGAGATTTATTATCGTATAATATAGGATCAGTTCAACCGAGCATAAAGGTAACACATGTTATTAAATATAAGATTATTGTTCCTGATGAAAAAACCATGTCATCATTCGATATGCTTATGGAAAGCATTTCAGACCAAATACATAGAAATGCAAATGAGAGTCAGATCTTGATTGCTATTCGCGACACTCTACTCCCTAAGTTAATTAGCGGTGAAATAAGAGTGCCAGTGGAAGAGGTTGTATGAGTTTGATGCGATAGAAAGGGGGAAACCTTATGCCGAGCCATAATATATATGAGGATGAATTGGAGCAGGCTGCATTGGAATGGTTTGAGGAACTTGGTTATGAAACCATTTTTGCGCCTGATATCTCGCCTGGTGGGGATTATCCTGAACGTTCTGATTATTCAGATGTTATTCTGGAAGAACGTCTTAAAGATGCTTTAAAGCGCATAAATCCTGATTTACCGCAGGAAGCTCTTGATGACGCTCTGCATCAAATACTTGTACCTCTTAATCCTGCTCTGATAGACAATAATCATCTTTTTCAGAAGATGGTCACTGATGGAGTGAATGCTACCTTCAGAGCTAATGATGGCAGGATAGTAAGTAAACAGGTCAGGATTTTTGATTTTGAGAAAGCAGAGAACAATGATTTTTTAGCTGTTAACCAGTTTACTGTGATTGAAAACAGAGTTGAAAAGCGTCCTGATGTGGTGGTGTTTGTAAATGGTATCCCCCTTGTAGTTATCGAACTGAAAAATTTGGCCAATGAGGATGTAGAAATATCCGATGCATATAATCAGATCCAGAATTATATAAGCACCATTCCATCTTTATTTACTTATAATGCTTTTGCAGTTATATCCGATGGAGTTAATGCAAGAGCAGGCACAATCACTGCTGATGAAGACCGGTTCATGATGTGGAGGACGATTGATGGGGATGAAATAGCACCTTTAAGCCGCCCACAGCTTGAAGTCCTGATCAAAGGTATGTTTGATAAGGAACGCCTTCTTGATATCATTAAGAACTTTATACTGTTCCAGACTGACGGGAAGGACACATATAAAATTCTTGCCGGTTACCACCAGTATCATGCTGTTAACAAGGCGGTTGAGAGTACAATAAGAGCTGCCATCACTGAAGGGGATCGTAAAATCGGTGTTGTTTGGCATACCCAGGGAAGTGGTAAAAGTCTTTCCATGGTCTTCTATGTTGGCAAGCTTGTTTTGTCAAAAGAACTTAACAACCCTACAATCGTAGTGATTACTGATCGTAACGACCTTGACGACCAACTGTTTTCCACCTTTGCTAAATCAAAAGATTTATTGCGCCAAGAACCGGTTCAGGCTCAGGACAGAGCGGATCTTCGAAAGCTCCTGACAAGGGAATCTGGAGGCATTATCTTTACAACCATACACAAATTTGCTCCTGAAGAAAAAGGAGACAGCGTGCCAGTTTTAACAGACCGGGAAAATGTAATTGTAATAGCTGACGAAGCGCATCGAAGCCAATACGGATTCAGGGCGGAAATTGTTAAGGGTGATACAGAAGCTGATGTAAAATACGGTTATGCAAAATATATGCGTGATGCCCTTCCAAATGCGTCTTTCATTGGATTTACCGGTACACCCATATCTCTTGCTGACAAGGATACCAGAGCAGTTTTTGGCGATTATATCGACATTTACGATATGACCAGGGCTGTTGAGGATGGAACAACGGTACGCATATTCTATGAAAGCCGGATAGCGAAGCTGGAACTGCCCGATGAGCTTAAGCCTGTTATTGACGATGAATACGAAGAAATCACCGAATATCAGGAATATACCCAGAAAGAAAAGCTTAAGACCAAATGGTCAAGACTTGAAGCCATCGTTGGCGCCGAGCAACGGGTTAAAGCCATTGCCAAAGACATCGTGGAGCACTTTGAAAAGCGCCTTGCCGCACAGGAAACAGAAGTGGGCAAGGGTATGATCGTGGTTATGTCACGTAGAATTGCAATTGACTTATATAAAGCCATTGTTGAACTGCGTCCCGAATGGCATTCAGACGATATTGACAAAGGTGTTATCAAGGTGGTCATGACCGGAAGTTCTTCCGACCCAAAGGAATGGCAGCCTTTCATTGGTACCAAAGCTACCAGGGAGCGTATCGCCAAACGAATGAAGGACAACAAGGATGAACTGAAGCTGGTCATTGTGCGAGACATGTGGCTGACAGGCTTTGATGTGCCCAGCATGCACACCATGTATATCGACAAACCCATGCAGGGACACAATCTTATGCAGGCTATCGCCCGCGTTAACCGTGTATTCAAAGAGAAGCAGGGAGGATTGATTGTAGACTACATCGGCATTGCCGAAAATCTTAAGAATGCACTCAATGATTATACCGAAAGCGACAGGGAAAAGACTGGTGTTGACACTGAAGTGGCAGCGGCAGTCCTTGTTGAAAAGTATGAACTGATTAAGGAATTACTTCATGGTCATGATTATCAGAAGTTCTTTACCGGCTCTGCTTCCGAAAGAATGTCTGCCATTGTTGAAACAATCGACTACATCATCGGATTGCGCGAGGAGCGCAAAAACGATTATCTTAAGCTGGTCAGTGAGCTGTCAAGAGCTTACTCCCTTTGCGCGACTACTGATATTGCTGAGAAATTGAATCTTGAGGTAGGTTTCCATAAAGCGGTTAAATCCGGTATTATCAAGCTTATACCCGAAAATTCCAGGAAGAAAACTGCTGCAGAAATTGAAGCACAACTTAACCAACTTGTTTCCAAATCAATATCCAGCAATGAGGTTATCGATGTCTTGGATGCCGTTGGGCTAAACAAGCCGAATATTGCTATACTCTCAGATGAGTTCCTGGAAGAAGTGCGTAACATGAAACAGCGTAACCTTGCTGTCGAACTTCTTAATAGATTACTTAAGGGCAAAATTAAGACATTCTCAAAACGGAACCTAGTTCAGTCCAGAAAATTTTCAGAACTATTGGAGAATGCCATCAGAAAGTACCAGAATCGCACAATAGAAACCACTCAGGTTATTCTGGAGCTTATACAGCTTGCAAAGGAAATTAATGAAGCACATAAGCGTGGAGAAAACACAGGCCTTACTGAAGATGAACTGGCATTTTACGATGCCCTCGCTGAAAATGAGTCTGCAAAAGAGGTTATGGGTGACGATATCCTCAAGCAAATAGCCAGGGACTTGACTGAAGCAATACGTAAGAACATAAGCATTGACTGGTCTATACGTGCCAGCGTTCAAGCAAAGATGAAAATGATTATAAAGAGGCTGCTTAAGCGCTATGGTTATCCTCCGGACAAAACACCAAAGGCTGTAGAAATCGTAATGGAACAGGCCAAGCTTATGTGTCAAAACGAGAGTTCCGGGGTTAGGTATCAGTACCAGCTTGAAAAAGAAGATCTGCCAAAAGTAGCGGAGGATAGTTTTGACATATAGTAATAATTATAGTTTTATGGTGAATATAAGTTAAAATTATAATTAAGAGGGGATGGTGTAAAATGTCACAGGACGATATAATCCGAATAATAGAAATTATTAAACGGTATTTTCCAAAGGATGCAACTGAAATTTCTGATGCGTTGGATTTGCTAAACCTTGCTCTGGATGGACTGATGAGCAGCACAAATAAGTCAATTGCAGAATTCCATAAGAATAAGGAATTTGACAAAGGAATGGAATTATGGGAGTTTTCTAAAACAGTGTCAACAATTCAGGAGACAATCAATGAGTATACATCTTTGCTCAACATAGATGCAGAGGCCGATGATGACGAAATTGATGAAGAACTCGACGAAATAGATGAACAGAAAACTATACCAAATTATTCGGATTATATCGTTGATTCTTCCATTCCTCATACCCTTTATGAAGATTTTACCCATAAAAAGGTGGTCGCTTTTTCATTTAATAATAATCGATATACAGCTAAAGATTGGAAGGATTTGCTGCTGCAAACATGTGATTTGTTGGCAGAGATAGATGCCACTAAGTTTAGTGAGTTTATTGATGATCCCGTTATGAAAGGAAGAAAGGTTTCCTACTTTAGCAGAAAATATGTCGATAGAAAAAATGAAAAAATGAAGAACATAGACATATATGTCTGGACTAACTTAAGTGCCAACAGTATAAGAAATCTTATCAGAAAACTTCTAAGGAAATTCGATATAAAATTAACCGATTATTACGTATATCTACGAGCAGATTACACCCCTTTACATAAAAGTGATAAAGCAAATGATGAATACAATCCAGACCAAAGAGAAAACCATGACGAAACGAGAATTGGAAAATATGTTCGTCAAACCCTTAGGGAGCTATCAAACCATCAATATCGTTTTACTGATAAAGAAATAAGTGAAATGCAGTCAAAGCAATGGTCGAAAGAAGTATTGGGAATAGATTACCCGCTTCTTAAAAAGTATAAAGACAATGAAGATATTTCAGCTCAAATTAAGGATGGAATTTATGGTCGGTACTGGAAAGAAATTTTTGAGTTCAACGGGATGAAGTTTTTAGCTACGAGCCAGTGGTATGAACGACATAGAGAACCCTTTGCACGATGGATATCAAGATTGCAAAATGAAAAATAAAATTATCATTTTTTAGATTTTTTACAAGAACACCCGATGGGTGTTTTTTGTTTATATAATTAAGTCTGGTTTATAGACTCCTAACAAGGAGGTGATGCCTATGCTTGTACTAATATAGGTATTATGACTTTAATAACACAAAAACCAAAGGAGGAAATCAAAAATGATTGGAATCGAGCAATACCGAAAAATCCTGGAGTACAAAGCACTTGGACTTGCTCAGACAAAAACCGCAAAAGCACTGGGGATAACCTATTCTTCTGTCAGCAAATACTGGAATATGAGCGAAGAAGATTATGTAAGGGAAGCTGAAAAGGAAAGGTACCACATGGATAACTACCGTCAGTACATACTGGAACATTTGAAAATTTGTCCACAAATGAGGGATACAAACATCTATCTCAAATTGGTGGAGGCCTTCCCTGATCTACAAGTTAAACGAGCTACATTCTACCGCTATATGAAAGCCTTAAGGGAACAGCACGGGTATCCGCATGCCAGTAAACGTAAAACCTCACCCCGTGAAATTTCTCCACCGGGATATGAAGCGCAGGCGGATTTTGGTCAATACAAACTTAAGGATATGTACGGGCGAATTGTACGAATATATTTCTTTTGCATGGTTCTGAGTTATAGCAGAATGAAATTTGTTTATTTTTCACCGGATCCCTTTATAACCAAAACGGCCATTAAAGCTCATAACTATGCATTCCAATATTTTGGAGGAAGAACGCAGACTATTCTTTATGACCTTGACCGTGTCTATGTAGTCAGTGAAAATCTGGGGAATATCATATTCGTACCCGCCTTTGAAGAATATGTTAAGCGTATAGGTTACAGTGTTTCGCTATGTAGACCAAGAGATCCTCAAAGTAAAGGCAAGGTTGAAGAGGTGATTGGATACATAAAGCAAAGTTTTCTTGAGGGCAGGATATACACCGGAATTGATTGCCTTAACAGTGCTGCCCTTGCATGGTTAGATAGGGAAGGCAACGGGCGAATACATACTGTGACCAGAAAAGTGCCGCGTGAAATGTTCATGGAAGAGCAAAAATACCTGTTCCATGTCAAACCTTATTCCGAAGTATCAAGCACTGTGGCCTCCTTTGATAAGGATGGAGTGGTAAATTATAAAGGCAACCGTTATCAGATTAATACAGGTATGATGGATGCTCATAAACGCATTCGCATTGAAGATGATGGTGAAATGCTTTTGTTCTATGATGCTGAAACAAATGATTTATTGGCTAAATATCCAGTCACAGAAGATACCGGGCAGTTGTTCAAACCAGAAGAAAATTACAGCAGAGACAGGGTTTCTTTAACCATCATAAAACAATATTTTGCAGAATACGAAATAGCTCAGGAATTCATTCGCCGGATGGAGCAGCAACAGTCGAAATATTTTAATACACATTGCATTCGATTATACCGGATGACAAGGTTTTATACAATTGGACAATTGCTTGATGGAATAGAATACTGCATTGATACTGAACGCTGCAGTGCCTATGAGCTTTTGGCTTATCTCATGTATCAGTACGGAGAGCATATAGCTAAGAAGTTTTTGCCGAATCAGCAGTATTTTAATCATTTGGCGAGGAGTAAAGAAATAAGGAGGGAAATCGATGGCTGATATAACAGAAATCCGTGAATTGGCCCAAAAGCTCAACCTTTGGAATATCGCAAGGGGATATATTGATTTGAATGATGAGAAGCTGTCCAACCTAGATTATCTTCAGATGATATTACATAAAGAACTAGAGATACGAGCCAGACAAAAACAGATCAAGCTAAGAAGGGCAAGCAAACTTCCCAACAAGGTATTTGAATTATCGAATTTAAACAAAGGTTTGGAATGGCAGATAAAACAATTATACCATCTGATGTGGCTCAATGAAGAACAAAACGTTATTCTGCTTGGTAAATGCGGGACAGGTAAAACTAGTCTTGCAGTTCATCTTGGAGAAACAGCGATCGATAATGGACATAAAACCTATTATGCGCCTTTTGATAATTTTATCGCAGTAGCAGAAAAGAAGGCCACAAGTCCAAAAGCAGAAGCGATCTTTTCTTATATGCAGGAATGTGACTTAATTATTATTGATGATGTCTTTTATGTGGAACCAACCAGGGCAGAACTGCAGGTTTTCTACCGGGCAGTTACCTTTCTTAATGAAGCCAGAAGCATTATTTTTATAACCAATCGTGAACTGTCAGCATGGATAGATGCAGTTGAAGACAAGCACCTTTGCCAGACTTTATTGGACAGAATGACGGTCAATTGTCAAATTGTTCGTCTGACTGACAAGTAAATAAAAACACTCACTTCTTTTTTAACAGGGGCAAATACCTCGTTTGAAAACAATGCCGAAAAACGGCTTAAAATAGATGCAAAAAATCTCACGAAATTCAAAGAACTGCTTAACTTTTGAGATTTTCTGCAGTTTATAGGGTAGGGGGGTCTAAATCTCTACCACTTTTCATCCCGGAAACGGGCGGGGGGTCACGCGCGAAAAATCGCAGTTTCAAACGGTGTAAGGCAGTATATAGAAAAATTGTTACAGGAAGCAAAATTGCGAGGCGAGGACTATATTGATTTGGTTTCAGGGGATATTCATAAGCAGATGGGTATGAAAAACAGGATGCCGCAGATATGCAGGATTATGTATGAGAAAATGATGCCTGGTGATGAAGTTTTACATACTACTCCCAGCGGTTATAGTTCGACTATAAAAATCAGGTATGACCTCAGAAATAGATAAGGCAAAGAAGTAGTGGATTAATAATGACTGCTATGTAGCAAAGAGGTGCGGAAAAGTGGCTGTTAATTATAAAAAATGCCCTAAATGCGGGTCTAAGAATTCGGTTAAAATTGTATATGGCATGCCGAGTTTTAAGCTTTTTCAGGAAGCTGAAGCCGGAAAAGTAAAATTGGGCGGTTGTTGCATTATAGAAGGCGGTCCGGAATACTACTGCAAGGATTGTAAAAATGAGTGGAACCGGGAGCAGGTGCTTGACATCATATACGGTCAGATTAAAGGGCTTAAAGCATCAGTGGGTGGTTACTTTGGCGGGTATTATCATGTAGATATTGATTTGAAAAATCTTAAAACTACATGGCTGTTCAAAGAGGGTGGTTCTGAAAAAACCAGTACAAGATCCATCCGAAATAAAACTGCAGAAGAATTCATTAAGAGTTTAAAAGAGATCAATCTGCTGAACTGGAAAGCAAAATACGTAGAACCCGGAGTCTGTGACGGGACTCAATGGAGCGTTGAAATAATTACAGACGGGAGAACCGTCAGAAAATATGGCGACAATAAGTTTCCAGAAGAATGGAGGCAGTTCTGTAAAGTGATTAAAAGAATAACGGGAAAGGAATTCAGGTGAAAGTGATGAAAGCCTTTCAGATAAAAATCGAATTAATTGATTCCGAACCACTAATATGGAGAAGGGTAGTTATCCCGGCGGATGTTACCTTCAGACGCCTGCATGACACAATACAATTTTCAATGGGTTGGCGGGATTATCATCTTTATGAATTTGAGTTTCCGCAGGAGAAACTCAGAATTACAAATGACGAAGAATCCTATGAGGTATTTAAATTTTACTCTGCCAAGTACAAAAGCAAAAAGCCAACAAGAAAAGAAGACCCTCATGGCATTATAGCCAGGATAATTGAAACAACCGTTAGACAGCCTCAAACGGTCAAAATTGATAACTATCTGGAAAAATATAAGACCCTTGAGTACATTTATGACTTTGGCGATTATTGGAGACATAAAATTGAACTGGAAAAAACCATTGAAGATTATGAGTTTGGTTACCCTATAATACTTGCAGGCGCGGGGGCTTGTCCGCCGGAAGATGTAGGTGGTTTTGGCGGTTACAAAGAATTTCTTGAAGCATGGAATGACCTTAAGCATCCGGAACATGAATCAATGCGGCAATGGGGAGAAAGCCAGCATTACAGGGAATTTGACATTGACTTTAGGAATGATCTGCTAAAGACATGCTTGAAAATCAAAAAAGTAAAGTAGTGGAGGAAGACGACTTATTCCTCAAGAGTCATATTTTAGGTTTCAATGGGCTATGCTGATATACTTCCTGCGTAGATATGTTCCCGTGAACAGCGATTTTTCAAAAATGTCCGAAAAACTCATTGACATGTTCCCGTAAACGTAAGGTTCAAAAAATTAGCCCAAGACATCAATCCAAGCGGCTCGTTCCATGTTGAGTGCGTGGTATTGATGAGTGCGTCCAGCTAAGCTGGCAAATGCTAGCAGGTGAAAGTCCTGCAGTGGTAAAGGTAGGGCAGCCACTTAGTCAGTAACCAGCGTATGGAGTAATCTATGCGTTGAAGCGTTACGGAATGTTCCGAAAGGAGCAGGCAAACTGGCGGGTTGTAACATAAAGTGAATACTGCCGCACCGTTATTGACATTCCCGAAAGGGAACAACAGGGAGTCGAGCTGGGACATCAACAGCGAAGACAGCAGATGGTATGAAGAACCCTAAATGCAATACCTAAGAACCCTGCGGTGTAGAGGTAGCGACACGTCAGGAAAGTATTTGCCGGAACTGGAGAGAGCCTACTTTGCACAGGAAACTGTAAAGAGGATGCATATAAGCAAAAGCGAAGTTGCTTTCTGCAAAGAGGCAGTCAGAAGTGCTCATAGTACCAAGGATTGTACAGACAACAAAACTGTGCATAGGGAAGGGGCACAACTTTATTCAAGTCTGTAAAGGAGGTAGGTGCCGGTGATTGCCGAAAAAGCTATAAACACCCATGAAAAAGTACGAGACTTCCAAAACAGACTATACCTTACAGCCAAAGCTGACCGAAAGAGAAAGTTCTATGCGTTGTATGACAAGATATACCGTAAGGACATCTTGGAAGAAGCATGGAAACGGGTAAAACAGAATGGTGGAGCAGGCGGTATTGACAAAGTCAGCATTGATGATGTGAAAGCGTACGGCGAAGAAAAACTGCTGGACGAAATAGCAGAAGATTTGCGGGCAGAGAAATATCGGTGCAAGCCTGTCAGACGAACCTATATTCCAAAACAAGATGGTAGAAAAAGAGCATTAGGAATACCTACGATTAAGGACAGAATAGTGCAGATGGCGGCAAAGATAGTAATAGAGCCGGTATTTGAAGCAGATTTTCAGCCTTGCTCGTATGGGTTCCGACCGAAAAGAAATGCAAAACAGGCAATGGACAGGATATATGAAATGGCAGACAAAGGCGGAGCATTATGGGTAATAGATGCTGACATAAGAGATTATTTTGGGAGCATCAACCATGATAAGCTGCTTTTGCTGGTCAAACAGAGAATAACTGACCGAAGGGTGCTGAAGCTGATAAAAGGCTGGCTGAAGGCAGGAGTGCTGGAAGACGGGCAATACAGTGAAAGTACTGTTGGTGCACCCCAGGGCGGAGTTATTTCACCACTGTTATCCAATATATATTTGAATTATTTTGATGTATGTTGGAGTAAGAGGTTCGGACACTTGGGAGAATTAGTACGATATGCAGATGATTTTGTGATATTATGCAAGAAGTTATCTCAAGCAGAAGAAGCGTTGCGTGCTGTAAAATGGATTATGAAAAAGCTGGAACTAACATTGCATAGTGAGAAAACAAGGCTTGTTGATATGTATTTCGGAAAAGACAGCTTTGATTTTCTCGGCTTCAACAACAGATTTCAGCGATTCAGAAACAAAAGCTGGCAGTGGTATTGGACACTACAGCAGATACCGTCCAAGAAGGCTATGAAGAAAATGAGGGCTAACATCAAAGAGGTGTTTGCAAGTCCGAGCAAATTGCTGTTGAGCATGGAAGAGATGGTTAAGTTGCTCAATCCTAAAATCATTGGCATGAGAAACTATTATGCCAGACGATTTGCAAGACTATGGTTATGGAAGATAGATAAGTATATCAATTTTAAGTTTACCCGTTGGTACAATCGGAAGAAACAACGTAACTATAGGCTAGGGAATGCTGCTAAAGTCAGAGAATTGACTAAGCAAGCGGGACTGGCAAGTATGTGCGGCTGAATGCTGAAGGAAGAAGAATATCGGAAAGCCGTATGCGGGAAAACTGCACGTACGGTTTGATGAGGGGGCGGTGGTAACCCCACTGCTCTACTCTATCAAATGTAAAAAACAAATAAGCGCCTGAAAAACGGCCTGAATACAGGGCTTTCAGGTGATTTGCCATCTGCCGAAAATGTGCTTTTTGGCGGCTGGGATGCCGGAAAGCCCTGTATTTTTATGTGCGTGATTGTTCGCGGAAACACATCCACAGCCTTTCAGGGCGGCTTCCGGCGGACGGGGTTGTGTAGACGGAAAAGACGGCGGTTGATTGTATGAGGGAACATGTCTGCCGGAACCATCGGCGGCAAAAAACGTCAAATGATATGCCGCCGCTTGATATTATTTTCCAGTAAGTATACGATGTTGCTGCCAGCGGCTGCATTTATGCACTGTTTACCGCCGCGGGATCCATGCAAAACATGCATTGGAAAACACAGGTCACGAAGGAGGGATGGGCGGAGATGCTCCCGATATATCTGTCGATGCTTGATGGCGATGACGAAAAGAGCAAATTCGAATCGCTTTACCTTACATACAGAAAGCTCATGTTCCACGTCGCAAACGGCATATTGAACGACGAGGGCCTCGCGGAGGACGCCGTGCATCAGGCTTTTCTAAAAATACTTGAGAATTTCGATAAGGTGGGCGAAATTTCCTGTCACAAAACAAGGAGCTACGTTGTTATTATTGTTAGGAACGCCGCCATCAATATGTATAACCGCCGTAAAAGGCATCCCGCCGTTCCGATTGAAGAGGCCGCGTTCTGCGCCGCCGGAGAAAAATTGGAACGAACCGATGATTTGGATAGCCTCGCAAAGGCCGTGCTGAAGCTGCCGGCAATATATAAGGATGCGCTGAAGCTGAAATACGTCCAGGAATTTTCGAACGCGGAAATAGCGGGGATGCTTGGTATTTCCGAGGCGGCGGTCAGAAAGCGGCTCGAGCGCGCAAGGCGCATGCTTGAGGAGATTCTGCGAAGGGAGGATTTCTGCGATGAAGATTGATTTTACCGACGAAATGCTCAGGGAAGCCGTCGTCAGGGCTGACATCCGCGAACTGGAAGCCCTGTCGGCGGATTATGAGATTGAGCATGAATTCTCAAAAAGGTTTGAGCGTAGGATGAAAAAGCTTGTACGCCGGAGCAAAACGGGGAACCAGGCCGGTGGAGCTGTATTTCTCCGCAGGCGGGCGGTCGCCTTGGCTGCTGCGATCGTCATCCTGCTTGCAACGGCGATGAGCGTATCGGCCGTGCGCGCCGCGGTATTTGAATTCATAACCGAGGTGTACGAAAAATTCACTCATATATTCTTTAATGAAAGCCGGTCATCAAGTGATTCGGCCGGTGAATTTATCGTACGCAGGCCGTCCTTCATACCGGAAGGCTTCGAGCTTGTCAGCGAAAAAACGGCCGGGCCCGTCCTGCTGGTGTACGAGAAGGGGACCGACTATATATCCTACAGCCAGCAGCGCCTTGAGGACGTTTCAATGGATATAAACACCGAAGGCGCCGAGCTTGAGGAGCTTGAGTTCAACGGCCATCCCGCAAAATACTATTCCAATCATGGCGTCCAGAACCTGCTCTGGTGCGATGATAAGTATATGTATATGGTGTCATCAACACTGGATAGAGATATCGTGTTTAAGATCGCGGAAAGTGTTGAAATTACAGACACAGACTTAAGTCCATAAGGTTCAGAAAAATTTTTAGAAAATTTATTTTCCTTGTCACAAAAGCCTTTGTTTTATTGAAAAGAAAATCGAGGAGATTTTATTATGAGATCCATAAGGGAGTTGAAAAACATAACATCTCTATCATGCTTATGGAGTATAAGTGTAAGCGGCTGGATGGATTATATCAATTAATCTTGCAGTTCAAGAAATAAGAATGATATAAATTAAAGGAGATGAAGGATAATTTAATGAGAAAAAAATTGTTATTGGTTACGTTTTTGATTTTATGTATCATTGGAATAATTGGTTGTTCAAAAGAAGACTCTGTAACTAAAACATCGCCTAATATTAGAGAGCAAGTAATTGGCACTCTCCAGAACGATGTACACCGAATACTTGGGGAACCGTCAGGAAAATTGTCTGGCTTTTCGGGAGAGATCTATACATTTGACAATGGCACGCAAATGGTTTTCTATTATGATAATCAAATGAGAGTAGAAAAGGTCAGGATAAATGACAAGGATGGAACAAATACACTTAGCATTGAGTAGCAAATTACTGCCAACTCTGCATAGAGACACTGGAATAAAGATTGCGGAAAGCGTTTAAATTACATGTACAACCAAGCATTATGTCTAACAGATGTCGCATACTTCAAGGATGATATCCGGGTATTTCCTGTGGTTTCTGAATCAACAGTCATAACAATCGCCGGAAGCGTCAAAAACGGCAGGCGCAGGCACAAGCCTGTAGGTTTCACAAAATTTTTTTGGGAAATATCATTTTTCCTGTCACAAAAGCCTCCTTTGATTTGTCTTTATTAGTAAGAACAAAAATCAGAGGAGGGGATTCCATTGGGTTTCTGGATGCGTTGAAAGTTTTCTATGAATTTTGAGGAAAGGTGCTTGTAAAAAAATTTGAACGGAGGAAGATAATTTATGAAATTAGTGGCAAAAAAACTAAACAAAATTGGTATCCCTCTGTTTGCATTCATTCTTGGATTGACCCCAATGTTTGTAATAACGGCATTTGCTGAAGGTGGAGCTACAGGTGCAACCGGTTATTATACGGTATACGGCAAAGATTATGCAAACTATGCCTTCGTATATGCTGGTTATTATAACAATGTAGCATATGCAAATGCTGGGACAAGAGTACAGTGTGATCCTATTACCAATAAGGTTCCAAGCGGGTACATGGGTGCCAAGGCAAGGCTGTATAACAGCTCGGATAAATTAGTAGCATCGACATCTTTTGTGTATAATTCTAAGGAAACAAATGCACTTAATAGCGATTTTGCGAGTCTTAATCCAGCAAAAGCATCAGATGCTTATTATTCCTATGGAATTACAGCGGCATATAACGGAGATGGGTACACACAGTATTATACGTTTAAAAGTCCGGCCCAAAATCCATAAAAGAGCGACTGGTTTTCTTAACGACACACTACAAATAGTAATAGGAGGCATGTAAATATGAGAAAAAATTTTATAATTCCTTTTGTACTTGGCTTGATAATTAGTGTAACAGCAGGAGTTGCCTTTGCAGTTTCCGGTTATACCAACAGAAGCCAGGAGCAAGCACCTAAGTACCAGGTAAATGAATACGGGCAGACTTATGGGTCGGGAGTCTATGCTGTATCTGTGGAAACGGAGCCTGATTTAATCGCCGCAGTCGGAATTGACGGGACAGAAGGTTACGTTTATGCTAAGGATCTTCAGGAAGATATGCCAAAAACTCCTGAAGAAGCTGTTGCTCGGACTCAAGCATTAAAGAAGGTCCAAAGTCTGAAAAAATCCGGTGAACCCACTGTTGTTAAGATAATTCCGCTTTATGAAGCCGATGGGAAAACCGTTATAGGAGAATTTGCAATTACGAACACGCCTTATGTAGAGAATCCCGTTAAAAAATGAAAATCTTATAAAAGAAGCTTGCTGCAAATTGTAGCAGGTTTCTTTTTTCCAAATTTGCATAGAGACTGGATTAATGATTGCGGAAAAAGTTGAAACTACCGTTTTTTATAGGTGTTAACAGGGTAGATGTATAATTTAATCATAATTATTCTTGCTTATCCTTTGTCACATAAACTTTTTCTGCCAGACCGAGATTCTTTAGATAATTATAGTCGTTGAGTTCATCCGGAACCGTAATGCTCATACACGTATCTCCAGCTGCAAAAAATGCGTTATTCCGATTCTTGTCATAGAGGATATTATCTTCGGTTAATGAAATCCCCGTTTGTTTTACTATAGGAGTCAGCGGGTCGTCTTTAACCGGCTTCCGTGAGAACATAATTTTTATACCCGTATCGTAATCAAAAAATGGTTGCGAACTTTTTATTATATCTTTAGGTAAATAATAATAGATGATATAATACTTCAATACCTCGATCTGAAAAAGTTCATGATTATCAAACTCAGCTGTTGGTACATAAAAATAATCAATGGAGGATAAATTTATAGCCGGATCATAATGCATATCTGATACTTTCTGTGATGTACTCTCTTCTATCGCAAGCTTTAAATCTTCGACAGACTTGACTACCAAGGGAAGTCTGTCAACACAAATTATATCAAAATCTTTGTAGGTAGCTGTAACATATGTATCTCCTTCGCCTATAGTTGCTAAAGGAGTTTCTCCGCCATTGATGGTATTGATGGTTTTAATAGAAGTATCTTCTTCATCGATAGCTACAGGTTCATCAATATTGAAGGGACATGCAACAAGGAACAGCAGGGAGCAAGCCAAAAACAATATCATATTCTTTTTGAACAGTTTCAATAATATAACCCCCCTTTGTCTGTTTTTTTATGTTCTAACTTTAATAGACGATTTAAAGGAAAAAAAGCTGCATTCTTTTTTAATTATTTTTAGAAAATTCCTAATAGAATCTTTTCTGCTAAACGATTTGAAAACAATGGATATTACTAAAGAAAATTTAGGTAATTTTATCAAAGAAAGGATAGAAAATGAATGTGTAAAATGAATTACAGTAAAAATTGACATGTTTCCAAGGACAGATAATAAAAAATAGCCCTTAGACATCTATGCCATCAGGTCGACCTATTACGACCCCACACCTTATGAAGCACTGCTTAGGATTGAGCGAGAGGCCAGGAAAGCGCCTTACAGACCGATGGTATTTATCTGCAGCCCATATGCTGGTGATATAGAACGTAATATCCGTAAGGCTCAGGGGTACTGCCGCTTTGCAGTGAGCAGGAATTGCATACCTATTGCTCCGCACCTCTTGTTTCCGCAGTTTATGGACGACGATGATGAACAAATGCGAAATCTGGGCTTGTACTTTGGCATGGTATTGATGTCAAAGTGCTCAGAAGTGTGGGTATTTGGCAGAAAAATTACTAAAGGGATGTCCATTGAGATTGAAAAGGCAAAGCAGCGCAGCATTCCGATCCGGTATTTTAATGAACGATGCGAGGAGGTGCAGTGTAAGTGAGCATCTCATTCCCTAAAGAATTGGCAAACCGGAAGCAATGGATCTGCTGGCGTCTGGAACCAAACACAAAGGACGGAAGAGACAGTAAAATCCCTTACAATCCCTTAACCGGTAGAAAAGCCTCAAGCACTAACCCAAACGACTGGTCGACCCTTGACGATGCGATTGCGGCAAAAGAACAATATCTCTATACCGGATTAGGTTTTGTATTCGCAAAAAGCGGAGGCTTAGTAGGGATAGACATAGATCACTGCCGCGACAAAAACACTGGGGAATTAAGCGATACCGCCAAGGATATCCTTGAGCGGTTTCCGTCCTATACGGAAATCAGCCCTTCAGGAACTGGGCTTCATATTTTCTATAAAGGGGAGATGCCTGCTAAGGGCAATAAAAACACTAAAACCGGCGTTGAAATGTATGCCCACAGCAGATACTTCACAATGACTGGCGAGCGACTGCCAGGGACTCCTGATTACATTGCTGAAGATAACGGGGCACTGGCCTGGATACATGAGAATTATATCAAAAGTAAAAAGCGGGGAGGAAAAAGCAAGAAAGACAGTAAGGTGGTTAAGCTAGAGCCGCTTACAGATGAAGAAATTCTGGAGAAAGCCCGGACAGCCGAAAACCATAAGGAATTTGATCTGCTATGGGAAGGAAAATGGCAGGAAGCAGGGTATCCGAGCCAGTCCGAAGCCGACCTTGCTCTTTGCTGTATGCTGGCTTTCTGGTCAGGCAAAAACAAAGAGCAGATGGACAGGCTGTTTAGAAATTCCGGGCTATTCCGGGAAAAGTGGGATACGGTACATCATGCAAGTGGAGCAACATATGGGCAGGAGACACTGGATAAGGCCATTGAAGTCACAGAGAACGTATACAGCCGCGAAAGCGAGTCAGTTATCTTTGAACATGAGGGTAGGTATTACCGCACCAGAGGCGAAAGTGTGTATCCTATAACAAACTTTATCATTCAGCCGGTGGAGATGATTGTATCAGAAGATGAAACGCAGATGACTGCTGATCTTATTACAATACGTGATGAAATATACCGCCAGACATTTATGACTACCGACTTCAATAACATCCAAAAATTTAAAAATATCTTGAACCGCCGGACAATATCCTTAGGCTATTTTGGCTCAGAAGGAGATTTGGAACTGCTGAAAGGTTATATATCTGAAATGGAGTGGGTAAGGAAAACAGGGGTCAAGGCTCTTGGAATTTATGAGCATGGCGGGCGGATGGTCTATGTTTCAACGGATGGTGCCATTGAAGCCGGAGGCAGCATTGTTGAAGATATCGTGCAGCTTGATAAGTATAAAAGCATAACAACCGATATCCTTACCTTTGAGCCATTGACAAAGGAACAGCTTATTATGCTTGGAGAGTGGATCCTCAGCTATAACGAACCCATAAAAACGGTGTCAGTGATGGCCTGGGTGGCCGGATGCTTTATTAAACCGCATCTTAAAAAATCAGGCATTAAGTTTCCTCATTTATTGCTTGTCGGAGAACAAGGCAGCGGAAAAAGTAATACATTGGAGCGGGTTATTCTGCCGGTATTTTCGTGCAGCAAAATCCGCGCGGCTACACAGGTTACTGCATTTACACTGATGAAGGAATCTGCATCATCGAATCTGATACCGCAGTTGATAGATGAGTTCAAGCCTTCAAAGATAGATAAGTTAAGGCTAAATGCCTTATACAACCATCTTCGAGATGCATATGACGGCCATGAAGGTGTCCGCGGTAGGGCGGATCAAAGTGCTGTTACTTATGAACTGTTGGCACCTATTATTGTAGCTGGTGAGGAATCGCCGGATGAAGCGGCCATCAGAGAACGGAGCATAGAATTGCTATTCAGCAAGAAGGACTTAAAACCAGCCAGCCATAGACAAGCATTTTATAAGCTGTGTGCGAAAGCGGATCTGCTTGGCAGCTTCGGTCGGAGCCTGCTGGATACAGCACTCAGAGTATCGGTTGCTGAGGCAGAGAAGTGGTATGAGGAAGCAAAGTCAGAGATATCTGATGAGTTTCCATCTCGTATCGTCAATAATCTCGCCTGTTGCTATGCCGGACTGAGCCTAGTAAACAAACTATGTGAGTTCCTTAATGTTACATGGTCTGAAGTGTTTCCCATTAACAAAGGTACATGTATTCGATATCTTCAAAACGGTGTGCAGGAGTACTTGCTGGATGGCGGCAGCAATAACAAGACTATTGTAGAACAGACGCTGGAAATCATGGCCCGGATGAAACTGGCTCCGAATCAAGACTACACTTTTGATAAAGATGGCAAGGTTATCGGGATTCGTTTCTGTGATGTATATGACCGCTATACCAAGTACAGACGCGATTATGCAATCACTGGTGAATGTCTTCCATATAACCAGTTTTTGAAGCAATTGAGGCAAAGTGACTTTTTTATAGAGAGCAATAAAACGATGCGTTTCGGGAACGAAACTAAGAAAGCGTGGGCTCTTGATTTTTCGATATTGAAAGAGCGATGCGATGTTAGCGGCTTTGAAATTACAGATATTGAGCCTCTTTAGTATTGAAAAAGGTAACAAGGTAACAAAAAGGTAACGCCCGAAACGCTGGTGAATAGCCACTTGTTACCGATGTTACCTTTGTTACCTAAACTTTATATATACGCGCGAAAGTACCATTGCTTTTTTAAGACTAAAAAATATAAAAATAAAAATATTTGTGTATACACCTACCCCAAAAAGAGGTAACAAGGTAACAAAATCCTGAAAAGCGCTTGGGAAGCTGATTTATGAGATGTCTTTTTTGGACGTTACGAGGTTATAAGAGGGAAAAAGGTAACATTTTTGGAGGATGAGCGGTTATGTCTGAAAGAAGTATTGTGACTAAAGTACTGCGGTACTTAAAGACAGTACCGGGGTGTTTCTGTTGGAAGGAACATGGTGGTATGTACGGGACAGCGGGGATACCAGACATTATTGCCTGTGTAAATGGGCGGTTTATAGCTTTTGAAATAAAAACCCCATCGGGAAAGACAACAAAACTGCAGGAAGCAACTATAAGGAAAATCCTCAATGCCGGAGGAGTGGCAGCGGTTGTCCATTCGGTAGATGAGGTGAAGGCTATTCTGGAAAAGCATGGCCTTCTATAAAGAACGAAGACATAACGAACAAGGAAATAAAGCACTGCAAAGCAACGCAAAAAAGCACACTGCTTCAAAGATCAAGGTTTTTTATCTTGATTTTTTGGAGGTGCGATATGCTGATTGCATGGCAGTATTTAGATAAAAAAGCGGCTGCTGTTGAAGCTTTGAAAGATTATAACAGCATGCAGTACATTATCGAACACAGTGATGAGGATATATATGAAGTTGAAACCCGTATGACAAGCCCTCACAGTGCAAAGATTACCGGAGTTCCGGGCAAACACAATCCCAAAAGCGGTGAAGAACGCCTTGCTGCTTGCCTTGACGAGATTGATGTGTTGAAAGAACGTTACAGACGGGCATTAGAATATATGGAGTGGTTCAAGCCTGCTTGGGAAGCCCTGTCGGAGGAAGAACAGTTTATACTGACAGAATTTTTCGTTAATGATGTGAGCAAGACAGAAGCTGTAGCAAACATCGGAGAGAAGCTGTTTCTTGAAAGAGCACAGGTGTACCGCAGGAAGGACAAGGCGCTTAATCATCTGGCACTGCTTTTATACGGGAAGTAGTTTAAGATAACATTAGCTGCATGTTAAATAGGAACCCACTTAGATAGAACGAACTACCTAAGTGGGTATTTTTAATGGCCTACTGTATTGCGCCTAATATAAGCTCGTAGGAACTGTTATCTTTAGTATACATATCTTAATGTAAAAATCAACAAAATAAAAAATGCACTAATTGATGCATAAATCTTGACAAAAGGCATATAATATAGTATCATTGTATCACAAAAGAGGTAATGCAATGAATCAGCACTATAATCAGAATTATACCTGGGAACAGATTAATGAGATTTTGGCAATGATACATGACTGTATTAGAGAGGGCAGATTCATTATATCAAAAAATGAGAATAGGCAAGAAAACATAGATTTTATAAATGAATATAATCTAAACAGCAGAAGGCAAAAGGAGATTTTACTGAAAATAAAAACAGAAGATTTTTGCCATTCATTGCAAAATACGAAAGTAGGATTTGAACATGAGGTTTTATATGTATTTTGTCCCCAGGTTACGTTATTTAACTTTGATGGCATTGAGGAGATAGTTGATATATATACGAAATTTAATCTAATTGATAGTGAAAGTGGAAAACGAGTGGTTGTTATATCGTTTCATAAGCGAAACAAGCCGATTGATTATCTTTTCCGATGATCAATCAGAAAATTAGAGAGTTTGAAAGGAGGCCGCCTTATGAATAGGAATAAGACATTTTGCGAGGAATGCAGAAGAGATGTCGAATACATGGTAGAAACAGCAACAATTAAGGGTAAACTTAAAGGCGAAGAATATGAGTATACTGGAAAGAAGGCTGTTTGTACGGAATGTGGGAGCGAAGTCTATGTAGCGGATATAGAGGACGAAAATCTAAAGGCTTTGTATGACACGTACCGTCAAAAAAACGGCATTATTTCGCTGGAGAAGATATTAGAAATACCTCAGAAATACAATATTGGCAAACGTCCCCTATCATTGCTTTTAGGTTGGGGAGAAATGACTTTTTCGAGATATTGTGAAGGTGATATGCCTACAAAACAGTATTCAGATATTCTTCAAAAGATTTATGATGATCCAGCATATTATAAAGAATTGCTGGAGAAAAATAAGGACAATTTAAAATCTCTGCAGGCATATGAAAAAAGTAAGCGGAAGGTACAGGAACTGCTTGGGGAAGAAAACAAAACGGGTTCAAAGCTGGACTCAATTATCCAATATCTGCTTTATAAGTGCGAGGACATAACTCCTTTAGCTTTACAAAAGGCACTATATTATGTCCAGGGCTTTTATTACGCTTTTGAAGGACGGTTTCTTTTTGAAGAAGACTGTGAGGCATGGGTTCATGGACCGGTTTACAGAGATGTATATAACAGGTATTCATCTTATCGGTTTGACCCAATTGAGAGCGTTGAAGCTTTCGATGAATCAGTTTTTACAACTGCTGAAAAAGCGATATTGGATAGCGTTATTAAGAACTTCTGCTGCTATAGTGGAAAAATACTAGAAAAGTTTACGCATCTGGAGAAACCATGGCGGCATACTAGAGACGGTTTGCCGGTGGATGCGCATTCTAATCGTGTAATACCCAAAGAGTTGATCGGGGAATATTTTGTCGCTGTGAAAGAAAAATTCAACATGCTCACTCCTGGAGATATAGAAGTATATTCGAAAGCTATCTTTGAACAAATAAACTGATATTTTTAGCTTCCTTTAAGGTGAGATTTTCATGAGATGAAAAACACAGGTATCCCATATATAATGATATCGTGAAAAAATGACATTAAAACGCATAAGCCCTTCGGGGCTTTTTTATGCAATAAAACAGGAGTGAGGAAAGATGTACGATAATTGTTTTGGCAGTAACGGAAGGAATGGCTGCAATATCCTGACTGTACACAAGTGTCAGCAAGATAAATGTTCCTTCTATAAAAGCACCCAAGAGTTAGAGGAAGATAGAAAAAAGGCTTATCTTTTGCTTGCAGCTTTACCACCCGATATGCAGCGGTATATCTCCGATAAGTATTATAACGGTAAGATGCCATGGGCAAAAAGTAAATGTTCTGTTTAGTATTCCAGATGAGATTTTTATGAGATGAAATTCAGTAAAAAACCAAATATAATGGTATTGTGAAAAGTTATGGATAAGCCTTCATGGGATGAACCTGTGAGGGCTTTTTTATACGTGTAAAGGAGGTGGCCAGATGCCAAGAAAACCAAAAAGGACTTGCTCCTTTCCTGGCTGTCCTGAACTGACGGACGGAAGGTACTGTGACATGCATCAAAGGCAAGTGGATGCTTATTACAACAAATACGAACGAGATCCCCAAACAAGAAAACGCTATGGCCGGAGATGGAAACGCATCAGGAACAGATATATCTCAGAGCATCCGCTTTGCGAGGAGTGCCAAAAGTACGGAAGGCTTACACCAGCCGAAGAGGTACATCATATTATCCCTTTATCCAAAGGCGGAACCAATGCAGACAATAACCTTATGAGCCTGTGCAAACAATGTCACTCATCGCTCACTGCTCGCGAAGGAGAACGATGGGCAAGACGGTAGGGGGGTCAAAATCTCTGGCGGAGTAGTTTTGTGCAACGGGCGGGGGGTCACGCGCGAAAAATCGCAGTTTCAAACTGGACAAAATTATCTTATAAAACATGAAATAATCCATTGAAATAATCTGAATAATGATATAACATATTAATAATTTAATATAAAATCAGGTGCTGGTTATGCATTACTAGAAAATGTGTGAATCAGTGAAAAGGGAAGACGGGTGAAAATCCCGCGCGGTCACGCCGCTGTAAAAGTGGAGTTCTCCATAGATACCACTGGGAAACTGGGAAGGTTTGGAGAATGATGATGCTTGAGCCAGAAGACCTGCCTGCATTTTTAACACCATTTACTCTACGAGCGATAGGGGGTGTTGTGTATGTCTGCACAGTATTATTCCGGGTATGCATGACCTCTTGACTATTTATGTTGAGAGGTTTTTTGTTTGTAAAATAATATTTGTATGAGGAGTGAGTATTATGTCCAAAAAATTACAATTGGCTTTGGGTCTTGGACTTATGGTAATACTGATGCCAACAATGGCTTCAGCTATGCATATCATGGAAGGATTCTTACCTCCGGTCTGGGCAATCTCATGGGGAGTATTGTGCGTACCATTTATAGTTATAGGACTATTTTCAATAAATAAAACTGTACGAGAAAATCCGCGATTAAAAATATATCTTGCAATGGCAGGTGCATTTGCATTTGTACTTTCCGCACTCAAAATACCTTCTGTTACAGGAAGCTGTTCACATCCAACAGGATTGGGATTGGGAACTATCCTTTTTGGCCCAACAGCTATGTCAGTACTGGGTCTGATAGTGCTTTTGTTTCAGGCTATACTTTTAGCTCATGGCGGACTAACAACGCTTGGCGCAAATACCTTTTCAATGGCAGTTGTAGGACCTATTGTTGCATTTGCAACGTACAAGCTGGTAAAGAAAGCGAAAGGACCTCAATGGCTGGAAGTGTTTTTAGCGGCAGCACTGGGTGATCTGTTGACGTATATGGTGACATCAGTGCAGCTTGCACTAGCTTTTCCAGCTGAAGTAGGTGGTTTTGCTGCATCACTGGCTAAGTTTATGGGTATTTTTGCAGTGACACAGATTCCTCTTGCAATCAGTGAAGGTATACTTACAGTATTAATATTTAATGCAATAGCTGCTTATGGCAAAGATGAATTGAAGAGCTTAAATCTATTACAAAAGGGGGCTTAATCATGCAAACTGAAGCGATAAGGCAAACAAAAAAAAATAATCTTTCTGTTAACCTGCTGTTGATTCTTATTATTATAGCTTTAGCAATTATTCCGTTGTTTATTGCTAAAGATGCTGAGTTTGGTGGAGCAGATGGGCAAGCGGAGGAGGCAATAGCAGAAATAAATGCAGATTATGAACCTTGGTTCTCACCCATTTTTGAACCGAAAAGCGGAGAGATTGAGAGCTTGCTTTTTGCATTGCAAGCTGCTATCGGCGCCGGCATAATCGGGTATGGATTAGGTTATTTGAAAGGCCGCAGAAAGAAAGAAGATGAGAAGAGCGCATGATTTCTATAGATAAATATGCTTACAGCTCAAAGCTTAAACATACAGACCCCTTGCAAAAGGTTACATTTGCCTTGCTGACGCTGGCTGTATGTCTATGGGCAGATAACTTGATAATATCGGTTGCAGTGATTTTTATTATGGGGGGCATGACCGTCTCAAGAGGTGGGACTCTCCTCCGTTTTTTTATAAAACTACTGTTATTGCCTGTTTCTTTTTTGATAATAGGGGTGTCTACCGTTGCAGTGAATATATCCGAGCAACCAGAAAGCCTGCTGGCAGCAATTCCTGTTGCAGGAACATGGATAGGTGTCTCAAATGAAGGGCTGCAAGAGGCGATTAAGCTGTTTTTCAAAGCACTGGGAGCTGTCTCATGCCTTTATTTTCTGTCCCTTAGTACCCCTATGGTGGATTTGCTGGCGGCACTACGGAGACTTCGGATGCCAAAGCTTTTAGTGGAGCTTATGGGGCTTGTATACAGGTTTATATTTGTATTGCTGGAAACTGCAGATACCATCTATAATGCACAGAATTGCCGTATGGGCTATTCAAGCCTGACTGCCGGATATCGCTCTTTAGGCTCATTGATTTCCATGCTCTTCATAAAATCATACAAGCGTTCGGATGAACTATACACTGCACTGGAGGCAAGAGGATACGAGGGAGAGCTCAATGTACTTGAAGAAACCTATGAAAAGCATTGGAAAGGATATGTCCTGGCAGTAACCATCAACGTCATACTTGTTTTATCTTCAATAGCTTTAAAGCAAGTATAGGAGGAGTTATTCATGATAGAGAACATCCTGGAGGTAAAGGACCTTCATTACACATATACTGATGGAACACATGCTTTAAAGGGAGTGACACTTGATATAAAACAAGGAATGACAACTGCCGTACTGGGTGGAAATGGAGCGGGAAAATCAACACTGTTTCTTTCTCTAAACGGAACACTCAAACCAACGGCCGGTAAGGTGCTGTTTAAGGGACTTCAGCTGGACTATTCCCGAAAGGGCCTTAGAGACCTTCGCAAATCTGTGGGTATTGTGTTTCAAGACCCGGATAGCCAGTTGTTTTCGGCAAGTGTACTTCAGGATATCTCCTTTGGTCCAATAAATATGAAGCTGCCTGAAGAAGAAGTCCGCAAGAGAGTAAATGCTGCAATGGACAGGATTGGTATATCACACCTTAAGGATAAGCCAACCCACTGTCTCAGTTTCGGACAGAAAAAGCGTGTAGCCATTGCCGGAGTACTGGCTATGGAGCCCGAAGTGCTGGTGCTTGATGAGCCTACGGCAGGACTTGATCCCATGGGAGTTAGTGAAATTATGAAACTTCTTCGGAAAATACAAAAGGATTTAGGATTATCTGTGGTTATTTCAACCCATGATATTGACATAGTACCGCTTTACTGTGATTATGCCTATGTGATGGATCAGGGCAGGATTGTGCTGGAAGGTACTCCTAAAGAAGTATTCGCTCATAGGGATGAAATAAGGAGTGTAAACTTAAGACTTCCACGAATCGGACATTTGATGGAGATACTAAAGGAAAAGGATGACTTTGAATTTTCGGAGAATGCCAATACCATATCCGAAGCGAGAAAAGCTCTTAATGACTGGAAGAAAAGAAAAACTACCTAAAAAGGAAATTGCGTTGTACAGTACTATATAATTTGCGCCAAGAAACCACTAATTTCAATGAGCAAAATATCGATGCTTCTACGGTTTTTGTGAAATTGAAATAGTGAGTTTCCCGCATAATTTATATAAAGGCATAAGTGTGGGTGGAATAATGAATGATTATATAATAAAGTCTGGTAAAAAGCTAAGAAAAGGGTTTACAACCGGAAGCTGTGCGGCAGCTGCCGCAAAAGCCTGCGCAATTATGCTCTTTGAAAAGATAGAGATTCCGGAGGTTTCTTTAACTTTTCCCGGAGGGGAAGAAATAATTCTTAAGCCGGAAGATATCATTCTCAATGAAGCTTCCGCAAGCTGTTGCATCATAAAGGATGCGGGGGATGACCCTGATGTAACAAACGGAATAAGGATCTATGCCAGGGTTGAAAAGGCAAAAGCCGGTATTTCCATTGACGGAGGGATAGGTGTCGGAAGAGTAACCTCTGCGGGTTTGCCCTGCAAAATAGGAGAGGCGGCTATCAATCCCGGACCAAGAAAGATGATTTTTAATGCGTTGGAAGAGGTTGCCCGTCTATACAAATACGATGGCGGATTTCATGTGGAAATATTTGTTCCCCAGGGAGTGGAAATTGCAAAGAAAACCTTCAATGAAAGGCTTGGGATTGTCGAAGGCATATCCATCCTGGGAACTACAGGCATTGTGGAGCCCATGAGTGAAGCTGCATTGATAGATACAATCAAGCTGGAAATGTCTATCAGAAAGCAAAACGGTCAAAACGTGCTATTCATTTCTCCCGGAAATTATGGAGTTGGTTATGCCAGAGAGCATTTGGGCATTGATGTTGACAGCGCTGTAAAAATTTCAAATTATATTGGTGAAGCTCTTGATTATGCGATATATTTGGGCTTTAAAAAAATCCTGCTTGTCGGACATATAGGGAAATTGGTCAAGTTAGCTGCCGGTGTTATGAATACACATTCGAAAATTGCTGACTGCAGAAATGAAATATTTGCCGCTCACAGTGCATTAGCCGGTGCAGGAAAAGAAACGGTCGAAAAAATCATGAATGCAAAAACAACAGATGAAATTCACAATATCCTGTTGCAGAACAATATATCCAAAATGGTGTATGAAAGCATATTGGGGAAAATAGTATATCATTTAAATTATCGTGTGATGAATAAGGCAAGGATTGAAGTTCTTGTATTTTCAAATGAAAATGGCGTGTTAATGCAGACAGATAATGTGTTGGACTTTATCAATGAGCTAAAGGAGGTTGGGCATTGAAAGGAACTTTATACGGAGTTGGTGTTGGACCGGGAGATAAGAAGCTTCTTACTCTATTGGCGGTTGAGACTTTACATAAGGCAGATATTATTGCAGTACCTGATACCGGAGGCGAGAAAACAGCTCTGAATATTGTGGGTGAGTATATCTCCGGCAAAAAGATAATGTACTGCAGTATGCCTATGACAAGGGATACAGCAATACTGCGGGAGAGTCATAAAGCTTGTGTAGAGCTGATTTGTGCAGAGCTCGAAAAAGGCTTGAACCTGGCATTTATAACGCTCGGTGATCCTACAATTTATTCTACATATATGTATGTGCACAGGTTGGTTGTTGAAAAAGGATATTCTGCTGAAATTGTTAACGGGATTCCCTCGTTTTGCGCGGCTGCTGCCAAACTGGGCATTTCATTGTGTAATGGGAAGGAAGCATTGCATATTGTTCCTGCATCCTATGAAGGTGCGGATGAACTCTTACGTTTGAACGGAAGCAAGGTGCTTATGAAAAGCGGAAAGGGTATTTTAAACATAAAGCAGAAGCTGGAGAAGCATAATTTGCTTGACAATTCCAAAATGGTAGAATGCTGCTTTATGGAAAATGAGAAAATATATAACAGTCTTAGGGACTTAAATGAAGATAGCAGTTATTTTTCGATTATTATAGTTAAAGGAGAATAAAAATGGTCTATTTTATCGGAGCAGGACCGGGCGCGGTTGATTTGATAACAGTGAGGGGACAGGAGCTTTTGAAAAAAGCTGATGTTGTCATATATGCAGGGTCTTTGGTTAACCCGGAGCTCCTTAAGTGTACAAAGCCTGAGTGCAAGATTTACAACAGCGCTTCTATGACACTTGATGAAATTATAGATGTTTTCGTTAGAGAATATTCACCTGATAAGATACTGGTAAGGCTGCATACAGGCGATCCAAGTATTTATGGAGCAATCAAGGAGCAGATGAAGTTGTTGGACAAGCATAAAATTCCTTATAACGTTGTGCCCGGAGTCAGTTCATTTTGCGGTGCGGCAGCGGTGTTAAATGCTGAATATACACTGCCTGGTGTGAGTCAGACTGTTATTCTTTCAAGGATGGAGGGAAGAACGCCCGTACCTCCGGATGAGGATATAGAAAAGCTTGCATCTCATAAGGCTTCCATGGTTTTGTTCCTTACGACCTCAATGCTTGAGAAGCTTAGTGAGAAGCTTGTAAAAGGCGGATACAAATCCGATACGCCTGCTGCTATTGTCTATAAGGCTACATGGCCGGAGCAGAAGATTGTCCGTACCACAATTGCAGAGCTTCATAAAAGTGCAAAGGAAAACAATATTACCAAAACGGCCTTGATACTTGTAGGGGATTTTCTTTCTTGTGAGCACGAGCTTTCAAAGCTTTATGATGCAAGCTTTACCCATGAATTCAGGAAGGCGAAAGAACAATGAGGATAACCTTGATTTCCTTTACCCAAAAGAGCTCACTCTTATGTAAGCGCCTGGTTGATTATCTTAAAGAAGAGGGACATTCTATCGTTGCATATTCAAAGTATGGAGGCGGCGAGCTGCTTCAGATGGAAGACAATCTTAGCGCACTTACAGGAAAAGCCTTTGAGGACAGCAATTCAATAATATTTATTGGAGCTGCCGGTATAGCCGTAAGAGCAATTGCGCCATTCCTTAAAAATAAGGCATCCGACCCGGCGGTCATTGTGATAAATGAAACAGGAGAATATGTGATTCCCATATTGTCAGGGCATTTGGGCGGTGCAAACAGCCTGGCCCATAAATTGGCGTCTTTTTTGGGAGGAAGGGCAATTATTACTACTGCTACAGATATTAACGGCGTTTTTTCGGTTGATGTGTGGACAAAGGAAAACGGTCTTCATATTTTGAACATAGAAAACATAAAGTATATTTCTGCCGCATTGCTGAAAGGTCAAAAAATTGGTTTTCGCTGTGATTTTCCGGTGGAAGGTGAATTACCGGAATTCTTTACAAAGGATACAACTGATTACGGAATATATATATATGATCACAAAAAGCAAAATGCGGACAAGCAGCCTTTTAAAAATACATTATTTTTGTGCCCTAAGCTATTTGCTGTGGGAGTGGGATGCCGGAAAGGAATTCCGGAAGAGATATTGGAAGAAGTATTTCTTGAAACACTGGCGGCAGAGAACATACCAAAGAATCTTGTTTACTGTGTTGCAACCATTGATATAAAAAAAGAAGAAGAGGCAATTATACGGCTTTGTGACAAATTCAGATACTGTCTTAAGCTTTATACCAATAAAGAGCTTATGGAGGCTAAAGGGAGCTTTTCATCATCGGGGTTTGTAAGGGCTGTTACAGGTGTGGATAATGTCTGTGAAAGAGCGGCCATACTGGCCAGCAATCATGGGAAATTGATAATGGGAAAAAGAGCTAGAGATGGAGTCACTGTTGCTATCGCAGAAAGGGCATGGAGGTGTAGCTTTTGAATATAATCATGGCTGGAGTTGATTATCGCAGCGCAAGCCTGGAATTAAGAGAAAAGGTTGGGTTCAACAAAAATCAAATAAGAGATATTCTAGCCAAAATAAATAAGGAGGCTTGTGTTTCCGGAGTGGTTTTGATTTCAACCTGCAACCGCACAGAGGCGTACATTTCATTAAGCCATTGCGAAGAAGCGGATCCGGTTGAAATATTCTGCAATGCTGCCAATCTTGATGATGATATGAAGAAGTGTTTTTATGTTAAAAAGGGTGAAGATTTGGCGGTTTATCTTTTTGAGCTTGCCTGTGGAATTCACTCAATGATATTTGGAGAAGACCAGATATTGACGCAGGTTAAAGAAGCAATGCTGATTGCTATTGATGAGGGAGCAAGCGATGCGGCATTGAACACACTTTTCAGGTGCGCCATAACCTGTGCCAAAAAGGTAAAGACTCAGCTGGTGCTCAATGCCGTTTCGCCTTCGGTAGCCGGGCAGTCGGTACAACTGGTAAGTGAATATATTGAAAAAAAAGCAGGTTGCAAAGCGTTGGTTATCGGTAACGGAGTAGTTGGAAGAAAAGTTTGTGAGGAACTGATTGCAAAGGGATGTGAGGTCCACATAACTACCAGAACCCACAACAACAAAAGCATAATTGTTCCTACAGGCTGTAAAGTTATTCCGTATCACGACAGGGAGTCATTGATACCATATGTGGATATTTTAATAAGCGCAACATCAAGTCCCCATCAGACTGTTACTATCGATATGATTGACAGATGTGCAAATAAGCCCAAATACATTATTGATCTTGCAGTACCCAGGGACATAGACCCTGAGGTCGGGAAGATAAACGGTATACTGTACTACAATATTGACAGCCTTGGGGAAACCGCACGGAAGGACAATTCTAAGGAAATATCAGCCATGAAGAGTTTGATAGCAGAGCATATTGAGAATTTTAACAAATGGTATGACCAAAGAAAACGACTTATGGCGGTAAAATAATAAAAATAAATGGGTGGGGTAGAGTCATGATTAGTATTATTGGCATAGGGCCGGGAGAGAAAGCACAGATAACACCGCTTGCGATAGAGGCACTAAAAAACAGCGAGGTAGTTGCCGGATACACTTTATATATAGATATAATCAAAGATTTGATTGAGGGCAAGGAAATAATAGCAACCCCCATGATGCAGGAGGTAGAAAGGTGCAGGATGGCTGCGCTGGCTGCAAAAGGAAACAAAAATGTAGCTATGGTTTCAAGCGGAGACGCAGGGATTTACGGGATGGCGGCCCTGATGATTGAAATATGTGAGGAGCTTGGAATCCGTGAAGAGATCAGGGTCATAGCAGGAATTACTGCAGCAAGCTCTGCGGCAGCGGTTCTTGGAGCACCTTTAACACACGATTTTGCGGTAATATCCTTAAGCAACCTTCTTACAAAATGGGAGGACATTGAAAAGAGATTGGATCTGGCCTCGCAGGCCGGGTTTGTAATAGTGATTTACAATCCATCCAGCAAAAAGAGAGCGGATTTTCTTAAAAAAGCCTGTGAAATCGTGATGAGAAATATAAGCGGGGATACAATGTGCGGATATGTAAGAAATATAGGGCGAGAGGGACAAACTCACAAGATATTGCCGCTTAAAGAATTAAAAGACGAGGTGGTGGACATGTTTACCACAGTAATAATCGGAAATTCCACTACCAGGGTCATAAACGGGAAACTGGTAACTCCTAGGGGATACAGAATATAATTTCTGCATTGGATTGAAGGTAGAATAAGATGAAAAAAGTGATTGTATTTGCAGGAACAAATGAAGGAAGAAAGTTAAGTACTTTTTTAGCCGAAAACGGTGTTGAGGTTACAGCAGCTGTAGCCACCGGATACGGTTCACTGGTGATGCCTGACATGCCTTTTTTGTCGGTAAAGGAGGGAAGGCTTTCCCTTGAAGAGATTACAGAACTTATAAAAAGCTATGACTATATTGTGGACGCAACACACCCTTATGCCAAAATCATTTCGGAGAATGTAAAGGAGGCTGCGAAAAGATGCGGCAAGGCTGTGATGAGGCTGGTAAGGCCTTCATTGGAATATGAAAATGTCCTAGAGTTTTCAAGCATAGAAGCAGCATGTGCCTATCTTAACGGTACAGAGGGAAATATTTTTGTGACAACCGGAAGTAAGGAGTTGCTGCCATATTCAAAAATCGAAAATTACAGAGAAAGAGTTTTTGTCAGAGTACTGCCAACGGCTGAGGCAATAAAGGCATGTTCGGATTCAGGCTTTAGCGCGACGAATATAATTTGCATGCAGGGACCCTTCAGTGAGAATATGAATTTGGCGACCATGGAACAAATCAATGCTAAGTTTTTGGTAACAAAGGAAACCGGGAAAAGCGGAGGCTTTCAGGAGAAGATTGATGCAGCAAGAAAGCTGGGGACAAAGGTTATATTGATAGGAAGGCCTTGTAAAGAAGAAGGCATGACGCTGGAGGAAATGTTTATATATTTTCAAAAGGAATTTGGAATTACGCAAGAAGAATCCTTGTCCCATTTTCCAATGTTTATTAGCCTGAAAAACAAAAAGGTTGTTGTCATCGGAGGGGGAAGGATTGCCACAAGAAGAGTCCAGGTTCTTATACGCTATGGCGCGGAGTTGGTTGTGATTGCTGCCTGCCAGTCGGAAAGTATAAAGCTTTTAGCCGGCGAAAACAAGCTTACACTAATTGAAAGAAATTACCTGCCGGGTGACCTGAATGGCGCTTTCATGGCAATTGCTGCAACGGACGACAGGGATGTGAATGAAAAGGTCTGCAATGACGCACGGAAAGAGGGGATTCCAGTAAATGTATGTGACAGAAAAGAGCTGTGCGATTTTTACTTCCCTGCTATATTTGAAAACGGGGAGGTTACAGGCGGACTGATTTCAAAGGACGGCAGCAACCATAAAGCGGCAAAGGAAACGGCTGCAAGAATAAGGGAATTCTTAAAGAACCGGAGGGAGCAAACATGAAAACAGTGAGAGTTGGCAGCAGGGACAGTGGACTTGCAGTCATACAGGCTCAGATGGTCATAGATGCCATAAAAAAATACGACAGTAATATAGAAGTTGAATTAGTCACCATGAAAACAACAGGGGACAGAATTTTAGACAAAACCCTTGATAAAATCGGTGGCAAGGGATTGTTTGTTAAGGAATTGGACGAAGCGCTGCGAAACGGAGGTGTGGATATAACTGTACACAGTTACAAGGATATGCCCATGGAAATTAATTCTGAATTACCCGTGGTGGCCTTGTCGGAACGGGAAGACGAGAGGGATGTTCTCATCCTTCCTGCAAATCAAGGTGATAAAAGCAAGCCGCTAGGGTGCTCCAGCAAAAGAAGGATGCTGCAGCTTAAAGCTCTTGGCTTTGACAATATCGAGCCACTCAGAGGGAATGTTATCACCAGGCTAAAAAAGCTGGATGACGGAGAATACTGTGGAATTATTCTGGCTGCCGCCGGGATTAAGAGGCTTGGACTGGAAAACAGGATCAGCAGGTATTTTACAACGGAAGAAATAATGCCTGCGGCCTGTCAGGGAATCATTGCCGTTCAGACCAGGAAAGGTGAAGATACACGCTATCTCGCTAATTTCCATAGTGAAAGGTCAAAAATAGTTTCCGATGCCGAACGTGCCTTTGTTGCCGCTTTGGATGGAGGCTGCTCATCGCCGGTTGCAGCTTATGCATATTTCGAAAACGATAAATTAGTGCTAAGAGGGCTCTATGTGAACGAAGAAAAAAATATAGCAATAAAAGGTATAGAGTATGGCAGGGCTGAAGATGCAGTCAAAATGGGTATTTCGCTTGCAAAGAGGCTCAAGGGGGAGGCGTGCTGACTTCATGAAAAAGGGCTTTGTGGTTTTGGTAGGGGCAGGTCCGGGCGACAGGGGGCTTTTAACCCTTAAAGGAATGGAATATATAAAAAAGGCTGAGGTTGTTGTTTATGACAGGCTTGTTTCAGATGATATTCTGGAGCTGATACCGGACAATGCAAAAAAAATAGATGTGGGTAAGGAAAGCGGCAGGCATCCGGTGCCTCAGGAAGAAATCAACAGAATTCTTGTGGATGAAGCCTTAGCGGGAAAACTGGTAATAAGGTTAAAGGGTGGAGATCCCTTTGTATTCGGACGCGGCGGAGAAGAGCTGGAGCTTCTGGAGCTAAACGGGATTCCTTTCGAGGTGGTTCCGGGTATTACCTCAGCGATTTCTGCGCCTGCATTTGCAGGGATTCCCATAACCCACAGGGATTATTGCAGCAGCTTTCACGTCATAACGGGACATCAAAAGAAGGGCGAAGAGCTGTCGGTTAACTTCAAAGCACTTGTACAGTCAGGAGGCACATTAGTCTTTCTAATGGGGATTTCTTCTCTGCGACAAATACTTGATGGACTTTTGGCAGAAGGTATGGATAAGCATATGCCGGCTGCAATTATTGAAAATGGAACAAGAGCCGGTCAGAGAAAAATTCTGGGCACAATTGAAAACCTTTATGAAAAGGCTGTAGAGAAAAGCGTCAAATCTCCTGCCGTTATTGTGGTAGGAAAGGTTTGTGGTCTGAGTGACAGATTTGACTGGTTTTCAAAAAGAGAGCTCATGGGTGTGAAAATCATTGTAACAAGACCTAAGGACTCTGCCGGTACATTGACCGCCAAGCTTAAGGAACTGGGTGCAGATGTTATAGAATATCCATGCATTGAGATAAAGGAAATTGAAAATAACAGCCGGTTGGAAAGAGTAGTAAGCAACATCAAAGAGTACTCATGGATTGTTTTTACAAGTAAAAACGGAGTTAATATCCTGTTTGAATATTTGAAGAGGCAAAACAAGGACATTAGAATTCTGGCCGGTCAAAAATTTGCCGCTATCGGGAGTCAGACTGCTGAAACGCTTGCCGGCTACGGAATTATAGCAGACTACATACCTGAGATTTTTGACGGAAAGCATCTGGCGGAAGGGCTTTGTAAAATAGCGGGTGCTGATGAAAAAATACTTCTTTTGAGAGCTTTAAAGGGTAGTGCTGAAATAACGGCTGTTCTAAAAGAAAATGAAAGAGCATTTGAAGATGTTCCGGTATATGATACCTTATATGTCAATAAGGGAAGCCGGGACATAGAGGCTCTAATAAATGGTAATCCAGGCATTTATGTGACATTTACGAGCGCATCGACTGTTGAAGGCTTTGTCGGATCAATACAAGGAATTGACTTAGGCAAGATAACGGGAATATGTATTGGCAGCCAAACTTCAAAAGCTGCTGAAAAATATGGAATCAAGCACTATATATCGGATGAGGCAACCATTGATTCAATGATAAGTAAAATTACGGAGGTGCAATATGAACGCAATACGGCCACGAAGACTGAGAAATGATAAAAACATAAGGGATTTGGCAAGAGAAACAAGGATTTCATCCAAAGCATTAATACTTCCATTGTTCATAAAGGAAGGGAACGGAATTATCGAGCCCATAGAATCTTTAGAGGGACATAACTATTACAGCCCCGATACCGTACAGGCAGGGATAGAAGATATTCTTAATGCCAACGTTAAATCGGTTTTGCTTTTCGGTATTCCCGATAAAAAAGATGATGAAGGGAGCGGAGCTTATAGCGAAGACGGAGTCGTACAAAAAGCCGTAAGGAAAATCAAGGAAAGGTATCCGGAAATAACTGTAATAACAGATGTCTGTATGTGCGAATATACGGCAAACGGACACTGCGGCATAGTGAAGGACGGCAAGGTCATAAATGACCTGACGCTTCCCTACATTGCTAAAATCGCTCTTTCCCATGTTGAAGCCGGGGCTGATATTGTCGCTCCGTCAGACATGATGGACAACAGGGTTGCAGAAATAAGGAAAACCCTTGAGGGCAAAGGCTTTCATGATACTCCAATCATGTCGTATTCAGTAAAATATGCTTCGTCGTTTTACGGACCGTTCAGAGATGTGGCCAAATCTGCTCCAGCCTTTGGGGACAGAAAGACATACCAGATGGATTATCACAACAGGCGTGAAGCTTTAAAGGAAGCCATGCTGGATATTCAGGAGGGTGCGGATATTTTGATGGTAAAGCCGGCCATGGCTTATCTTGACATTATAAGAGAGCTTAAGGATAAAACACAAAACCCCATTTGCGCATACAGCGTAAGCGGTGAGTACGCAATGATAAAAAGCGCTGCCAAGTTGGGCCTTGTTAATGAATATGCTGTTATGTGCGAAAGTGCCGTCAGTATGTTCAGAGCAGGTGCGGACATGCTTATAACGTACTATGCAAAGGAATTATCAAAAGCAATTGAGAAGGGAGATATCGGATGATGAGCAGCAGTTTGATTGACAGAGCCAGGAGTGTAATGCCGGGCGGGGTGAATAGTCCTGTGAGATCTTACAGGGCAGTTGGAGGAGAACCTGTTTTTATAAAAAGAGCGAACGGCTCCAAAATTTATGATGTAGAGGATAGAGAATATATTGATTATGTCTGTTCATGGGGGCCCATGATTCTGGGACATAACAATAAAAAGATAGCAGAAAGCGTCAAAAAGGCTGTCGATTACGGGTTGAGCTTTGGCGCACCGACGGAGAAAGAAGTAATAATGGCTGAGCTTATTACTTCCATGGTTCCGGGAATTGATATGATAAGGATGGTAAACAGCGGAACAGAAGCTGTCATGAGTGCCTTACGGCTTGCCCGTGCCTTTACTGAAAAAAGTAAAATAATAAAATTTGATGGCTGCTACCATGGACACTGCGACAGTATGCTAGTTAAGGCGGGATCGGGGGCTTTGACTCTTTCACATCCCGACAGTCTTGGTGTAACTGGTGAATTTGCAAGAAATACTCTGATTGCAGATTATAATGATATAGAGAGTGTGAGACGACTCTTTGCAGAAAACAAGGGAGAAATTGCTGCTGTCATCCTTGAACCTGTGGCGGCCAATATGGGTGTAGTTCCTCCACGGGATAATTTTCTTGCCGGACTCAGAGCTCTATGTGATGAAAACGGAGCGCTTCTGATTTTTGATGAGGTCATTACAGGATTTAGGCTTTGCCCGGGAGGAGCACAGGAATATTTTGATGTCAGAGCGGATATTGTCACCTTCGGCAAAATTATCGGAGGAGGTATGCCTGTTGGGGCATATGGGGGAAGAAAAGAGATTATGGAGCTTGTATCACCCCTTGGGGGAGTTTATCAGGCGGGTACCCTTTCTGGAAATCCCATAGCGATGGCAGCAGGAATAGCACAGTTGACGGAACTTAAGGAAAACAAGGATATATATTTGCGAATAGACAGAATGGCAGAGTCACTGGAAAAAGGATTTAAGAGGATGGCAAAAGAGCTGGAGCTGACTCTCACTGTGAACAGGGTCGGATCCCTGTTATGCGTATTTTTTACAAAGGAAGCTGTAACTGATTTTAAAACTGCTAAAAGCAGCAATACAAAGCTTTATGCAAAATTTTTCAAGCATATGTTGGATAACGGTATACATATGGCGCCTGCACAATTTGAAGCCATGTTTGTGAGTGATGCGCATACAGAGGAAGACATAGAAAAAACATTGGAAAAAGCAGAAAAATCCTTGAGAGAAATGAAAAACGGAGGAGATTTTGCATGAGAGGAATACTGATACTGGCCCATGGAAGCAGGGAGAAGTCAACAGAGCAGACTTTACAGCAGGTTGTAAATTATCTTGGAGAAATATTCAGTGAGGAAATTATTGAAACTGCATACCTGCAGTTTTCAAACCTGGATCTTCATACCGGGCTTGAAAAGCTGAGAGCAAAAGGTGTTGATAACATAATTGTCATACCTTATTTCCTGTTTGAAGGTGTACACATAAAAGAAGATATTCCGAAGGAAATTGACAAATACCTTAAAGAAAATAAGGATGTAAAAATTACAATGGGAAAGACGCTGGGAGCGGATAAAAGATTGGCGGAAATATTAGCCGACAGGATAAGGGATGCATTATGAAAAAGCAAATATTCATAATCGGATGCGGCCCCGGGGCGCCGGAGGAAATCACAGGACATGGTGCGAAGCTGCTGGAAATCTGCCATGAGGTCTATGCATTTGACAGAATCGGAGATTTGTACAAAGACTTCAAAGAGGGTATTATTAAATGTTCATATCAGGACATCGAAGAGAAAATAAGAAGCTCAAAAGCTCAAAAAATGGCTGTTCTTGTTTCCGGAGATGTGGGATTTTTCAGTATGGCAAAAAGGCTGGATGAAAAATTCAGAATTGATTTTGATGTGTTCTTTACATGCGGAATCAGCAGTCTTCAATATCTTTGCAGTAAAATCAAGCTAAGCTATGAGGATGTCAGAGCTGTGAGCCTCCATGGAAGAGAAGGTAATCTTCCGGGGAGTATCGCATATAACCGGTACACTTTTGTTCTGACCGGCGGGGCTAACAACGCTTCGAAAATATTAAAGGATCTTAAGCAAAATGGCTTGTCAGGGATAAAAGTTACAGCCGGGGAGCTGCTTTCAATGCCGGGTGAAAGAATTTTATGCGGAACGGTGGAGGAGCTTTCTGAGATTTCCTTTGACAGCCTTACGGTTCTTTTGTTTGAGAATGAGAATTGTGTAAACAGGGATATGCCCCTTTTTGACAAGGAGCTTTCAAGGAATGAAACTCCAATGACGAAGCAGGAAGTGCGCTGGGTTGCAGTAAACATGATGAAGATAGAAGCACGAGATGTTTTGTTTGACATAGGGGCGGGCAGCGGCTCGGTAGCTATAGAAATGGCTAGAAAAGCCCACGAAGGATTGGTTTTCGCTATAGAGAAAAAAGACAATGCATTTGAGCTTCTCTGTAAAAACAAGTCCGATCTCGGCGCGTTAAATGTAATACCCGTCTTTGGAGAGGCATTGGAGGAAATAAGGAAGCTGCCTGTCCCGGACAAGGTGTTTATCGGAGGAAGCGGAGGCAATCTGGATAAATTGGTTAAAAGCCTGTATAGGGCAAATGAAGATGTAAAAATTTTGATTACGGCAATAACCCTTGAGACTTTAACTGAGGCCCTTGAGGCATTCAAAGAGATAAATTTTGAAACAGATATTGTTTGTCTGAATTGTTCAAAAAGCAAAAAGGCCGGAAGCTACAATATGATGATAGCAAACAATCCTATTTACATAATCTATGGTGAAAAGAATGATGAATAAAAAAATCAACAGAATCATGATAGCTGGAACAAACAGCGGCTGCGGAAAAACAACAGTGACCTGTGCAATACTAAAAGCGTTAAAGAACAGAGGGCTCAAGGTAGCTGCCTTTAAATGCGGCCCTGACTATATTGACCCTATGTTTCACAGCGAAATAATTGAGACAAACTCAAGGAATATTGATTTATTTTTATGCGGAGAAAGGCAGGCAAGATACCTTTTTGCCAAAAACAGCGAGAATACTGATGTTTCGGTCGTGGAAGGCGTTATGGGCTTTTACGATGGGGTGGGTGGAAATACCGGTGAAAACTCTTCATGGGATATATCAAACAAGCTTGGAATTCCTGCAGTTTTGGTAGTTAACTGCAAGGGAGCTTCGGTCTCCGTTGCCGCTATGATAAAGGGTTATCTGGATTTTGATAAAAACAGGATTGAAGCTGTAGTTTTAAATAATGTTTCAAAGCACATGTATAAAATGTACAAAGAAACTATTGAAAACCGTCTTGGAATAAGAGTGGCAGGTTATATGCCTTTTGAACCCGAGGCAGTCATTGGGAGCCGTCATTTGGGGCTGGTTACCGCAAAAGAAATAGGTTCGCTGAAGCAAAAGACGGAATTACTTGCTGCTATAGCAGAAGAGACTATAGATTTGGACCTGCTTCTTGATATTGCAAATAATGCGGAACATTTTGACTATGAGAAAATTGAAGTTGAGCAAATATCAGATGTAAGAATTGCAGTTGCTAAGGACAGGGCATTTTGCTTTTATTATCAGGACAGCCTTGAGCTTCTCGAAAAAATGGGTGCAAAGCTGATATATTTTTCACCTACTGAGGACATTAGGCTGACGGAGGATGTTGACGGCTTGATATTAGGAGGCGGATATCCGGAGCTTTATCTTGAAAAGCTCAGCAAAAATGCCGGAATGATAAACAGCATAAGAGCTGCATGGCGTGAGGGAATGCCGATTTATGCCGAATGCGGCGGCTTTATGTACCTGGGAAAAAGTATTAATTCCTATGCAATGACCCACATAATTGAACCGGGCTTTGAGATGACGGAGAAACTTCAGAATTTCGGGTATGTTACATTGACTGCAAAGGACAACACCATGCTTTTGGAGCATGGAGAGTCCGCCACTGCCCACGAATTTCATTATTCTAAAAATGATTCTGATTCCGGTAGCCTTACAGCCAGAAAAGCAAGCGGGAAAACGTGGGAAACCGGATATTGCAAGGAGAACGTATTCGCTCTTTACCCTCACATTCATTTCTGGGGGAACATTCAAATGGCAGCCAGATTTATTAAAAAATGTGAGGAGTACAAAAAATGAGATATCTGTTTGTTATTGGTATTGCTTTCATACTTGATTTGATATTCGGAGATCCATACTGGCTACTTCATCCCGTGTGTATAATTGGAAAGGCAATCAGTGCTTTGGAGAAAATGTTAAGAAAAATCGTAAAAAACGAGCTTTTTGCAGGGACAGTTCTCGTGCTGGTTATATCGGGATTAGCTTTTTTTGTTCCATTTTTGATACTGTATCTGGCAAATACTTTGAATTACTATCTGGCTATGGGGATTGAAATTTACTTCTGCTACCAGATTTTTGCCGTAAAATCCCTGAAAAAAGAGAGTATGAAGGTTTATTACCCTCTCAAGGAAGGCAATTATCCGGAAGCTAGAAAATACTTATCCTACATTGTCGGAAGGGATACGCAGAATTTGGATGCTAAGGGTATCACAAAAGCCACAGTCGAAACGATAGCCGAGAACACCACTGACGGTGTCGTAGCTCCGCTTTTTTATATGGCAATAGGAGGCGCGCCCCTTGCTTTTTTATACAAGGCGATTAACACAATGGACTCCATGATAGGCTACAGAAATGAAAAGTATGAAAAATTCGGAAAGGTTGCTGCAAGGCTTGATGACATTGCAAACTTCATACCGGCAAGGATAACTGCACTGCTTATGATTGCGGCAAGCGCATTAAACGGCCTGGACTATAAAAATGCTTTTAGAATGTTTCTAAGAGATAGGAAAAACCATAAAAGCCCAAATTCTGCACAAACCGAGTCGGTATGCGCCGGAGCTTTGAATGTACAGCTGGCGGGCAATGCCTATTATTTCGGACAGCTTGTCCATAAGCCGACTATTGGTGATAATAATCGGGAAATTGTAGCTCAGGATATAGTTCTCACAAACAAATTGATGTATACGACTTCTGTTTTAGCAGTGATTGCTGCCATGATTGTAAGGGGGTGTATCTGGTGGATGATATAGCAATGCACGGCGGCGATATCTATTCATATATGGAGATGAATGGAGCAAAACCGCTTGATTATTCGGCTAATATAAACCCTCTGGGTTTGCCTGACAATGTTAAAAAGGCGTTGGCTCAGAATATTGAAAGCTATAGTGCCTATCCGGATACTAATTGCCGTAAGCTGAAGGAAGCTGTAAGTGCCTATGAAAAATTTGAAGCGGACTGCATACTGTTCGGAAACGGCGCGGCAGATATAATCTACAGAATATGCTATGCCTTAAGACCGAAGACTGCTCTCCTCACAGCGCCAACCTTTTCCGAATACGGACAGGCCCTTGAGAACACCGGCTGTAAAATCGAGTATTTTGGATTAAGCCCTGAATATGGCTTTACTGTGGGAACCGGCATATTGGAGCAAGTGTCAGGTAAGGATATTGTTTTCATTTGTAACCCAAACAACCCGACGGGAAATTTGGCAGACAGGAGCTTAATATACAAGCTTGCAGAAAAATGCCGAAAGGAAAACTGTATTTTGGTCATTGACGAATGCTTCATGGATTTTATCGCTGAAAAGAAGAGCTATAGCTTTATAGAGTATCTTGAGGATTTTGACAATGTGATAATTGTAAAGGCTTTTACGAAAATATTCGCGATGGCGGGGCTCAGGCTCGGGTATTGCTTATGCAGCAATAAAGAAATACTGTTGAAGATTGAAAAAGCCGGGCAGCCGTGGAGCGTGTCGACACCTGCTCAAGTAGCAGGGATCGCCGCAATTGGAGATAAGGATTATCTAATAAGGACTGCCAGGATCATAGATGAAGAAAGAGGCTATTTGTCAAAAAACTTAAGCAGCTTTGGCTTCACGGTTTTTGAAAGCCATACTAACTTTATTTTATTTAAAGCAGAACAGACGGATTTGTATGACAGGCTTTATAAAAAGGGCGTACTGATAAGGAAATGCGCCAACTTCAAAGGACTTGACGATACATATTACAGAATAGCTGTCAGATGCCGTGAAGACAATGAAAAGCTGATTAATGCAATAAGCGAGGTAATAAAAAATGGCTAAGGCAATCATGATACAGGGGACAACTTCTAATGCAGGCAAAAGCCTTATAACTGCAGGACTTTGCAGGATTTTTTCACAGGACGGCTATAGGGTGGCGCCTTTCAAGTCACAGAATATGGCACTGAATTCCTATATAACTGAGGACGGGCTTGAAATGGGCAGAGCTCAGGTTGTACAGGCCGAAGCCGCATATAAGAAGCCGGATGTCAGGATGAATCCCATCCTCTTGAAGCCCACAAGCGACAAAGGTTCACAGGTCATTGTCAATGGCGAGGTTGTGGGCAATATGAAAGCTATGGATTACTATAAAAACAAAACAAGATATATACCGGAAATTATGAAAAGCTATAGCTCCCTTGCCGCTGAAAATGACATTATAGTGATTGAAGGTGCAGGGAGCCCGGCAGAAATAAACTTAAAAGAAAATGACATAGTCAATATGGGCATGGCAAAGATGGCAAATTCCCCTGTGCTGATTGTTGGAGATATTGACAGAGGCGGTGTGTTTGCTTCACTTTACGGAACTTACATGCTACTGAATGAAACTGAAAAGAAGTATATTAAAGGGAACATCATCAATAAGTTCAGAGGCGATATCAAGATCCTGGAGCCGGGGCTTAAAATGCTGGAAGACCTTATACCTGTTCCAACAGTCGGTGTAGTTCCATACATGACTCTGAGAATAGATGATGAGGACAGCCTTTCTGAAGTATTTGAAAATAGCAGTGTGTTGGCGGACATTGATATTGCTGTCATAAAACTTCCACGAATCTCAAATTTTACGGACTTTAATGCTTTTGAATTGATTTTGGGAGCCAAGGTTAGATATATTTCGAGTGCAAAGGAATTTAAGTGTCCGGATTTGCTGATTCTACCGGGAACAAAAAATACAATTGACGATTTAAAATGGATGAGAGAGTGTGGTATTGAGGCTGAAATATTAAAATATGCAAGCAGGGGGAATCCTGTATTCGGTATTTGCGGCGGATATCAGATGCTCTGCAAAAGCCTTAAGGACCCTTACAATGTGGAAGGCGGCGGCGAAATAAAGGGCTTGGGACTCATTGATGCCCATACCGTATTTGAAAAGGAAAAGACAAGAACCAGAGTAAGCGGCATTTTTAAATGCGCTGGTGGTATTTTTTCAGAGCTCAATGGAAAAAGCTTCGAGGGCTATGAAATACATATGGGTATAACAAAGGCTGAAGGCTTTTTGTCGATGCTGAAAAGCATGGACGGCGGTGAGAAAACCGACGGGCTTTGCCAGGGGAATGTTTATGGCAGCTATGTCCATGGAATTTTTGACAGCGAAGAGGTTTTAAAGACCATTATAAAAGCTTTGTACAACAAAAAAGGTCTTGAATACAATGAAACCTTAAGCTGTGACGTTAAAGCGCATAAAGAGCGGGAATATGACAAATTGGCAGATGAGCTCCGCAAATCTCTCGATATGAAGTATATTTATAAAATTATTGATGAAGGTGTTACTCTATGAACGGGTTGATTCATATTTATTGCGGCGACGGGAAAGGGAAAACGACAGCAGCGTTGGGACTTGCATTGCGTGCCTGCGGCAGCGGCTATAAGGTAATTCTGGCTCAGTTTTTAAAGTCATGGAATACAAGTGAATTGAACATTTTGGATAAAGTGGAAAATGTATTAATTTTAAGAAGTAAAAAACCGGGCAAATTTACTTGGCAATTAAACGATGAGGAGAAAGCGGCACTTAAAATAGAAAATAACAGAATCTTTGAAAAAGCTATTGAAGTTATATCATGTGATAAAAAAATCCTTATCATATTCGACGAGCTTATTGGAGCAATAGAAAAAAACCTTATTGACAAAGAAGCAGTAGTGGACTTTCTGAAGACCAAGCCGCTCCATGCCGAAGTAGTTCTTACAGGGAGAAATCCTGATGGGGAATTGCTTGGTTTGGCCGATTATATCTCTGAAATTAAAAAAATCAGGCATCCATTTGATAGTGGTGTTAAAGCACGAGAGGGGATTGAATATTGATGAAATTGTATAGACCCGATGAAATTGAAAAGAGAAGCTTTGAAATAATAACTCAGGAAATTGGAGATATTGAACTGGACGCGAAGGTTGCGCCTATTGTTAAGAGAGTAATTCATACTACTGCGGATTTTGATTATCTTCATAATCTTTGCTTTTCCGAAAATGTAATAAATATTGCGCTTGAAGCCATTAAGAAAGGGGTTGACATTGTAACAGACACCAAAATGGCTTTATCCGGTATCAACAAGGCTGCTTTGGCAAAAGCCGGCGGCAAGGCATATTGCTATATGGCAGATGAAGATGTTGCAAGAAAGGCGAAAGAGCAAAATTCAACCCGTGCGAGTGTATCTATGGAAAAGGCGGCAGAATTGGACAAGCCTCTTATTTTTGCTATAGGCAATGCGCCCACAGCCCTTATCAAGCTGGATGAATTGATAAAAAGCAATAAAATAAAACCTGTTTTAATTATTGGCGTACCAGTAGGCTTTGTGAATGTCGTCGAGTCAAAGGAGCTTATTATGAAAAGCGGTGTTCCTTATATCGTTGCAAGAGGGCGAAAAGGCGGCAGTAATGTGGCGGCGGCAATTGTAAATGCTCTCTTGTATATGGCATATCCACGTGAAAGCTAAAGTGTTAGGAGGAACTATGCAATGAAATAGACAAAACAGCTATTATTGGTGCATCAAAAGAAAGAACTAATTAAAAATCTATTAGTAAATATTGACTTTAAATTTATGGCATAGTAAAATACCAAAAGATAATGTCACGTAGGCATTATTAGGGTACAAAAGAAAAATTTATTATTTGAAATAATAGCGGTCACGAAGACTGTTTCTTAGTGAAACTTTTTTTGTTGACCGCTTTTTATTTATATTAATTTTTGGAGGAAAGAACATGAAAAAAATTATTGCACTATTTACCATGATTTGTATTATGGCTATACTTGCAGTAGGTTGCCAGAAAGCAGAAGTAAAACAAAACGAAGAAACTAAAAGCACAACAGTGAAGATTATCGACTCCAGAGGAAAAGAAGTTGAAGTAAACTATCCGGCTAAGAAAATTGTATGTCTGCTAAACAGTGGTTTGAATGACCTTTATATGCTTGGTGCGAAAGACCAGGTTATCGCAATAGACAAATGGACATATGATACAAAGGATGTTTTTGAACTTACTGCGCAGATTGATGAAAGGGTAAAGAACAAGTCACTCCCCGCTATTGACAAAAACATTGAAGAAATCGTTGGGATGAACCCGGATGTGGTAGTCATGTGGGCCGGTCAGGAGGATGATATTAAAACTCTGGAGGACAAAGGGGTTAAGGTAGTAGGAATACAAGTGGATAACTTTGAGCAGGTCTACACAAAGATGGAGATACTGGGCAAAATCTCAGGCAAAGAAAACAGAGCGGCAGAGATTATTGACTACACAAAAAAAGAACTTCAAAATATTAAAAATAAGATTAAAGCTATTGATGAATCAGAGAAGCCGTCATCCCTATTTGTATGGGGACCTTCAAAGCTAGACATCGCCGGAAGCAACAGCACCGGTGACAGTATTATAAAAATGAGTGGAGCGAAAAATTCTGCTGCCGATATAAATGAGGAACATATTGTTGCAAAAATGGAGCAGGTTGTTAACTGGAATCCTGACTTCATCATTTTGTGGAATATCAAGGATTTGGATCCCGATGACTACTTCAAAGATGCACAGTGGAGCAATATAAATGCCATAAAAAACAAAGCAGTTGTTGAGCTGCCCCATCCATTCTATTGCGATCTTTGGACGGTTAAATATATATATTCGGTTAACATCATAGCAAAAACCCTTTACCCTGATTTGTTCAAGGATGCAGACATTGAGAAAACAAAAGCGGATATGCTGAAAAAGTTATATAACATCGATTTTAAATAGAGTAAGATAAATAGAGCAAGGGATTAAGGAAATATTTATGAAAAAAGACATAGAGAAATTAATATATTTCTTACCAATACCGGTTTTTTTAATTACTTTGTGCATTGGTTCCTATCACATACCAATTGCCAAGGTGATAGATTTAATGCTTTATAAAATAAGCGGATATACATTCTTTCATAGTGTAATTGACACAAACAGCCTGAATGTATTATTAGAGATAAGGTTACCAAGGGTTATTCTTTCAATGCTTGTTGGAGCAAGTCTTTCGGTTTCGGGGACCTCCTTCCAGGCTGTATTGAAGAATCCCATTGTTGAGCCATATACCCTTGGCTTATCATCAGGGGCAGCTTTTGGAGCTGCCCTTGCGTTGTCATTTCTTAATATTCCGGTACAGATCAGTGCATTCATTTTCGCCATTATGGGTGTTGCCATCTGCTATATGGCTGCTATGAAAGACGGGGATACATCTGTGGTATCATTGGTTTTATCGGGAGTTGTAATATCAGCTTTATTTACTGCATTATTATCAATACTGCAAATAATGATTGATCCGTTAAAACTTCAGGGATTAGTATACTGGATAATGGGAAGCCTTCATACATCAAGCTGGGAGAAAGTTGCCTCAGTACTTCCATATATGGTTATTGGATTCTTGTTAACATATGTTTTCAGATGGAAACTGAATATACTGGCATTGGGTGGCAGGGATTCGGTGATATTGGGGGTAAACCCTAAAAAATATAAGATGCTTTACATACTTGCTGCTACATTGCTGGCGGCTGCAGCGGTATCAGTTTCCGGAATTATCAGTTTGGTTGGTTTAATGATACCACGTGTGTTAAGAATTCTTTTTGGACCTGATAACCGTAAATTAATACCATTGTCTTTTTGTCTGGGAGCATCTTATTTGGCAATTGTAGATTGCTTTTCAAGGAATCTTTTCTCATTTGAAATTCCTATAGGGATATTTACAACTATACTTGGTGCGCCATATTTTATTGTCCTTATTAGAAGGAGCAAGGCAGGTGTGTGGCAATGATAAGATTTGAAGGAGTGACAATAGCATATCAAAAGCAAACAGTACTTGAAAATGTTAATCTTGAAATTGAGAAAGGTATAATTACAACCTTTTTGGGGCCCAACGGCAGCGGCAAAACCTCACTGATATCCTCCATCAATGGAACTATAAAACCTGTGTGCGGTAAAATATATCGATGACAAGGATATTTCAAAACTAAAGACCAAAAAACTTGCCGGAATAGTTGCAACAGTTCCACAATTATATAATACCAACTTTAATTTCACTGTTTTAGAGATGATTTTATTAGGTAGGTCTCCGCATATTGGCTATGTTCCGGGGAAAGATGATATAGATAAAGCGGATGAGGCAATCGAGAAGATAGGTATTGAGTATTTAAGGGATAAAGAATTCAACAGGTTAAGTGGCGGGGAGAGGCAGCTGGTGATGATTGCACGAGCCATTGCTCAGGATACCGAAGTAATACTGCTTGATGAACCTACCTCTTACCTTGATTTAAAAAATCAGCTTAAAGTATTGAATGTTGTAAAGCAAATTAACTCATCGCAAAAAGTTACATGTATAATGACCTTGCATGATCCCAACCATGCGCTCATGTATTCCGACAAGATTGTTATGTTCAAAAACGGAACTTTAGAAACCGGTACAATTGAAGATATGATTAATGCCAGGAATATATATGAGGTATATGGAGTAAAAGCCGATATAGTAAAAGTGAATAATAAAAAATTTGTGATACCCGATTATTAACTGGATGATATAGCATAAAAAGAATAGCAGAGGTGGAAAAAATAATGAGAGTTTTCGAATCCCATATCCACTTTCCCATTGATATGTATGAAGCTGAATTTACCGAAAAGATAAATGATGTGACTTTGCGGTTAACAGATAATTTAGTAGAAAACATGATCAAATCAAATGTGGTTAAAGCTGCATTGTTGGGGGGACGAGGAAAAGTAAATGAAATGGTGAAAGAGGCAATCCATAGATATCCGGAAATTTTTGTTGGATTAGCTTATATTGATATAGACAAAGATGGCCCAGCGATTTTGAACTACTATAAGGAATCAGGATTTAAGGGAGTTAAAATTATTTGTCCTAATTATAATTATGATGAAGAAAGGTATTATCCATTTTATCAGTTGGCTCAAGAATTAGGGCTTGTGGCTTTGTTTCATACAGGGGTCATTGGAAATGCTGTAGATTACCTTGTAGAGTCTCCTTTTGATAAAAAACTTATTGAAATTTCAAGGGATTTTGAGACAAAAATAAAACGATTTAATACATCTTCGCGTTTCATGCTGCCAATTTATTTGGATAATATTGCATTGAAATTCCCGGAATTGAAGATTATAGGTGCTCATCTAGGTTATGGCATGTATGAGTTATCCTGTGCAATAGCCCGTTTTAGAAGAAATGTGTTTTTTGATCTTTCGGGCGGAGATGTTGTGAGGAGGCACATCACGGAGAAAAGACTGATTGGAAAAGAGATTTCTTCTTATAAAATTCTGTATGCCTCCGACGGTTTACCTGATAAATTATATGATGATATAAGTATATGGGAAGAAGAACTTTATAAAATGGGGCTTAGTGAAAAAGAAATAGATAATATTATGTACTTGAATGCAGCCAGAATTTATGGAGTTGAAGAGCCGGAAGGATGATGTTATCCTATAGGTAACAATCTGCTGCCTTAAAAAGGTAGTGTTTTGATAGGGGGATGCAAGTGAGAATAGCTGTAATAGATGGTCAAGGCGGAGGTATCGGAAAATCAATTGTTGAGAAATTAAGGAAGGAATTGATGGAAGATATTGAAATTGTTGCTCTGGGAACAAACTCGCTTGCCACATCTTTTATGATGAAGGCTGGTGCAAATGAGGGAGCTACAGGAGAAAATGCAATTGTTTATAATTCTAGTAAGGTCCATATAATAATCGGGGCTATAGGAATTATTGCGGCAAATTCAATGTTAGGGGAATTGACTCCAACAATGGCTAAAGCAATTGCTGAAAGTCCAGCTAAAAAAGTGCTTCTTCCATTAAATCGATGCAATATCGAAGTTGTAGGTGTTGATAAGAGTGAGCCTTTGCCGCATCTTATTGATAAGGTGGTTCAAAGTATTAAAGAAAGCATGAAGAGGTGCTAATATGTGTGAAGCAAATGTTTATTTAATTGATGAGAAAGGTGAAGAAAAGCTGTTTCTTGAATCTGTTGACAAGATACTCCCAGAAGAAGAGAACTTGATATTGGAAAATATATTTGGACAAAGGAAGATAGTAAAAGCAAGGATTAAGGAAATGGAACTGGTAAATCATAGAATTGTTTTGCAAAGATGATTTACATGAGGCCATTTACGATAAAAAGACAAAATGCATGTGTATGTAAAATAATTCTTTGCTACAGTAAGAAGGGCAGAGTAAATACAAGAAATCTATGGGTTTGAAGTATCAGCCTAGATGGTAAGCAATATCACTGATAAAATGTTACCTGATATAGGAGAGTAGCATAAGGCCAATGGATGAGATTTATCCGATAGTATTTATTACACTATTCATTCTCAATTGAATTTTACAAAAAAAGTGAAATTCTAATTACTGGCAGTGAAATTTGAAGGGCAATAATATTAACCAATAAAAATAAAGTGAGCAAGCTTTGACAAATTTCAACATGACCTTTGTTATATAATAAATAGTATAATCAACATAAATAAAACTGATAAAGGCAAACTTGTTGAAAGACAAGGACGCAAAGCCACGGGTCTAAAGCGGTATACCGCTATGATGGCCGGGTTGCCGGAACTAAGCTGCTTTAGGCTCATTGGTGTTTTTATAGCATCAGTGAGCCTTTATGTATACAACCTGAATTATTTATAGCAATGATTTCGAGCCATTATGACTATGATTTGCCGGAAAAGTGTTTACAAGTTTGCCAATAAATCCTGAAAGGAAGTGGTGAGTTTGTTACCGGCTAAAGTTGTAATGGCTGATGATGAACATGGAGTAATGCTGATACTCTGCTCAATTCTTAGTAAGCTTGAAGGGGCTTTGGTTATAGGAACAGCAGATAATGCTAAAGATGCAATAGCACTTGTAAGAGAGCATAACCCGGATTTAGCTATCCTGGATATTGAGATGCCTGATATGAAAGGGATAGAGTTAGCTGAAAAGCTGAGAGATATAAAACCGGATATAGCAATAGTCTTTATAACCGCACATCATGAATACTCTCTTGATGCATTCAAACTGTATGCATCCGATTATATATTAAAGCCAATTGATGAGGATAGAGTAAAATCTACTTTCCGACGCATATATAAGATGCTGGAAATATCAAAAAAGAGTAATACTTCCCAAAATACGGAGACCTGCAGAATTTCAATAAATCTGGGCAATGAACGAGTCTTTATAAAGCTGGATGAGATATTTTATATAGAAAAATCCGGACGTCACACCCTTATTTCATGCTCCAACGGGAAATTTAAAACCCGACAAACCCTGCAGGAGTTGGAGAAGTACTTGGGAAAGATGTTCTTTCGTTCCCATAAATCTTTCATTATAAACACCGATCGGATTGAAAAGATAGTCTCTTTTCCCAATTCATCGTATTATGAGGTAAAATTCAATAATTGTGAAGACAAGGCTTTACTTAGCCGTGACCGTATATCTGAGCTTATGAAGTATTCTGACTATAATGTTTAAGGGGGTATTGCGATGGATGTTATGCCGTTAATTCCCTTTTTAGGTGTGTCTGTTCCTGAAAGCCTGGTTTTGTATTATATGGTACTGGTATTAACGAAGAAAAAGGAGTCACCGTTTGTAGTAATAATCCTTTCCCTGCTGACTTCGATATTCTCATTCAGTATTCGGACAATGCCGGTACGATTTGGTATCCATACCATATCACAAGTAGCACTCATGACTATATTTTTGAACCTCTTTTTTCGATTGCCCTGGCATACTTCAGCAGTTGTAATGGTGCTTTCAAGTGTGTTTTTGGGATTGGCGGAGGGAATCTCAGTTCCTCTTCTGGCTTGGATTTTTAAATTAAAACTTGAACAAATCATCTCTGATCCTTTGCTAAGAATACTTTTTACTTTGCCACACTTAGTTTTACTTTCAGTATTAGCGTATATCATTGGCAAACGAGGATGGCGCTTACCGTTAATATCAGAAAAATTGGGAATAAAAAATGAGTCTGACAAAAGAACAACAAAGCAATCCATTAGGCAAAATTGTCTTTTGACATTATGCCTGGTACAAGCTTTAATGCTTGTTTTATTAAATCTTAGTTTTCATGCTTACAACACAGGTGTTTATCCCAGTTTTACACTTAAAACCCTAATAGAAGTTGGCAGCATTGTTTTATTGGTCTCTGTTTTAGCAACAATTTTTGTATCCGGATATCTGTTAAAAGTCATAGAACACGATGCAAAACTGGAAACAGAAATTCATTATGCCAGAGAGAGACACAATTTACATTTGCGTTTGCAGGTTGAGCGTCATGACTTTTACAACCATCTTACTGCTATTTATAGATACATAAAGGCTTGTCATTTCGACCAGGCAGAAACTTATATCGAAAATTTGTATCATACTGTCAGCCGCATAGGAAGCCTCCTGAAAATTGAACCTCCGGAATTAGCGGCTATTATAAGTACAAAATATGAGGAAGCAAAAATTAACGGAATCAAGTTCTATTGGCATGTAAAAATACAAGACGGTTCACTTCCACTTTCGCCGGAGGATCTTACTCAATTAACCGGTAACCTTCTAGATAATGCTTTAGATGCAGTAAAAATGAATGGTTCCCCACGAATAGACTTAGTTCTAATGTGCAATAGGCTAGGTTTGGAATTAAAGGTATCCAATAACGGCAGTCCCATCCCTCAAAATGTAAGGCAAAATATTTTTACTGCCGGATATACGACTAAAAGCATTAAACAGCATAGTGGTCTTGGCCTATATATAATTAAGCAGATTATAGATCGTTATGACGGTCAATTAGAGTTAAGAGAACCTGATGATTATTCTGGAGTTGAGTTCGTGATTTATATCCCGTGGAACAAGTAATTATAATAAGTATTATGTGCTAATTGTATGAATGAATAGTAAAACCAAAATGGACAGATTACAGGGAACTGAAAATATATGTAATTAAATAAAAAGAACATCAATCTTGAAGGATTTAAAAGATGTTCTTTTCAATATTACCATGAATACCAGATGCTAAATTATTGGCTTGTTGTACAGATAACTAAGGAAAAGATATTATGTTAAGAATAAATTTGTTTTCCATTTTACAACATTACTTCCCTTAGAGCAGACATGGTTAATTGGTTATGGCTGTCGGTTGAAGGCAACCACTCTTTAAATGGGGGATTGGCCCTTTTTTAATAAAATCGAAAATAGTTATTGACATATGCCGAAAACAGGGTATAATATAAGCTATAAACGACATATGTCATAAACTATCTGGAGGTGAACAGAATGCCTGGAAGAGATGGAACTGGCCCAATAGGTGCTGGAACAATGACCGGAAGAGGTTTAGGATTTTGCGCAGGTGCCAATGCAGCAAGATATGGCACCGGCCGCGGTCTCGGATTAGGTCTGGGACTTGCTTGCAGACGTGGTTTTGGAAGGTGGTTTAGCAGGGGTTTTGCAATTGATGAGGCAATTCCAAAAACACAAAAAGAATTGCTTCAGAAACAAAAGGCAATATTAGAAAAGCGTCTGGAAGCTATTGACAAGCAATTAGAGGACCTATAACGGTCATCAGAGGTAACCGGAGGACGCTCCGGTTATATCTGTTTTGGAAATGAGGTGATAAGATTATGCCAAGACCAATGAAATGGAGAAGAGTATGTTGCTTACCGGAAAGAAACAGGTTTGGGCCTCTTGATACAAGTTTGGATGAAAAAAATTATATAAAAATGACGGTTGACGAGTATGAAACGATAAGACTTATTGACTTAGAAGGATTCACACAGGAGGAATGCGCAAAACAAATGAATGTCGCTCGAACTACCGTCCAAGGTATTTATGTCGAGGCAAGAAAGAAACTGGCCGAGTCGCTGGTGAACGGCAAGGTTCTTTTGATTGAAGGCGGGGAATACCGTCTTTGCGATGGATTAGGTAACGGATGCGGACGAGGCTGTCGCAGGCACCGGAATAGTTGGCGCTTTGCAGGTAGTGATAGAGGTGACTGATATTGTATTCTGAAAAAGTAATAGAACATTTTATGTGTCCTCAAAATGCTTATAGTATGCCGGATGCCGATGCAGAAGGAAGCTTTGGTGATCCTACATGCGGAGATTATCTTACGATTTATATTAAAGTAAAAGACAATCGGATAAGTAAAATAAGCTATCTTGTGTTTGGTTGCGCTGCGGCAATCGCAACATCCAGTATGACGACGGTATTAGCTAAGGGTAAAACCCTAGATGAAGCATTGGAAATTTCAGAAGAAGATATCATTCATGCATTAGACGGACTTCCCGATAACAAGGTTCATTGCTCAAATTTAGGCGTTAGCGCATTGCGTAATGCAATCTATAACTATTTAAATAGAATGGAGTGGAGTTATTGAATAAATTGTCAACTAAACGATTAGTATTATCAGGATTGTTTCTTGCACTTGGACTTTTATTTCCATTTCTAACAGCACAGATTCCAAGTTTAGGCAGTAGGTTATTACCAATGCATATTCCTGTTTTGCTTTGTGGTTTTATTTGCGGATGGCCATATGGCTTGATCATTGGCCTTGTTTTGCCTGTTTTCAGGAGCATGCTGTTTGGAATGCCGCCGATGTTTCCAACTGCTGTAGCTATGGCTTTCGAGCTGGCTGCATATGGTCTCATGACAGGTCTTCTGTACAAATTACTCCCTAAAAAGAATGTTTCCATATATGCGTCTTTGATTTTATCAATGGTTTGTGGAAGAATCGTCTGGGGAATTGTTAGCTTCTTCCTGTATGGACTGAACGAAACTGCATTTACATGGGAGATTTTTATGGCTGGTGCGTTCCTCAATGCAATTCCAGGCATAGTGATTCAAATTATTATTATCCCTGTTGCTGTTATTGCTCTGTCAAAAGCAAAGCATATAGAAAGTGTGAGCTAGAATGAATATAAAAGCCTTATTACTCAAGCAGTATGATTTGTATCCCAAGATGCAAATTCAGGACATTGTTAAGCTTATATATCAGAATGAATTTGCCGGCGGACACCTAATCGAAAATGAGGACGATATTTTACGCAAATTGCAGGAGGAGTTGTGTTCTTTAAAGCATTCCTGTATGGACAAAAGGATACCCTGTGATGCCTTTGAGGATATCGGCAATAATCTTTGCAGGCTGCATTTAGCAGCTTTGAAGTATTATGATATCAGCCTTAATACTGTAAATAAGCTCTTTATAAGTACAGCCAACTCGATCAAAGGAAGCATTCAGAGCTTTGAAGAAAAACTGGATGTGCTTAGACAATGCTGTAAGGAAGGACTGCTTCCTTATCCGTTGGAAGAGTTGGAAGCTTATTTGTGTTCCTATAAGAAAAAAGGCTATCCGCCAGTTAGTCACAGTGAGATATTCAGGGCTGCTTATTCACCTGCGTACCGTATTGTAAGGTCAGAATACCATGATTTTTTTGAGGTATTTTGCAGGATCGATTCCTTGATGAAATCAAAAGATAGGGTCACTGTTGCCATTGATGGAAACAGTGGTGCCGGGAAAAGTACACTGGCATCACTTATAGGCAATGTATATGAGTGCAACATATTTCACATGGATGATTTCTTCCTGACACCTGAACTAAAAACAGAAGAGCGCTTAAGGGAGGTCGGCGGAAATGTAGATTATGTCCGGTTCAAACACGAAGTGATTGACGGGATAAATAGTGGCCGTGAATTTCAATATCATAAATACGACTGCAAGCAAAGAATCCTTGTAGGGCCGATACCGGTAAGTCCTCAAAAACTAAATATTATAGAGGGTTCTTATAGCATGCATCCGACTTTAATAGAAAACTATGATTTAAAGATATTTTTAAGTATTGATGAAAAAAAACAAATTTCTCGAATTCTAAAAAGAAATGGAGCTGCCATGTTAAAAAGGTTTCTTTGCGAATGGATACCTATGGAAAATCGATATTTTAAAGAATTGAACATTAAAGGGCTAAGTGATCTGGTTTTTAGTTCGGTCGTAGTCCCGGATTCGGTTAGCGCATTGCGCAATGTAATTAATAATAATTTAAAAAGAATGGAGGATTCTTATGAAAATAGCAATTCCAGTAGATGAGAAAAGTTTGGAGTCGAATGTATGTGTATCCTTTGGACGGGCTCCCTATTATCTCATTTATGATACTGAAACCAAGGAAAGTGTATTTCTTGATAACAGTGCAGCAGCAAGTACAGGCGGAGCAGGAATTAAGGCAGCACAAACAATAGTGGATAATAAAGTGAACGCTTTACTTACTCCCCGATGTGGCGAAAATGCAGCTAATGTGCTCAAATCCGCTGATATTAAAATATATAAAACAGCGGGTATTTCCGCTAAAAAAAATATTGATGACTTCATCAGTGGAAAGCTATCCTTACTCGATGAAATTCATCCTGGTTTTCATGGCCATGGAGGGAACTAAAATGAGGATAGCTGTGCTAAGTGGCAAGGGCGGCACAGGAAAAACACTGGTGTCGGTTAATTTAGCTGCGGCTGCAAAAATATCAACGTATATTGACTGTGATGTTGAAGAACCAAATGGCCACCTTTTTTTTAAGCCCGAAAACATTCAGGAAGAAGAAGTACATGTACGAATTCCAAAGGTGGATGGCAAGCTATGCAATGGATGTCGAAAGTGTGTTGACTTTTGCAAGTTTAATGCCCTTGCCTATATAAAAGATAAACTGATTATATTTGAAGATATATGTCACTCTTGTGGAGGTTGTATCTTGCTTTGCCCTGAGAAAGCGTTAACAGAGAAAGAAAAGGTTATTGGCAAGATCCAAAAAGGAGCTTCGGACCAGGTAACTGTATATACAGGAATATTGAACACCGGTGAACCTTCGGGTATACCAATTATAAAAAAGTTGTTTAATGAGAACAAACCTGAAAGGAACAAGACGATATTTATCGACTGCCCTCCCGGAAGTGCCTGTATAGTCATGGAAAGCATTAAGGATGCAGACTACTGTATATTAGTAGCTGAGCCTACATTGTTCGGCGTTCATAACCTTAACATGGTATATGAACTGGTGAAGTTATTTAACAAGCCGTTCGGAGTTGTTCTTAACAAGTGCCTTGATGGTGAAAATCCATCGGAGCAATTCTGTATAGAAAAGAACATAAAAATTATAGGTCGAATTCCATTTGACAGTGCACTCGGTATACTAAATTCAAATGCAGAAATCGCTGTAAGGAAAAGTGAAAGATACCGGACGATTTTTTCTTCTTTGCTGGAGACTGTGAAAAAGGAGGTGCATCATGAAACAACTTCTAATTCTTAGCGGTAAAGGCGGTACTGGTAAAACTACAATAGCCAGTGCTTTTATCAAGCTTTCAAAGGCTAAGGCTTATGCAGACTGTGATGTAGATGCACCTAACCTGCACCTTATAACAAAACAAAGCTCTCAGCCAAGGAAAACAGATTATTATGGCTTACCGAAAGCAGAGATAGATACATATCTGTGCATAGAGTGCGGACAGTGCAGGCAAAACTGCCGATTTGATGCTATTTCAGCAGACGAGAAATACAAGGTAGATCCTTTTGCCTGTGAAGGCTGCGGAGTTTGTGAGCTTGTTTGTCCGGTTGGAGCTGTAGCTTTAAAACCGGCTGTAGCCGGAGAGTTGATGTTATATGCAGATAAGGAAGAAGTGTTTTCTACAGCTCAGTTAAAAATGGGCAGCGGCACCTCCGGAATGTTGGTTACCGAGGTAAAAAAACAAATGAAGTCAGCAACCGATGGTGTGGAGTTCGCAATTATTGATGGCTCTCCCGGTATAGGGTGTCCGGTTATAGCATCTTTGAGTGGTGTAGATATGGTGTTAATTGTGGCCGAACCCTCCATATCCGGCATTAGTGATATGAAGCGGATTATAAATACAGCGGCGAAATTTGGCGTAAAGACGGTGGTATGTATCAATAAATTTGACACAAATATACAAAACACAGAAAAGATAGAAAGATTCTGTATAGATCATGAGATTAACCTTGTGGGTAGAATACCCTTTGATTCGGACGCCGTAAAAGCGATTAATAACGGGCAGACAATTGTTGATATAGACTGTACCTCAGGTGCAGCAGTGAAAGCAGTTTATAACAAGACAATGGAACTGCTGTTTGAAAAAGGTGGTGGGCTGAGGTCATGATTATCAAAACATTAGTTGAGAATACAGCGCTATCGAAAGACTTCGGTAGCGAACACGGACTTAGCCTTTATATAGAAACGAATAGTCGCAAAATTCTTTTTGATGTTGGCGCTGGTGAGTTATTCCTTGAAAATGCAAAGAAGCTGAATGTAGATATTTCTGATGTGGATTATCTCATTATTTCACATGGGCATTATGACCATGGTGGCGGGTTAAAAGCATTTTTACGTGAAAACACAAAAGCCGAGGTATTTCTACACCGACTGGCATTTGAAAAATACTATGCTTTGCGTTCGAATGATGAACTGGAGTATATTGGCCTGGATGAAGAACTGAAACAAAACAGGCGAATTGTACTTACATCAGACTGCTTTTTTATCAATAAGGGGATTCAAGTGTTCTCAAATATAACTCAAAAGGAACCTCTTCCAATTTCAAATAACGGATTGCTGATGGAACATAACGGACAAATAGTACAGGACACGTTTGTGCATGAACAAAACCTCATTATAGAGGAGGATGGGAAGACGCTTTTGGTAACAGGGTGTGCCCATAATGGTATTGTAAATATTATTGAACACTTCCATGATTTAAAAGGACGCATGCCTAATTATGTGGTAGGTGGATTTCATCTTTCCAGCCGTTCATCGGGAAACAATGTGAACCCTGAGATGATAGATAAAATAAGCAAGTACTTGATAAATACAAATGCAAAATTTTGTACCTGCCATTGCACAGGTATAGAACCATATAACAGGCTTAAAGCTGCCATGGGCGATAGTATTGATTATCTCTCAGCAGGCAGTGAAATAACAATCTAAAATAAAGGAGTTAAGACTATGAGCGAAAATTGCAACCAAAGCTGCAGCAGTTGCTCGGAGGACTGCGCAGAAAGAAAAGAGAAGAAAAATGATTTCTCCGTGAAACCACATGAAATGAGCAGCATTAAAAAGGTTATTGGTGTTGTCAGCGGTAAAGGAGGGGTTGGAAAGTCACTGGTAACTTCCATGCTAGCTGTGACCATGAATAGAATGGGTTATCATACCGCTGTTCTGGACGCTGATGTAACCGGGCCTTCTATTCCTAAGGCATTTGGTATCAAGGAAAAAGCCACAGGAAGTGAATTTGGCTTATTCCCGGTTAAAAGTAAGACAGGTATTGATATAATGTCTGTTAATTTGCTTTTAGAGAATGATACCGATCCAGTTGTGTGGAGAGGACCCCTGATCGGAAATATGGTAAAGCAGTTCTGGTCAGATGTTATCTGGAGCGATGTGGATTTTATGTTCATCGATATGCCGCCAGGCACCGGCGATGTTCCTCTTACCGTATTTCAATCCATTGCTGTTGATGGGATCATTGTTGTAACCTCGCCTCAGGAGCTTGTATCCATGATTGTATCAAAAGCAGTCAGGATGGCTGAAATGATGAATATCCCTATCATAGGATTAGTAGAAAATATGTCCTTTTTTAAATGTCCTGATTGCGGCAAGGAACACAATATTTTCGGCGACAGCCATATTGACGAAATTGCCGAAAAGCATAATTTAAAAGTGCTTGCTAAGCTTCCGGTCAACCCCAAAATTTCTGCCGCCTGTGATAAGGGTATGATAGAACTTTTTGACGGCGATTGGCTTGAGCCGGTTGCAAAAGTATTGGAGAAAAGCATTGAGGAAGATAATAAATGAGTGCACATTCAGATTTGGCAAGAGAATTGTTTAAACAAGGCTACAATTGCTCTCAATCTGTTTTTGCTGCTTTTTGTGATGAAACGGGGCTGGACACGGAAACAGCATTAAAAATTGCATCTTCTTTCGGAGGAGGTATGGGTAGGTTGCGGGAAGTATGTGGTGCTGTGACAGGAATGTTTATGGTTGTCGGCATGAAATACGGTTACACAGATCCATCCAGCAAAAATGCGAAAGCAGAACATTATGAGCTAGTTCAAGATTTGGCAAAACAATTTGAAAATGAAAACGGATCAATCATATGCAGGGAACTGTTAGGTATTTCAATTAAGCATGATAAACCTATACCCGAGACCAGAAATGATAATTATTATAAAAAGCGGCCTTGCGCAGAACTTGTTGAGCAAGCTGCAAGGATACTTGATGGATATATTATAAGTAAAAGAATGGAGGAGAAAACCATGATGAAAATTGCAGTAGCGAGTGAGAATGATATGGTAACGGAGCACTTTGGACATTGCGCCAACTTTAATATTTTTGAAGTTAAAGACAATCAAATAGTTAAATTTGAGTCTATACCTAATCCAGGGCATAGGCCCGGCTTCCTTCCTAACTTCCTAAATGATATGGGAGTTAATGTAATTATATCAGGAGGCATGGGCAGTGGTGCCATTGATATCTTTAATGAAAAAGGCATAGAGGTAATTGTCGGGGCAAGCGGTAATGCCAAAGCAGCGGTAGAAGCGTACCTGCAAGGTACTCTAAAATCTACTGGTTCTGTTTGCCATGAACATCAGCATCATGATGAATGTGGAGAATAAAACCGGACTTTGAATTGTTATTTTTCTTACTCGAAATGTTCCGGCACAGTTTCTGTCGGAACATTTCATTATAGGAGGGTTGCCTGTGGGATTAGTTGATGTAAAAAATTTAAACAAATCTTATGGTGATATCAAAGCTGTTAATGATTTATCTTTCCAAATAGATCAGGGAGAGATTTTTGGATTTTTAGGTCCAAATGGTGCTGGAAAGACATCTACAATCAATATGATGATTGGTTTATCCAGGCCTACTAGCGGACATATTATGATTGATGGAATTGATGCGATAAAAGACATAAAAAAAGTGCAGAAAATTATTGGAATTATTCCTGATGAAAATAATTTATATGATGAAATGAATGGCTTCGATAATCTCTGCTTTTGTGCTTCGTTATATGGGATACGTAGAAAAGAACGTGAAAAAAGGGCAATGGAATTGCTGGAACTATTTGATTTAACTAAAGCAGCGAAACGCCCTTTGAAAACTTATTCAAAAGGAATGAAACGAAAACTTACAATAGCAGCCGGAATTATACATAATCCTAAAATATTATTTTTGGATGAACCAACAACAGGCATAGATGTTGAAAGTGCAAGGCAAATTAGAGAGCTTATACTGAACTTAAAAAAACAAGGCAAAACAATTTTTATTACCACCCATTATATCGAAGAGGCTGAACGAATCTGTGACAGGATTGCTTTTATTGTGAATGGTAAGATTGTAAAGGTTGGTACGGTAACTGAACTGATGGAAAACGTAGAACATGAGCATAAAATTAAGATGCAGCTTGACAGTAGCATAAAATACGTGAAAGAAGAACTGGAAAATAAATTTGTAAATTGCACAGTAGAGATTCCAGATGAAAATTCTTGTTTAATTATTTCTAAAGAACGAATAGCTTTATCCCCTATCCTTCAACTGCTGGATAACAAGGGAATTTCCGTTTACGAAGCAAAAGAAATAAAGCCGTCATTAGAAGATGTTTTTGTTAAACTAACAGGAATTGAAGCTTCAAAACTAAAAAAGGAAAAAGAGAAGGTGGGAAAATAGAATGGATACTTTAGTTGCGTTTTGGAATATCTTAAGAAAAGACATTGAAAATTACTATTTAAAACCACCAAACATAAGTTGGGGGATTATATTTCCGCTTTCTTGGGCTCTTATGCTTTTCATGCGTTCACAACAGGCTGTAGAGATCATAGAAATCCTTCCGGGTCTTATGGCAATGAGTGTTTTATTTGGTACAACATCAATGCTGGCGGTGACCATTACTTTTGAAAGAAAGGGACGCTCTTTTGATAGGCTGCTGCTTGCTCCTATAAGTTTGAAAGTAATGGTACTTGCAAAAATTATCGGATCTGTGTTGTTTGGAATGTTTAATGCATTTGTTCCGATAATTTTTGGTGCATTTCTCTCGGATTTATCAGGTGTTAACTGGGGATTTGTTTTTATTGGAGTATTATTCATTGCATTTAGCTCAACATTGGTAGGTCTTGTTATTGCGGTTTCTGCAAAGGAAATATTTGAAGCACAAACTTACTCAAACTTTTTTCGCTTTCCAATGATATTTTTATGTGGGCTTTTTTTTCCTGTTTCAACCTTGCCAATATTTTTGCGTCCACTTTCATATGCACTACCGTTGACTTATGGAGTAGATATTTTACATATTGCTTTGGTAAAAAGTGGGATGATGAGTGTTTGGTTAGATATCTTGATCCTTAGTGTTTTTTCTGTGCTACTGTTTTACATAAGCATGAGAAATATACAACGAAAATGGATATTATAATATTTTCCCTTTAACGGTTATTTATACTTATTATTGAGGCACTTCTCGGATTTATACTTTCCAAAAGCATCTGCCGTCTTACAAGAGACGGCAGATGCTTAAGGTACAGAGTAAATGACAATACTAAAGTGATAGTGGAAGTGTATCTGCAAGGTTCCCTAAAACCCACAGGTCCGTTTGTTGTGAACACTAGCATAGTGATGAAAGTGGAAAATTGTCTCTTTCACTTAGCTTTTCAAAGACATTGTAGACGAAATTCTGGTCTATAATAAGCTAAACGGTTATATAGTATTATGATGCAACCGTTCAATTAGTAAATGGTTAATTTTACGATATATAGGAATAGCTGATAAACATTATATGAAATTTTTACTTTCATATTTAGAAGATAAATAAATCAAGTAAATCGCAAATTATATGTAACTATAGCAGTAAAAAGGCAAAAAGATTTTCAAACAAAAATCATGTCATCTTCATGCATCATATATTCTATGAGTACATAGATTCCTGCCCATAACGTAACTTCGTATTGTCCGATATATTCAAGATATTTTGGTTTAAAAGTAAAAAATGGAGTTACTTTACCTAATTGAACACCATCCTGAGAAATTGTCACGCCATTATTCTTCTGCCTTTCAACAACCAAAAGGCCGTAAATAGTTTCGACATCCATTCTATCTACGAGAGGCGGACGTAAGGTTAACCTTTGTAGCATTGTCCGGTCTGGGTTAATTGCAAAATGTAAATTTGCAGTTGCTATAGCTTTCTCATCTTTATAAATTACATATTTTCTTGATTCCTCATAGTTCCAAGTTCCCTTTTTTGCTGGTAGATTCACGATATCTGTTGTGTAAATGAGATTTCCTTTTCCATCATAGATTTTTTTAGATGCACCAATAAATTTCTTCTTGCTTATTTTTGCTACAGCTGTACCACTTTTATCTATTAATTGCCAAAAAACAACCCTTTTCGTATTCGTAGTTTCATTTTGACCCTCCTATATCATCAAATAAATTGCTCCACCGACAATGCCTGATCCGAGCATGACATAAATAGGATTCGGTTTCCATTTCCGCAAAATAAATATAGCCATAGTAAATAATAAAACAGAAACCAAATTTATTGTTAGAGGATTTGTTGAAAACCCGTCTTCTCCCCAAACAGTCAACGTAAATATTGACAACCCTGCTGATGCAATCAGCGCTACAATGGTGGGCCTTAAACCAGACAAAACTCCTTGCACTAAGGTCAATTCTTTGAATTTAAAATAAATCCATGCCAGGAGTGAAACGATAATACAGGATGGAAAGATACATCCAACGGTAGCAATAATCGCCCCTGGTATACCTGCAATTCTAATTCCCACAAAAGTGGCTGAATTGATGGCGATAGGTCCGGGTGTCATTTCTGCAATGGTAATGAGATCGGTGAATTCCGTTAATGTCAGCCAGTGGTGTAAATTAACTACTTGATTTTGAATCAGCGGTATTGCAGCCATTCCACCTCCAATGCTAAACATACCGATTTGAAAAAAGCTCCAAAAAAGTTTTAAGAGTATCATTGAGAGTCACCGCCCTTTTGGAATTTTTTCATTTGAATCAGAATCTTTGCCGCTCCCATACACCCACACACTAAAACAATATACATAACGTTAATCTTAAAGAAAAATGTGGCAATAAATGCACCCACCATAATAATCATAGATACTATGTCCTTCTGCTTCAAGACATTACTTCCAAGATTCAAAACCACATCCGCAATTACAGCAGCAACGCCAGCTTGCATCCCTTTCAGAACCGCATTTACAACAATGTTATCGCGAAATGCAGTGTAAAAAATGGAGATAACAGAAAGAGTTATAAACGGCGGTAAAACTGTGCCTAAAATTGTTACCAGGGCACCCAATATTCCAGCAACACGATACCCCAGCAGTATCGCTGCGTTAACTGCAACTGCTCCTGGTGAGGATTGTGCAATTGCTGTTAAATTTAGCATTTCATCATCCTCAATCCATTGTAAATCATCTACAAATTTCTTTTTCATCAATGGTATAATGACATATCCTCCTCCAAAGGTAAAAGCGCTTAAATAAAAGGTAGAAATAAACAATTTTATATAAATGTTTTTTTTATTCTTCAAATCATTAGCCCCCTTTATTTTATTTTATAACTTGAAAAAGTATATATAAAATAGTATTATTTTATAAAGTTTATAAGATTTTTATTATAATAAGGTGATTCCAATGACATTAAGGCATCTGAAAATATTTGTCACTGTATGTGAAACCGGCAGTGCAACTGCAGCCGGAGAGAAGTTACATATTGCGCAACCTTCTATTAGTCTTGCGATATCAGAGCTTGAAGATTATTATGGGATAAAACTATTTGATCGCATTGCAAAAAGACTCCATATCACAGAAGTTGGAAAGAGCTTTCTTCAATATGCAGCACATATTGTGGGACTTTTTGAGGATATGGAAAAGGAAATCAAAAACTTTGATGTAACGGGAATTATCCGTATTGGAGCAAGCATTACCATCGGAAATTATTTATTACCGGGCTATATAACTCAGTTTAAGCAAATACATCCTCAGATGTATGTTAAGGTAATCATAGATAATTCAGAAAAAATCCAACAATATATTTTGTCCAATCAGATTGATATTGGGTTGATAGAAGGTGTTGTCCATAGCTCTTATATTATAGAGCATAAATTCCGCGATGATGAATTGGTAATGGTCTGTGGGAACGATCACCCCTTTGCTAATCAAAAAAATATTGAGATTTCAAAGCTTCAAGGTGAAAGTTTTATTTTAAGAGAAGCAGGAAGCGCTGGGCGCGAAATCTTTGATAGTACAATGACCTCCCATGGAATAGAATTTTACCAGCTTGGGAGAGTACAAGTACTCAAGCAATTGTAAGGGCGGTGCAGGCAAATTTAGGTATTTCCGTGCTGCCTTATTTACTGGTAAAGGACTCTCTTGATCGCAAAGATATCAGTCAGTTTCAGATAAACGGGATACGTTTTCAGAGAAGTTTTTCTGTCATTTACCATCAGAATAAATATCTAACAGAGAGTGCAAAAGACTTTATTGCACTATGCAAATAAAAGGATACCTCCTTATAATAACTTTTAATTTCTCGCATTTTCTCGTTTAATCTTAGAATTTCATATCAATTCAAAAAATTAGTTTGGACAAAAATTGAATGTTAGTATAATAGTGGATTATACTAGGTAGCCTTCGGCTTGACTGTGCTTTTTTCACTATCACGCCAATGGCTTCCACATGTCTCTAGCGACAAACCTCCTATTTCTCACTGGGTCATGCCCTAAATTCCTTCGTACTGTCTTGTCCAGAGGTGGAATGTCAGTCTTGCTCCTTAACTGGGTCGTGCCCTAATGAAAAATATTCAACCTGACTATCCCGGCTCTCAATTGTTAATACTCTTCTATAATCAAACGTTATACTTCTAAATCCCTTATTTTAACCTCTAATTCTGATATCTACAGTCATTGATTTCAGAATATTTAATTGCTATTAGAACTAATATTCATGTCCTAGGCTACTCTTTTTATATCTTTCATCATTTTTTCACCATTGTAATTACTTCCTGTTTTCAATATTGCATAAAATACTCTTATCAACTTGCCACATAATGCTACTATTGATTGCATTTTCTTTAGTGGTCTATTTTCCCTATTGATATAGTACAAGTGCAATTGCCTAAATTCAGCGTTTCTTGCTACCAATGGTAATACTGCTTGAAATATCGCATATCTACCGTCAGAGCGTCCCCTTCGAGTTATTGTTGTTTTTCCTTTATGCTTGCCAGAACTGTTTTCTCTTAGGTTTAGTCCCATTAATTTAACTATTTGTTCTGGTGCATCAAATCTGCCAATATCCCCAACAGCACCTAGAAAACCTGCTATTGCAACTATTCCTATACCTTTAATTCCTAAAAGTTTGTTTGCATTTGGTACTTTATTTACTTGCTCTTCTACTTTCTGCATTATAACTTGAAGTTTTCGTGCATAAATCTCATATTCATCCAGAAGAGTACTAATTTCAAGCACTGCTGATTCTAAACCATGCTTTAAACCAATTGATTCTTCTGCTGCTTTTATGAGCTTTCTGGCATGTTTATTACCAATTGCTCTCTTAATTGTTTGTTTCCAAATGGCTACTATTTTCTCTTCTCCCATTTCAATTACTGCCTGGGGAGTGGGAAAATACTTCAACGTAAGTAGCGCAGCCTTCCCATTCCATTTCTTAAAAACAGTATTAAACTCAGGAAAGTATATTGCCAGCCATCTCTTTACCCTATTTTGTATACTTATCAACTGTACAACATTTTGCCTGCGCAGTTCCATAAGATTTCTTATTTCTCGGTATACACCTTCTGGCATATACGGAATCAGATATCTTCCGTCTTTGACCAGCATTGCTATTGTTTTTGGATCCTTTCGGTCATGCTTACTTGGTGTGTTATCATCTAGCTCTTTAGAACGCTTTACGTGATATGGATTAACCATACCAAATTCTACGCGCATGTTCTGCAAATGACATCCAAAACCATACCAGTAATGACCCGTAGGTTCCATTCCAACAAATGCTTTTGTCTTGTTATTTTTCTTCATCAACTCTGTAGCCCAGTTGTCAAAAGCATTGAAGCCTTCTCTGTTGTTCTCAAACCTGAATGCTTTATTAGAAAATTCAAATCCTCTAAAATCGAAAGCTCTAGCGTAATGAATCTCGCTACCGATATCTACTCCTATCACCATCGTTTCAGATGTAATTTGCATTAACTTCTTATTTTGTGTACAATTCATATTAGTTACCCTCCGTATATTTGATTTGTGCCTTCACTTGCCGTGCTTCAGCACACTTCATATTGTACGGTAGGGTATCTATTTTTTCAAAGATCATTTTTCTTACTTACAGGAATGCTCCTTCAGTGCTAAAACTGGGAGCGGTATCTTTTTATTTAATCATATATTTACCTGTATACACTGATGATTCTTTTAAGAGCTTTTTCTGGAGCACAATCATAATAATTCCCGTAATAATCAGAACCAATGATACTGCTTGCGATATTCTAAGCCCCGGAAATAGATAAAGGCTATCTGTACGCAACCCCTCAATCCAAAAACGGCCTAAGCCATATCCGATAAAATAAGTTGCTAAAAGCTGACCACTAAACTTTGTTCTTTTGCGAAAATAAACCAGTATGGCAAAAACGCATAAGTTCCACATGCTTTCATAGAAAAATGTGGCTTGGTGCCATTCTCCCAACTGCTCTATAAATACAGCGTAGGGGAAGAATTGAAGATCCGGGTTTGTAACGATATTGCCGAAGGCCTCCTGGTTCACAAAATTACCCCATCGACCAATTGCCTGTCCAAGAATTAAGCTAGGCACAACCATATCAACAAACCGGAAAAAAGGGAAGTGGCTGCGTTTTGAAAAAATAATCGCAGCTATGATTCCACCGATAACTCCTCCATATATAGCAAGACCACCTTCCCAAATAGCAATCACCTTTGTAAAGTTGCCGCTATACTGTTTCCATTCAAATGCAACATAATAAATTCTTGCGCAGATGATTGCGATAGGGAGTGCTAAAAAGAGAAAATCAAAGATAATATCACTTTTTAGGTTCTGTCGTTTTGCTTCACGGCAGGCAATCAAAAGACCAAGTAGAATCCCGAACCCAATAATAACGCCGTACCATGCAATATTTAGTCCATTAATGCCAAATAGGTTTTCTATAAAATATTTATCTATCATAAATCCACCTTTCTAAAGTGTTTACAATGAATATAATTTTGAGTTAAATCAAGTTTTTTCTACTGCCACTACTACAGTGCATGAAGGTTATTTTATTGTATTATTTTATCACAGTGAGGTATTTACTTAAACCATAAAAATGTAGCATTAAATTATATTAACAAATATGAAAAGAATAAAACGAGAAAGACCTTTAGCAGGGATAAAATAGAAAAATCCTACAATGGAAACCACTATGAACAATATAACACGTTAAATGATGCATTGTAATGTTTTGAGTATATCTGTAATCAGTCATTATATTATAGGATTACTAAGCCAAATGAATTTTGAAAAATTACTATCGGGATTATACCGTAAGAATTTTTGCTGTAATAATAATGTCTTTATTAAATATTAAAAATATTTTCAACGTGAAATCTCATTAATATTCTCAGTTCCTATAAAAGGTATTTTACTTTTGGGAAATACAACCGATTCAAACAACAATTCATACGAGTTAAGACGTTATTTCAACAGGTTGCGCAATTACCCTAGGAAATATATGGAATAGGTGATACTATGGAGCCAGAGGTGACATAGATGAATGAAATTTCAATTCATAAAATTGGACAAGCATTAGGAACATATGTGGCAAAAAAAGTTTCCAGAGCAGATCAGACAGAAGTTCTGTCTTTCGGCGCAGAAATTTTGGTAGGCAGTATTATTAAATTGTGTATTCTTTTTTCCTTTGCTTTCATCATGGATATTACTGTTGAAATTGCGATATTGCTTATCGTAACTGGCATCATTCGCACCTTATCAGGTGGAGCACATTGTTCAGCATACTATAGGTGTTTAGCAACAAGTGTTTTCATATTTACAGTATTAGGATATTCCATCAAAGTAAATTACCCATTCATCCGGCAGTTGCATCCCGCTATTTTACTTGGCATTCTCGTATTAACATTTAGTTTATATTGGATCTATCCTCCACAGGCTCCCTCCAATAAACCTTTTAAGGACAAGAAAATAGAATTAGCCTTCCGCTGGTACACATTACTGGCAGTTGTGATTTTATCTATTACTGCAATTGCCTTGGGGTTTAATAGCTTGCCTGCCTGGATTATATCAATTGCACTACTTTGGCAAGCCTTAACATTAACACCTGTGGGACATAGATTTATTGGCTTATGTGATATTCTGCTTACTTTTAAAAGAAGGGAGGCGAATTAGAATGTTAAAATTTATTAGTAAATCTCTATTTCAAGGATTGGCAGCAGTGTTCGCTGTAGTAGCCATGACGAATATTGGAACAACGAGCATGTTTCTAATGTACCAACCGGAACCACCAAAGAGCTTGAAAAAGTAGAAAAACTTTTTGACTCAAAGGCAACCGGCTATGGTAGTAACATATAAAATATAACAGTACTAAATTGAAAAGAAATTGAAGCCTTTATGGGATGAATTAAATAATGAGCGTTAATAGCAAACTTGTCGAAAGGCAAGGACGCAAAGCCAAAGGGTCTAAGGTGATTAGTAACACTATGATAGCCTGGTTGCCGCATTTACTGTGTGTACTAAACCTGCCCACTTTTCGTCTGGCAGGTTTTTTCCTTTTATTTTACTTGATACATATTGATTTTTTAGATTTGATATCGTGTATTTGAATGTAGATAAGTGGGGCGGTGCAAAGGATGTCGAGCTACCAATGTCTTCAAAATTGCAGTTACGGATAACAAAAAAGGATATCAGGCATCATTTAGTTTCTAATAAAGCTTTAACTGTTGCTGACAGAACCTTGAGATCGCGTTCATCACACTGGTAAAGCATGCGAGTAATTTGATCTATTTCATTATTGGTATGTTTACCTTCAGGATAGAAAATTGCGTCAGCTGATATGCCTAATTCGCGGATGAGACGAAAAAGAACACTATAACTTGGCTTTTTATTCTCGTTTTCTATGGACATCAAATATCGGGGTGATATGTTTATTCTTTCTGCTAATTGTTCACGGGTAAGGTTATTGCTTTTTCTTGCAGCTTTTAGAATTTCACCTAAACTATCTAAATTGTTGTGCATCATTGGTTCACCTCCGATAACAGTTTACAGTTCCTGTTTAGGAGGTTAAACGATACATGAGAGCTATAAAAATAGGAACTAATAGAGCGTATCATCATTAAACTCCATATTAGATATGGTTTGTATTAAGTTATTAAGATAGGCGATACCCGCCAAATAAAAAAAAGCGTGAGTTTGGCGGGGTTTTCGCATGGTTAAAGAATTCCCCTTCAGGCTTACGGGTTTGGAGGGTTTTTAATGTTAATCCAGCATAATATGAAGGATCATCATCCGCTATTAGATAGCGGTCGGGCTTGATGAAGCTGACATCATTTTTTGTCTCACAACTAATCTCCAACTGTTAAAAAAAGCTCATTTTTATCACAGGGCAAATGTGAGCATCAGGTAGAACTGACAGAGCGTAATATTAGGAAATACAATAGCTCAGTTTTAGAAAAAGCTTATTTGGATTGTGTCCAAGTAGGCTTTTTTTGTCGAAAAAATGAGAATTGTATCGGGTGCCGTTCTCCTCCGCCTCTGTTTTAGTTTTTCAACACAAAAAAATCAAAACGGAGGTTCATATATGAAGAAGATCAATTTACGGGATTTATACCCGTTTTATAAATCTGACTTTCTTATTGAAATTGCAGATGAAGTTGCAGAACTGATCAAACAGATTGAGCGAAAAGAACATGCAGACTGCGAGCGCATCCGCGTGAACAAGGCCTACTATTCTCTTGACGCTGATGATGGAATAGAAAGAGATATTGTACTGCTTGTATTATCACCGGAAGAAATCTATGAACGAAAACTGAGCAAACGGGAATTGTATGCTGCTATCAACAGCCTGCCGGAAAAACAGGCAAAACGTATCTATGCACATTTTTTTCTTGGCATGAGCAAAGCAGAAATAGCCAGGATTGAAGGTGTTAATAAATGCCAGGTATCCCGCTCAATTGATAAAGCATTAAAGAATATTGAAAAGTTTTTAAAAAAATTTCTGTAAGGGGTGCAACTTTTGGCCAAAAAATCTGATGATTAGTAGAGGGACATATACTACCCCCTCAAGTGTTCTTTGATAATTGAATAAGTGTTTATCCGGTACTTTCCCCGTATGTCCTGAGAAGGAAAGCCAGATTGCAGGTACGCCAGGACCATCTGCCGGTATAACGCCGGTTCCAACCGGATCAATTCCATTTATGGACTGGATGAAGGTAAGGTGTGAGCGAAGAATACTTATGCAATAAAAAGTGTTGGTTACGCTTTTGGCGATAACGCATACGGAGGGATAATGATACTTGCGCATAGTCGAGGTTAAGTCCCAGAGTGCGCCCCGGTCGCTGACGGGGAGGTGTGATTCCTATGAGGACGGTCAACCGCTGTCTGCAGGATATAACATAAATATATAAAAACCAAAACAGTAACGCAGGATAGGATTGCGCCTGTTAATGAAAGCATGTGTATATATGCTGTTCAAACTATGGCGCATTTCCTACTGCGAATCTGAAAATTAGAAGTATTTGTGATTGCTGATAAGGAGGGTCTTTATGAAGGGTAAATTGATTCGATACAGTATGCAGATTGCCATGTTGGGACAATTGTTGTCTTTGGCTCTGATAACTGAGAAAGAATTTTCTCTGATTAAAAATAAACTTATGCAGGATTACGGTGTAGTTTCAGACCTGACTTCTTAATTTGCACATTTGGCATATAGGTAGTTGTTCATTATACTGGTTTCGTAATAATCATTTTGCGAAGGAGGACTTTTAATGCATGAAGTTGAAGTAATAAAAGCGAACAGAAGAATATCTGACCGTACTGCAGGAAAAGTAGCGGATATTTTGCGTGTAGCTCCTTATGCAAGAGTTAGTACGGATTCAGAGGAACAATTAAACAGCTATAAATCACAGGTTATGTATTACACAGACTTAGTGAAAAAGCGTAAGGATTGGGTATTGGTTGACATCTATGCTGATGAAGCGATAACAGGTACCCAGGTTACAAAACGTGAAAATTTCCAGCGTATGATTAACGACTGCATGGATGGTAAAATTGATATGATCATAACAAAATCCATATCAAGGTTTGCCAGAAATACCTTGGATACCTTGAAATATGTCCGGATGTTGAAGGAAAGAAATATAGCTGTATTTTTTGAAGATGAAAATATCAATACATTGACAATGGATGGAGAACTGCTGCTTGTCATATTAAGCTCAGTGGCGCAACAGGAAGTAGAAAACATATCGGCCAATGTGAAAAAAGGCTTGAAAATGAAAATGAAGCGAGGAGAACTGGTTGGCTTCCAGAGCTGCCTGGGGTATGATTATAATCCTAATGACAAGAGTATATCAATAAATGAAGCGGAAGCTGATATTGTCAGATACATATTTAATCGGTATATTGATGGTGCGGGTGCTTATGTCATAGCAAAAGAGTTAACCAGTCTTGGTTATAAAACCAAAAACGGTAACACAGAATGGCATGATACAGCAGTATTAGGAATTATTAAAAATGAAAAATACAAAGGTGATGTTTTGCAGGTTAAGACTTTTACCGTTGATCCAATTTCCAAGAGAAGACTAGACAATTATGGTGAGGAAGACCAATTCTATATAAAGAACCATCATGAGCCAATAATAAGTGAAGAAATCTTTGAAAAGGCTCAAGCAATCTTAGACAGGAGAGGTGCAAAACGTCGCGGAGTAGAAAAGGGAAAACGTGAAAAATACAGTAGGCAATATGCTTTTAGCAGCAAGCTGGAGTGTGCCTTTTGCGGAAGTAATTTATCGCGCCGGAACTGGCATAGTGGTAGTGATCATGAAAAGGTTAGCTGGCAATGCGTAACTGCTACAAAAAAAGGCAAGAAATATTGTCCGCCAAGCAAAGCCATTGAAGAAAAAATTCTTGAGGGTGCATTTGTTGAATCATATAAACTGCTATGCCATAATAATTCAGATGTTCTGGATGAACTTATAGAAAGGATGGAAAGTGTTCTTAGCAAAAATGATTTTCAAAAACAATTAGTAAGAGTAGAAAATGAAATTCATGCTATTGAGCAGAAACGTAATAGGTTGATTGATATGCGTTTAGAGGAAACGATTGATAAAGCCACTTATGAGAAAAAATACAGTGAATTGGAATCAATTTTAGAAGGATTATTAACAGAAAGGGAACAGCTGGAGCAATCCTCCAAGGAAGAAATTAACCTTGAAAAACGGATTGCACATTTTCGTAAGGTACTAGAAAACAATGAAATTTTAAAGGACTTTGACCGTTGTGTGTTTGAAAGTATTGTAGAAAAGGTTATTATCGGAGAGATTGACGAGAATGGAAATGCTAATCCCTACAAGCTAACCTTTGTATATAAGACCGGATATTCTAATGCAGTGCAGAGTAAAATGCATAAGCAGATTAAAAAAAAGAAAAATGATAAAGGAAATTTGCATTCCTATTCCTCACCCAACACATGTGGAGAGTGTAGCATTGATGTATCGGCAAAGAGTGTGAAAGAATCATTAAAAGTGTTACCTTATTATGAAGGGGGTTAACCATGTTAAAGATTGACTACCTGGTATCGGGAGGTATAATCACAAATTATAAATGTACTTCTGTGTGCAAACACTGCTGCTATTCCAGTTCTCCAAATTGGTCTGATGATTATATGACAGCAGCTATGGCAGATGAGGTGTTTTCCATATTAAGGAGTTTAGGCTGCTATCATGTACATATTGGTGGCGGTGAGCCGCTTCTTAAGCCTGATAAAATTCTGGATGTCCTTGATGCTGCCCGGAAAAACAATATTGAAATTGAATATATTGAAACAAATTCCTCGTGGTATAGAGATGAAACGTCATCAAATGCCATACTTAAAGAGTTAAAAGCTTACGGAGTAAACACGCTGCTTATTTCCATAGACCCGTTCCACAACGAATATATTCCATTTTGGAAGGTGAAGGCTTTAATTGAGGCCTGCTCAAAGGCAGGGATGAAGGTATTCCCCTGGTTGATGGAATTTTGGGATGATATTGATTCTATGGACGATGAAAAGCCCCATTCTCTTGACGAGTATAAGCAGCTTTTCGGACATGATTATATGATGCAGTTGCTGAAAAAGTATGGGCTAAATTTGAAAGGACGTGCTTTTAAGACTTATAAACCTATGATGAAAAGGCAGCCTTTTGAGCAAATTCTAAATGAATCAATACCGTGCAAATTGCTATCGGGAATTTATCACTTTCACATTGATCTGTATGGAAATTTCATTCCCCAGTCGTGCCCGGGCTTTTCGATCCCCTTAAGGGAACTGGCGCATGGGGCGGACTCCGAAAAATACCGGATATTTAACACTCTGGAATCCGTGGGCATAAGAGGGTTTGTAGAACTTGCCGAAAAGGAATATAGATATAAACCAAGAGAAGAGTATGCAGGAAAATGCGATCTGTGTTATGATATGCGGAACTTTTTGGTTTTGGAGTTAGGGCTTGATCTTGCTGATCTAAAACCGGTAAACCATTATAAATATTGATCAGTTTAGAGGTGGGCAATTATTGTATAATTTATGCTATTAGAAATTAATGCAATAATTGTTCCGTTCTTAATATGTTACAAATTGAACTTAACTTTTCGGCAGCGGAGTGATTTGCTTTTATCCATACAGTAATTTGATGATTCAAAATAAGGAAAGCTACAGGTTTAAGCAAGCTCTTTTAAAACAGTCTGATGTTAATTAATTTTTTATGAATTGATGTCCTAATTTTACTCCGGTAACTGACCTGAATTTTTGGTTCTTTACTGAGTTGATAGAATCATAACAATTTTGTAATCTTTAATTCTCTATTTCCATAATCATATTTTATTTTTCAAATTGCTCTGGAAAAAAACAAATTTTTATTTACATTCACAGAGGAAACTGAAAAATCAGCTTGACAGGCGTTAAATAATCATTTTCATTCATTCGCATTAACTCCAATATTTTTATTAATTGTTTTCACTAACATCTTTATTAAAAGTCAACAATGTTTGAGCTTGCTTTGATCTATGCATCTCCTCATTTTCTGTAAATATATTCACATCCATATCAGTCAGATTATAATAAATCGCTTTTTCTATTTTTTATTTGTTCTATTCTATATACTTCGATAAAAAAATATTTAGCTCAAAAAATACTTTCTGCTGTTTTTAAGTAAGTTGAGCTTTTCTTATTACTTTATTAAAGTTTAGCGGTGTTCACACTGTAAGTAAACCTTGTTTTTACGAAATAAGTCCAGCAAAGTTTGCCGCCACAGAGGCAAAAAGATTCAGAAATCGCAGATTATAGCCACATAAATAAACGCCCTTTAGTAAACAGTCATGCTAAAGGGTGTTTTTTCATACGTAAAAGAACTTCAATGAGGTTTTACTGGTCTTCATCGACTAAAGCTTCAAGATTTAAAAATCAAAGCGATTACTACTTGAAAATTCGAAAATGTATGATGTAGCAGATAATTTAGCAAGGAAAATTACGTTTGGCTATTTAAACTGAAGCATATATATAATAATATTTTACTTAGCAATGTTAATAATCATGTAAGTGAGGTAGAATTATAAGTATTACAATCAGGCTTGCTACCTATGCGGATGCACAGGATATGGCGAATATACACTCTCACTCGTGGGAAGTTGCATATAAAGATATTTTACCGGCAGAATATATAAAAAAATGAGTGCTGCTCGTACGATAATGTGGAGGCGTATTCTATCAGTAGAAAACAGCATTCACTATATTGTTTTAAATAATAACACAGCAGTTGGAATAGTGACGGTTGGGCCACCACAATATGAAGAAATTGAAATAAAAAATGATATAGGCATAGACAACAGTTTTTGGGAGTTACATGGCATTTATCTACATCCCGATTATTTTCGTCATGGAATCGGAACAATAGCAATTGAATTTGCCATGGATAAAGTAAGAGAATCAGGTAAAACAAATTAAATCGGATTATCGAAAGATGCTGAAGGAATTCTATGAGGAAAGTAAAGGAAAAGATAATAGTGGGGGAGAAAACTATGTATTACATACGACCAGCTGAAAAAAACGATGTAGAAGAATTAAATAGAGTAGCATATGAATCAGAAGCCTACTGGGGATATGACTTGGAATATATGAAAAGATTTGAGGAAATTTATAGGATTACTGAAGATTATATTATAGCAAATCCGACTTTTGTATTTTTGGAGACTAACCGTATTATTGGATTTTACTCTCTTTTAGTGCATGATAATAAGCCAGAACTTGAATTGTTTTATATTAAACCTCAATATATTGGAAAAGGTTACGGTAAAGAAATGTGGAATCATTTGATAGATTATTGCAAAAGAATGGATATAAAATTTTTTTATTTAGTAACAAGCCCGCAGGCTAAAGGTTTTTATGAAAAAATGGGTGCTGTTGTGATAGATGAAGTAGATTCACTTTTGCGGGAAGGACGAAAAATACCAAGATTGAAGTTTGAAGTATTCTAGTAGAGTTGCTTAGTTTGGGGTATGACTATGATAATATATTCCGTTATATAAAACAGCAATAGCTTGAGGATGTCATCTGGCTGATGACTTTGAAGATGAAAACAATGGAATTATCGAGGTGTATGCAATAAGCCGTGCTGAATAGAAAGAAGTAGATGGGTATGATGATTGATATAAATTATTATAAAAAGCTATTTAAAAATTTCAGAATTATTTATTAAATTTAATAAAAACTGGGTTTAGTCAATATGCTATAATATGACAAAGAGTATTATCCTTTTTATTCTGAATAAAGCGAAGATTTAAAATTGCTCGAAGCGTATCAGTAGTATGGGAATTAAAGATGCGGAGGATGTGGGTAATTTGAATAAAATCTTGATCATCGAGGACGATGCCGCACTTAGCAACGGCATTGTTTATGCTTTAAAAGATGATAACTTTGCCTTTAAGCAGGCTTTTGATCTTGCAACCGCAAAAGAACACATTACAAGTAATTCTTTCGATTTGATAATACTGGATATCAATTTGCCGGATGGAAATGGTTTTGAGCTGCTAACGGATATCCGTAAAACTTTAGACGTACCTGTAATTGTTCTAACCGCCAACGACATGGAAACCGATATTGTAACAGGGTTTGAGCTTGGTGCGGATGACTATATTACAAAACCCTTCAGCCTTATGGTCCTGCGGGCAAGAGTGGGTGTCCAGCTGCGTAAGGCCAAAAAGCAACTTCCTAAAACCATATTGATTGATAAATTCTCCTTTTCTTTTGATAAGATGGAGTTTTTGAAAAACGGTAAACCCATTGAACTCAGCAAAACCGAACAGAAGTTGCTGAGGATTCTGGTTGAGAACAGAGGGAAAACGGTTCCACGCTCAGAATTGGTGGACAAAATCTGGACAGACGGGGCGGAGTATGTTGATGAAAATGCTCTGTCGGTCACCGTAAAAAGACTGCGTGATAAACTGGAAGATTCACCATCCGATCCGCAATATATCAAAACGGTCTACGGCATCGGCTACACATGGGCGGTGAAGTGACGTGAACACATTGAATTATATCTGCATTGGGATTGTAGTTATCTCGGTAGTAGCAGCTGCGGTTACAGTTCTCCTGTATCGGCAAAAAGTCAGAAAAACTGTGGAAAAAATCAGCATGATGCTGGACAAAGCCATAGACGGCAGATTCGAGGAGAGTGTCTTTGATGAATCTGCTCTGTCATCAGTGGAATCAAAGCTGGCCAGGTTTCTTTCCATATCTACGTCATCCTCAAAGAATCTACAGGCAGAAAAGGATAAAATAAAAAGGCTGATTTCCGATATTGCACACCAGACGAAAACGCCCATTACTAATATTCTGCTCTATTCACAACTTCTCAGTGAGCAGGAACTGACGAAGGACTGTGCAGAACTTGTGCAGGCTTTGTCCTCCCAGGCTGAAAAACTGAACTTTCTCATCAGTGCTTTAGTTAAATTATCTCGGCTTGAAACAGGCATTATTACTGTTTCACCTAAAAAAGAACCGGTACAAAAACTGCTGGATGAAGTGCGGGAACAAATCATGCCGAAAACAGACGCAAAAGGTGTTTCCCTTACTATCGAGAATACGGATGTAAATGCGTATTTAGACCTGAAATGGACGACGGAGGCAGTGTATAATATTGTTGACAATGCCGTGAAATATACCGAGAGAGGTGGAAGCGTCAGAATAAAAGTAATACCTTATGAGATGTTTTGCCGAATTGATATAACCGATGACGGGATTGGAATTGCTGAACATGAACAGAGCAAAATATTTACCCGTTTTTATCGCTCACCGGCTGTAAGCAATCAGGAAGGCGTAGGTATTGGACTTTTTCTGGCAAGAGAGATTTTAGCGGCTGAGGGCGGTTACATAAAGGTGTCGTCTACTTTGGGCAGCGGCTCAACTTTCTCGGTTTTTCTGCCGATGGTTAAGTAAATCTTACAAAACTGTTAGATTTCAGAAAGAACGATGAAAGATTGTTGTGATATAGTCTGTATTGTAGAAAACTATAATACAGACTGTTTACTTTATGGGAGAGAGTGAAATGGCAATACTTGAAACAAAGGAATTGAAAAAATATTACGGCAGCGGAGAGACCATTGTCCGCGCTGTTGACGGTATCAACCTCGCAATAGAGAACGGAGAGTTTGTCGCAATTGTTGGCACATCCGGCAGTGGCAAGTCTACCCTGCTGCATATGATGGGCGGGCTTGACCGTCCGACAAGCGGTAAGGTTATCGTGGACGGCAAGGATATATTCTCGCTTAAAGATGAGGAACTGACCATATTTCGAAGACGAAAAATCGGATTTGTTTTTCAGAACTATAATCTTGTTCCTGTCCTCAACGTGTACGAAAACATTGTTCTGCCTGTTCAGTTGGACGGGAATGAACCGGACAAACCTTATATAGACAAGATTATCAGAACTTTGGGGCTTGAAAGCAAGTTGAACAATTTGCCCAACAACCTTTCCGGCGGTCAGCAGCAGCGTGTGGCAATTGCCAGAGCTTTGGCTGCAAAACCTGCTATTATTCTGGCCGATGAACCTACGGGGAATCTGGACAGCAAGACCAGTCTCGATGTGATGGGGCTGCTAAAGGTGACAAGCCAGCAGTTCAGTCAAACCATTGTGATGATAACGCACAATGAGGAGATCGCACAGATGGCAGAACGTATCATCCGCATTGAGGACGGTAAAATTGTGGGTGGTGACGGGCAATGATTACGGTAAAAAACAAAAAAGCCATCCGGAATTTGGCGGACAAAAGTTTTCGTGCCAACAGAACACGAAATCTCATTGCGATTATTGCAATTGCCTTAACATCGGTGCTGTTTACCACCCTTTTTACAATGGGCATGGGCACAGTGGAAAGCCTTCAGAGGGCTGCGATGCGTCAGTCGGGCGGTGACGGACATGCAGTACTGAAATATATTACCGACGAGCAATTCAACAATGTCAAAGATCATCCGCTGATAAAAGAAATTTCCTATAACCAGGCATTATGTGACGGTGTGGAAAACGAAGCGTTTTTAAAGCGTCACACCGAATTCTGGTATTTTGATGATATTGGGATGAAGCTTGGATTTTCCGAACCCACAAACGGACACAAGCCTGTGGCTGAAAATGAAGTCATCGCAGATACAAAAACCTTGCAGCTTTTGGGTGTTCCCCTTGAAGTAGGTGCTCCCATTACGCTGGTGCTGAATATTAGAGGCGAGAAAGTGCAGCGGGATTTTGTCCTTGCAGGCTGGTGGGAAAGCGATCCCGTTTTCAACGTGGGGCGGATAATTGCATCGCGAGCCTATGTTGATGCCCATCTTGATGAACTTAAGAACACCTATAGGCAGGATTATTCGATGACAGGCTCAATAAATGCATGTATCATGTTTAAAAACAGCCTTGATTTGGAAGGAAAACTGGGAAAAGTCATAACCGACAGCGGTTATTCGATGGATCCTAACTCGCCCGATTATCTGGAGCATAATGTGAACTGGGCATACCTTTCAACTAATTTCGGCATGGATGCAAGCACGCTGATTGTGCTGGTGTCCGGCCTTATGCTCATCATTTTCACAGGCTATCTTATCATCTACAACATTTTTCAGATTTCAGTCATCCGGGATATCCGGTTTTATGGCCTAATGAAAACCATCGGAACAACGGGAAAACAGATACGCCATATTATACGAAGGCAGGCATTGATTCTTTCGGCGTTTGGCGTTCCTTTCGGGCTTATTGCAGGTTATTTCACTGGTAAAGCTTTTGTTCCGCTTATTGTGAGGAACTCCACGTATGCCGGAAGTGCGGTATCCGTATCTCCCAGACCGGTAATTTTCATAGGCGCAGCCCTGTTTTCTGTAGTTACTGTGTTTATCAGCACCTTTAAGCCGGGAAGGATAGCCGCTGCTGTATCGCCACTGGAGGCAGTGCGGTATACGGATGGGAATATTAAACAAACGAAAAAGCAGAAAAAATCTGTCAGTGGCGCGAAAATACATCGCATGGCTTTGGCAAATTTGGGACGAAACAAAAAACGCACTGCTCTGGTGTTCATCAGCCTGTCTTTGAGCCTTGTGCTGCTGAACACGGTATTTACTCTGTCTCAGAGCATTGACCTGGATAAATTTCTTGCCCAATTTGTGGATACTGATTTTCTAATTGCCCATGCAGATTACTTTCTTAATAATTTCCGCGGTCCTGAAAATCAGACCAGTGAAAGCTTGATTCAGGCGGTAAAAAACCGGCCGGGATTTGAAGAGGGAGGACGACTGTATGGCGGCAGAACGGAAATGATTACTGTGGAGGACGAAAAAAACACAGAACAGAAATATAATATTGACCCTAACGGTGACTTCATAGCTGCAGTATATGGCTTAGAGGAGCTGCCGCTTAAGAGGCTGGAACTTATTGACGGCGAATTGGATTTTGAAAAGCTGTCTTCCGGAAAATATATTCTGGAGGGTGTTTATCTGAATGACAATAATATACCGGAAATTGAAACCACTCATTTTAAAGTGGGGGAAACCATCACGCTTCATAGCTACAAAGGAATGACGGAAAAACATTGGGAAAGTGAGTACACTACACAGGAGTTTACAGTGCTTGGCCATGTGGCCGTTAAAACCTTTTCCAATTCAGACCGGATAAGATGGGACTATACCTTCTACCTTCCTGCAGATGTTTACAAAACCTTGGTGGCAAATCCTGCAGTTATGAGCTATGCCTTCAATGTTTCTGACGACTTTGAAGCCGAGATGGAGCAATTTTTGCAAGGTTACACCGATTCTGTAGAGCCTGCAATGAATTACAGCTCGAAGTTTACAATCCTCAAAGAATTTTCCGATATGCGCGACACTGTTGTTATGATTGGCAGCGTACTAAGTTTTGTGATTGGACTTATCGGTATACTCAATTTCATCAACACTATCCTTACCAGTATCTTTTCCCGCCGAAAGGAATTTGCTATGCTGCAGAGTATTGGAATGACGCGGAAGCAACTATGTAGTATGCTGATGCTTGAAGGGGTATACTATGCTCTTGGAACTTGCATGTTTTCGTTTGTTTTCGGTATGATTTTTTCACTTTTGATTGTCAGACCTCTGGAAAATTTGCTGTGGTTCTTCCGTTACCGGTTTATCCTATGGCCGCTTTTAGTCGTACTCCCATTTTTGTTTGTAATTGGAATGATTATTCCCCTGCTGTCATATATCATGACCGACAGGCAAAGTATCGTCGAGAGACTCCGGGAGGTGGAGTAGTATTCTAAAATGATATCAATGGGTTACCGGTTATTATTAGCACCATCCCCAATGGGCTGATGAGACACAATAATAAAGCCGTCACCCTGTTTTTTCAGCGTGAGTATTGCGTGTTCGCTGTACAGTCGTATAATATCCCCCTGTTTTTCACCACTCAAGCAAACGAAGGAACCAAACCCTGCATCGCTGGTAAAGTTGTAATATGCGTTATATGCATTAAGATAAATCAGCTCATCCATTCCTACGCCACTCAAATCATCCAGCATAATGCCCATATACTTTTCCAGCGTATCGTTTATGGTTTCTGCGGTAAATCTGTGGATAGGGACGGGCATGCTGGCCAGAGTTGCATCGGCGCCGAAAGGCCAGCTTTCTGAGGCTTTGAGGGATTCAAATTCAGCTTCATCCTTCACATCTCCATCAGACGGAAAATAACGCAGCAATTCGGCCAGATTAATATCCTCCGGTCGGTCATAATAAGAGGTAAGAAATTGGTTGAGCGGATTGATACCGATGGGGTTGCCGTGCTCGTCATACAACATGGGATCAAAAACTTTATTATATATCTCTACTTCATCAGCCGTCAGCGGAATGATCTCAGCATTTTCGAATTTTGATCCCGTGAAGGTGCAGCCGACCGCAACAGTGGCGACGAGTACGGCTGTAACCAATGCCGGCACGAGGACTTTTGGCTTTCTTGCGATAAGTGTAACGCGTTCCTTGATACCTTTTTTCTCGTCAGTCATGGAGGTAGCGCAGCAAAGCAAATCCATGGTTTTGCGTTTCTCGCAAGTAAGATCGATGATCGTCCGTCCGTATTCCAGGCGACTTGCCTCGCCGAGTTGTTTGATGGTTCCCTCATCGCAGGCTAATTCGGAATCCCGGCGGGAAAGTGTTGCCGCCAGCCAAACAAGCGGGTTGTACCAATGTACGACGAGGCATAAACCGCGCAGTGCCGCCCAGATGTGGTCGCCGTGTCGGTAATGGGTCTGTTCGTGGGCCAGCACATGGCGCAATTTTAACGTATCATCGGCAACGTTCGGAGTGATATAGATCACAGGATTAAAGAATCCGTACAGGCAGGGCGAAGGTAAGTTCTTAACTAAATAGACTGGCCGTTTACAATTGTTTGTCTGATAGCGTATTCTGGTTTTTCTCAGTTTCTTGTTGAAACTAAGGTTCGAAAAAAGCAAGGTCAGGCCGACAATGGCAACTCCGGCAAGCCATACTGTTCTCAATATCCGGGCCAGTACCGTACCAAGAGAATCCATAAAAATATATGTATGCAAGTGTGCATAACCGCTTTCTATTGGATACCCTTGAATTTCACGCAATGTACCTTTTCCGACTTTACTCGCCTCATCTGGCGTCATTTCACTGTTAAATATTACATCAGAGTATACCTGAGTTCTTAAAAGCGTCTGTTCAGCCGTCTTATAGACTGCCGAACGTTCAATGGTGTTCATTACACTAATTGGGCTTTCAAACAAGTTAATGGGTACAATCAAACGTATCAGCACCAGTGCCCAAAGGGCGTATTGCATGTGCAAGCTGATTTTGCCCTTTAAAAAATGCCGCAATAGAATTACCACAAGGATAAGAACGGAGGAAGTAATGATAAATTCTGTCATTTCTCTCCCTCCTTGACTTCAGCTTCACGAAGGATTGCGTACAATTCTTCAATTTCTTCCTTTGTGAGATCCAGCTTCTTTGTAATGGTGCTCATCATAAGGCTGATGCTGCCTTTGTAAACCCGGTTAAGGAAGTTGTCCGTTTCCTTGATAACTGCGTCCTCCCGCTTAATGAGAGGAGAGTAGATCTTTATTCCTTCATTGTCCTCACATCTGATTAAGCCCTTATCCGTCATACGTCTAAGCATCGTCAGGGTTGTGCTCCGGGTCCAGCCCACATGTTTCTTCAAATATTCCGTTACCTCTCTGCCGGTTCGCGGTGATGCATCCCACAGGCATTCCATGAGATTCCATTCGGCATTAGTAAGACTAATATTCTGCTTTTTCATTTCAATCAAGCTCCTCACTGTCTACAATGTAAACATATTATATACCAATGTGTTTACATTGTCAACACAATGCAGAGCACTTTGCAGTCTCAAAACGGAAAGAGAATGTATATCGAGTATTTTCAAACTCACCATTATAGGTTAAAAACTTCGACGAAATAATGATGCTCATTTCTAAAACCCTTATTATTAATGTATTTATTATAGATTTGGGCATATGTAAATACTTACGTTGAAGATACTGATAATACAGATTAAGAAAACTTCGATTTAATATATCCGGTTACTGGAACATATCAACTTCCCTAAAATTTATCTGATTGAGTTGGTTGTCAACTAACGGACATTTATAATAGGGTTGAGGAGAAAGAATGGATTAAATACTATGCAAGAAAACTAAATGATGTATAGACTGGTTAATATTTTTGAAGTCAGAATTTGATTGTGGTCTATTTGGATTTATTGGAAAGAATGAGGTTGGCAGAACAGATTAGTTTTCCCTTCAAATAAATTACAAAATTTTATTGAATTCGTGCAAATATATTGATATAGTAATGAAAAATAATCCTTTTATAGCAGGAGAAAGATAAGTGAAAGTACTTATTTTTATGGGCAGCCCCCGTGTTGATGGAAATACTGCGGAACTGCGCAAGACATTTCTCGAGGAACTAAAAGTGATTGAGATTGAATGCCTGTACCTCCTTTGAGGCAGTAATAAAGAATTTTTGTACGCATTCGTCCCTTGAATATATTGGAATGTATAGTGTGAGAGATGTAGACAATAAGGCTGCTATGCAGAACAAAGAGGCTGTGGAAGGTGCAAAACGGTTTGCAAGAAGAATAGCCGGAGAGGTAAAATAAGGCGGCTGTAAAGACTGTTTCTAAAATAATATCTAAATTTATTTGAGAAAACAAAGGAGGATATAAGTACATTGAACAATGAATGGTCAGAGAAGAATAAACGAATCCAGATTCTTCTTGCAAAAGAGGCTACATATAAGGATGGAATAGAACTGCTCGTTGAACTCAGGAGAGAGATGTTTGAGCAGATTACACAGATTGCAAACGGATATCCTGCCAAAGCATTTTATCAGATGCCTTTTGCAAATGCGAAGGGTTATCACAGTAAGACTCTTGCCTATTCTATCTGGCACATCTTTCGAATTGAGGATATTGTAGCCCATACATTGATCGCAAAGGATGAGCAGATAATTGTGATAGGCGAATATCAGAAAAAAATCGGCTCGCCCGTCATCACAACCGGCAATGAACTGCAGGGACAGGAAATTGCAGAGTTTTCAAAAAAACTCAATATCAAGGCTTTATATGAATATGCCAAAGAAGTTATGCTTTCTACCAACACACTTCTTGCAGAATTGCAATATTCGCAGATGAAAAACGGGTTTTCGGATTCCGATAAAGAAAGACTTGCTGAATCCGGCTGTGTCAGTCAGGATGAGAATGCCAGATGGCTTATCGATTACTGGTGCAACAAGGATATTCGCGGCTTGATAAAAATGCCTTTCAGCAGGCATTGGATCATGCATATTGAGGCGATGCGTCGGATTAAGAATAAGTTGTGCAAAAATGCTCGTAAAGGTGTGGATCCTGTAGGATACTGTGGGTTATCCTGCAATCATTGCTTTTTGGGTGAATGGTGCGGATCCTGTAGGACGAAATATAATGTCTGTTCCTTTGCAACATTATATGAAGACAAGAGATGCCCTAACATGGTTTGCTGCAGTGAAAAAAACATAGATGGGTGCTATGAGTGCTCAGAACTGGAAAACTGTACAAAAGGATTTTATACTCCGGATAATGACGGATCGGCTTCAGCTGAGGCGCAGGCTATGTTTATACGGAAATATGGCAAGAAAGCTTTCCTTAAAGTGCAAGACAAGCTTCATGAGAGGTTTGATTTTGCTAAAACTCAGGAGTTACTGGGGCAGGATATGTATGAAGGATTGAAGATACTGGAGAATGAATACAGTACGTGATTTATATGTTTCCATTAACAGATGCTTTTTAATATGGATTCAAGAAATGAATAAAAGGAGAAGAACTGTATGAGATTATTTATATCGCTAAATTTTGATAGTGAGATAAAAGCTAAAATTTATGATATAATTAACAAGGTCAAGTCAAATTCCATTCAAGGCAAATTTGTAAATGAGGAACATATACATCTTACATTAGAGTTTTTAGGAGAGATACAGAAAAATAGATTGAATACCATCAAGGAAATAATGAATGAACTTAATTTTGAGGCATTTACGTTTGGGTTAACCAAAGTAGGATATTTTAAGAGACCGGAAGGGAATATTTATTGGTTGGGAGTAGAAAATAATGATACCCTATTCAATATGCAGAAAAAATTACATCAAAGCCTGATAGAGAAGGACTTTGAGTTGGAAAACAGAGAATATAAACCTCATATAACCATAGGAAGAAAGGTTATATTGAAAGATGGCTTTGACACAGGTGAACTTAAGGATACTTTGGAGAAAATAAAAATTGATATAAATAAAGTCGATTTAATGAAATCGGAATTTATAAACGGAAAGCTAATACATTCTTTAATATATTCAAAACCGTTGTAAAACAATAAAACAAGGGACGGTTCGAAACCACTGAAAAAGTAGGGTTTTTTAAGCCACTTTTACAGTTTTATACAGCCGAAAACATTTAATTCTAATTTTCAAAAGCAAAAAATAATGATTATTTTTACTTAAAGAGGATACCAGTTGGGCTATCCTCTTTAAATTTACTGCCAATGCTGTTAATTTTGATTGCATTGACATGCTTCTTAAGCCGTACCCTCGGGCACGGCTTAATCCATGAAATCTCTTCATCTCTCCATTTTTCCACTCTTGACTTGCTCGTTCTTTATATTTTTCTATAAATTCCTTCGTTTTTGCTCTTTGGCTGTATTCATAATATTCAGGTATATTTACACTTATTTCTAGAGTATTTGATTTCCCTATTTTGAAGCATTGATCTTTCTTTGGACATTTTTGACATCCTTCTACATCAAACTTATATTTCCATGATTCTCGACCGTCTCTTTTTCTTATCTTTCTCTGCTTCTCTACGGTATAATTCCCATAATCACAAAACCATTGGTCCGAATCCTTATTATACGCATATTTACTCTCATCTATTTTGTATACCATTTCACTAATCGGTATGTACGCTTCAGCACCGTTTTCTTTTATTACATCTAAAATTGGCTTCCTGAAATATGCTTTATCCCCATATACCTCTTTTATTTCTATTCCGCTATCCTTTGTCAAATCAATTAATTCTTCAAATCCTGTACCGTCAACGTATGCACCGTTATATACCCTTACTGCCGTTATTATCCTTTCTTTTGTCGTCATTGCATACTCTGTTTTATATCCAAAAAAACTTTCTGTTTTCGATTTATATCCTACTCTTGCATCCTGGTCTACTAATGACCTTATACTCTTTTGTTCTATAAATTTTGGGTCTTCTAATATCTCACGGGCTTTTTCTATAACTTTGTATGTTTTCGTATGTTTTCCCCTTCAATTTTTTCTTCAACCTGCGCAATGACTTCTTCCACATAAGCCTTCATTGTCGCTTTTGCTTCTCTATGATCTGCTATTTCCTTATAGTTTGGAATATTTGTATTGATTTCTTCCGGTATCTCTCCTGCCTCTTTTTCTAAATTTTTAAATATCTTTTTGGCAATATGTTTTAATATCCTCTCGGGTACTTTTTTTACAGTATTGGCATGAGTGTGTGTACAATCAATACTAATTCCACCAGACTTAATTATATTTTTTTCTACACACTGTTTTACTACTTCCGTTATTATTTCATCCATTGTAACTTCCTGTAGCCTGTGAACTCTGAATTTTGCCAGTAAACTCGGATGGGGAAGTTCTTCTTCAGGATTAATTCCAAGAAACCATAAGTAAGCCAGATTTAATGAAGCTTCCTCGATTACACGTTCATCGGATAAGTTGTACAAATATTGAAGAATTAAAAGCCTTAACATAAGTTCAGGTTCTTTTGCAGGTCTGCCATAATATTTACAATAGGACTTTTCGAGTAGTTTATTAATAAAACTAAAATCAATTGCATTATTTATTAATTTAAGTATATGATTTTCTGGAATTTTATTGTATAATATTGAATAGATGCTTAATTGATTATTTTTATCTTTTAGCATTTAAAAAACCTCCTTTGTGGTGTTGGTTTTGCGTGATTCCATTATACCATTGAAGGAGGTTTTTTACTATATATTTGTTGAAATATATTGAATGTTTTACATTTTTTATTTGGTGTTTTTCAGTGGTTTCGGACGGTTCTTTGTTCTATGGGGCGGATCTGCATTCAATGCTTGGTTTAGCAGTAATATGCCACTTTTGATGGAGGAAGCAAATCTGCGATAAATAGTGAAGATTACAATCCTCTTGATTGACGGCTTTTTATTTTGTATAATGTATACTAAAGTAAGAGATGAGATTATACATAAATTTAATGATAATAGGATATCTACAGCATGTTGTTATGTAAATTTTTATTAAGTATTTAAATCTATAGGTAAACTGTTAAAAATAGTTTTTTCAATATAATAATTCTTTGTTTGTATAATGGCATCGCTTGAGTCTTGCTTAAGAACGGTAAACTCAATAAAAATATTAAATATTGCATTATCAGCTAAAATATGCAATAATCGTTTTACCGTAAAATTCTATAATAATTTAAGCAAGAATAAATAAAAAGTGTAAGGTTTGAAGGGAAACTTATTCGTTATATAATTTTAATAACCTTGCAAAACCTTTAATCTTTAAATTTTGATTCAAGGAAGCCTCTGGATAAAGTGATTCAATCGTATCGGTGATAAAAAATGACAGCAATTGGCTGCGGAAGTTTTCGGTGCCGATAGCTGCTTTTTTATTGTTAACGGTAAAAAGCAGTATTTAAGGCTATGAGAATATCAGCCCATAAAACGGGCGAAAAAATATTTATATAATACATATAAGACAAGCATAGCCTATTCATAGGCCTAAAGATATAGAGCTGAGAAATATTTTGTTTTGGAGGGGGATAATATGGATTTATGGTTTACTGAATATCATACAGAAAATGCTCGATTTTCCTTTAAGATTGATAAACAGGTAGTAAGTCTAAAAAGTGAGTTTCAGCGTATAGATGTGTTTGATTCCTATGATTTCGGCAGGGTATTAGTGCTTGATGGATTCATAATGCTCACTGAAAAGGATGAGTTTATATACCATGAGATGATGACGCATTTGCCTATGGCTGTAAACCCTGAAATTCATGATGTTCTTGTTATTGGTGCAGGCGATGGAGGAGCGGTAAGAGAGCTTACAAGATATGATTCAATAAAACGAATTGATATGGTGGAGATAGATAAACTTGTAGTTGACGTTTGCAGGGAGTATTTGCCACAAACTTCATGTAAGCTTGATGATCCGCGGGTACATATATACTTTGAGGATGGTATAAAATTCGTTAAAGAGAAAAATAATGAATATGACTTGATAATAGTTGACTCAACGGATCCTTTTGGACCGGGAGAAAGTCTGTTTACCGAGGAGTTTTACAGAAATTGCTTCAAAGCATTAAAATCAACCGGTATTATGGTAAATCAGCACGAAAGTCCTTATTATCCAAATGATGCCTTGGCTATGCAAGATGCTCATAAAAAAATAAAATCGGTTTTTCCAGTAGCTTTGGTTTACCAGGCACATATACCAACTTATCCTTCGGGTCATTGGCTCTTTGGATTTGCTTCTAAAGGTCTTGATCCTGTTGCTGATTTAAGTACAAGCTGGGATTCTCTTGGCTTGAAGACTAAATATTACAATACTGATTTACACAAGGGTTGCTTTGCTTTACCCAATTATGTGAAAGAACTTTTGAGAAATGCTTGAATAAAATTTTTTAATATTGATATGTTCTGTATGATATTTTTGACAATTATTAAAGAGAAAAGTAAATCTGTTATACTCTGGTGTGTATAAACAAAAACATGTCCAGAGTGTTTTTTTTGTGTTAAAATATACTTGAAATTGTTGGAGTGAGTTGATAAAAGCAAGGTAAAATGTTTTAAAATACAAATTTATTATTTATAGTGAATTACATACAAATTTAATAACTATCTTTCGCTTAACATAGGGGGCGATATTGTGAAAGGTATATTAAGCATTGATTTCGATTATTTTATTGATGCTTCATCACAGGATAGAGATTTATATTTTCCGGATGGAAGTGATGAAATACCTAACAATAAGCTGGAATCCATGTGGGAAGAAAGATATAAAAGATATCCGCAGCTTAAAAAAATAGGGGTAATTGAACAGTTCAATTTTTTAAAAAGGTTCTTAATGGGATTGAACCTACCTGATAAAAATTTTATAAAGGCTGATAGTCATAAATATATAAAAAGTTTTATTGATAAGTTCCCAAAAAATTTAAAGTTAAAGATAATAAATATTGACTTCCATCATGACTGTTATCACTATTATAAAGGCAGTGACTATTGCAACTGTGGCAACTGGTTGAGAAGAGTAATTGAAGAACGGCCTGATACAAAAGTAAAATGGGTAAGACGAAAAGATTCTCAAATCTACTGCCTGGAAGGAGTAGTTCCATTTGAACATACCGAGGATATAAAATCGATTTATAATGAAAAATTTGATTATGTTTTTATCTGTAAAAGTCCCGAATGGAGCCCGCCTCATTTAAATAACAAGTTTGAAGAATTGGTTTCTTCCGTATCCAAAAAACTGTTATTAATTTCATAAGAATATAAACAAGGTTCAATCCGGTGTTTTAATAAATGATTACCGATATTTTTGCAAAACTTTATTGGAACTTGACACTAAAGAGCATAAATGGTAATGTATAAACTAAATAAATTGTGGGGGAACTCGTTTGAGTTGAGAAGGTAAAACCTAACCCTTTGAACCTGTCAGTTAATACTGGTGTAGGGAAGCAATTTATTATCTAAAATAATTTTATTATTATGAATAATAATTTTATTTAGACATAATAAAAAAAGCGCTTTCCTTACAACAGGAAGGTGCTTTTTTTTGCTTAAAACCCGGTATATAGGGAAAATACATAGGAGTTGAAAAGACAAACTTGACCTAATGACTATAAAAACAGTGCTAGTGATTTGGAATCAAAGGGATATTGTATAAATCTAGGTAGGAAATTTTTTATGAAAGGAAAAGTATATTATGATTAACAGTGGGGAGATTAAAAAACAGATAATTCAGGCAGTTGAAACTGTTAAACGGACAAAACCGATGGCAGGATCCATTACCAATACGGTAACAATTAATTTTGTAGCTAACGCACAACTGGCTGTTGGGGGCTCAGCCGCCATGGTTTATTTACCCGATGAGGGCGAATTTTTGGCAAAAGCCGGCGGGGCTACATATATAAACGTTGGAACACTTCTGCCGATTTATGAGCAAACTTTGCCCCATACTGCAAAAGTATTGCACGAAACAGGAAAACCATGGGTGTTGGATCCGGTGGCTGTAGGCATTGGATCCCTTAGGACCAAGCTTTTAGAGCAGTTTAGAGAGTATAAACCTACAGTTATCAGAGGTAATGCATCTGAAATTCTGGCATTGGCAGGTCTATGGGGGTTGGATGGCGGAACGAAAAAGTCTAATGTTCGAGGTGTTGATTCAACAGATTCTGTGAGTTCTGCAAAGGATGCAGCTATAGCGTTGGCCAGATATACAGGAGGGGCTGTTGCGGTATCAGGAGAAACAGATCTAATAACAGACGGGTCTGTTATAGTGTTATCCTATGGAGGATCACATTTTATGGAGAAAATTACCGGTGCAGGATGTTCATTAGGTGGAGTTATTGCTGTATATGCAACGGCTGCTTCGCCGTTTATTGCGGCACTTACCGGTACTGCGGTGTACAACTTGGCAGCAACCCGTGCTGAAAAAAAGGCGGATGGTCCCGGAAGTTTTCAGGTTCAGTTCCTTGACGAACTGTATAAAGCCAGTGCGGAGGATATTGCCAATAATCCGTTTGAAATTATTGAGATTTAATTGATGCTGCCTATATAGGTGTAATGGTTGAAGTTGGGGATAAAATCGCTAACTTAATCCATTCTGAAAGCTAATGCAGGCCATGGACTGTAATAAATAAATCATGGAATTTACGATATTTTGGGAGTGAAAACAATGAGTATGAGGAAAAAATTGGATATATCGGCTTACCTGGTTGTAGGACCCGAAAATACAAAAGGCCGTCCTGTAGTGTCAATAATTAAAGATGCAGTTGAAGCCGGATTTACATGTGTACAAATCCGTTCGAAAGTTGCATCGGCCAGAGAACTCATTCAACTGACCCAACAGGCATCGGAGGCAATAGCCCAAATCGGTAAATCCGATGAAGTAACGCTGCTGGTAAACGATCGCCTTGATGTTGTTCTGGCTGCCAGAAAGCAGGGGATAAAAGTCGATGGAATCCACGTCGGACAGTCGGATATTCCGGTGGATGTATGCAGAGAATATTTGGGACAAGATTCAGTTATCGGTTTATCGGCAAGAACGCATGAAATGTTTGAGTATATCAAAACAGCGGATGTTTCCCAGATTGATTACTTTGGTGTCGGTCCTGTACATGAAACGATGACAAAGCCGGACTGCGGACTTGATTTGGATGGAAAAGTAGTGACCAGAAGTTTTGATGAAATTTCAGAACTTGTCAGGTTTAGCAAGATTCCTGTTGTGGTAGGTGGCGGAGTTAAGCTTGCTGATATACCACCCCTTGCCCAAACCGGAGCTGCTGGTTTCTTTGTTGTGTCTGCTGTTTCGGAGGCAGATAATCCAAAACAGGCTGCTGCTGAACTTGTAAATGCCTGGAAACAATATGCAGGTATTATACAGAAAGATTAATCTAATTACAGGTGAGGATATGATTAAGGGGGTTATTTTTGATATAGACGGGGTTATACTGGACTCCATGCCAGTATGGGATAAAGCCGGAGAAATGTTTTTGCTCAATTTAGGCATACAGCCGGAAGAGGGACTTGCTGAAACCTTGTTTTGCATGAGTATGTCGGAAGGCGCTAAATATTTAAAAGAAAGATACCGTTTGGATATGAATGAGGATGAGATTATAAATGGTGTCAATGAAACCATTAAAGATTTTTATGCTCATCAGGTTCAGTTAAAGGAAGGTGTAGATCAGTTTCTAAGTGGTATAAGGCAGCATGGGATTAAAATAGTGGCGGCAACATCCTGTGACAGGCCGGTTTTTGAAAGAGCACTGGAAAGGCTAAATGTAATAAGGTATTTTGACAGAATATTTACGTCCACAGAAATAGGTGCCGGTAAAGTAAAACCGGATATTTATATCGCTGCAGCAGAGCATATGGGAACGTTGCCGGATGAGACATGGGTTTTTGAAGATGCACTGTATGCAATTAAGACGGTAAAAAACGCCGGATTTAAGACAGTAGGCGTTTACGATGATTCAAGCAAAGCCGACTGGGAGGAGATTAAGAAGATTAGTGACCTTTATTTCATCAAGTTGGACGATGTTTATACCTTTTTGGAAAAAGTTTCAACTTAGAGTATTTTAAAGCGATAAGATATACTTTTTATTGTTATCTATCTTTATATTAAGATTAGTGTTTATAAAAATTATAAGTTTAGCGGGGAGAAGAAAATGAAAAAAGTATTGACTATAGCAGGAAGTGATTCCAGCGGGGGCGCTGGAATTCAAGCAGATATAAAAACAATGACAGCAAACGGTGTATATGGCATGAGTGCGGTTACTGCACTTACTGCACAGAATACAACCGGTGTAACAGGAATTATGGAAGTTACTCCAGAATTTTTGGGTATGCAGTTGGACAGTGTCTTTACCGACATTTATCCGGATGCAGTTAAAATTGGCATGGTTTCATCGGTCAAGTTAATTGAAACCATATCTGAGAGGCTGAAATTTTATAATGCAAGAAACATAGTTGTGGATCCTGTAATGATTTCTACAAGCGGTTCGAAACTACTTCAGGATGATGCAATTGAGACATTGAAAAACAGTTTGTTCCCTCAAGCTATATTACTGACACCAAATATTCCGGAAGCGTCTGTTTTATCGGGAATATCCATTGAAAATGAAGATGATATGATTAAAGCGGCTGAGATTATCGGAAATCAATTCGGATGCGCCGTTCTTTGCAAAGGAGGGCACAGAGTAAGCGATGCCAATGATTTATTGTACTGTAATAACAAGTACAAGTGGTTTATTGGGGAGAAGATTAACAATGAAAATACCCATGGAACCGGATGCACTTTATCCAGTGCTATAGCCTGCGGACTGGCAAAAGGATGGGATTTGGAGACGTCAATTCAAGAGGCGAAGGCTTATGTATCAGGAGCTTTAAAGGCAATGCTTGACTTAGGAAAAGGAAGCGGTCCGCTTAATCATATGTGGAATATTTATAAAGAGGAAAATTGAAAGTTAAATGGCTGTAAGCCTTTGCAAGTGTAATACATAAGAAATAATAATTTGATTAAAAAGGAGATAAATAAGTGGTTAGTACATTTTACGGAAAGAAATTTGTGGCATCCTACAGTGGAGGCAAAGATAGCATTCTTGCAATTTACAGAGCTATAAAATTGGGAATGAAACCGGTTTCACTTATTATAACATATAATATGGACATGGAACGATCCTGGTTCCATGGAATTCCTGATGATTTGTTGAAAGATGTTTCAGCTTCACTGGGTATTCCTATTAAATTAATTAAGACTTCCGGAAAAGATTATGCGGCAAATTTTGAAAAGGAACTTAGGGAACAGAAGGAAAATGGTGCTGAGATTTGTGTGTTCGGTGATATCGATATTGAAGAACATTTGCAGTGGTGTACTGCACGTTGCGATGCTGCAGGCATTGAAGCCTTTTTCCCACTTTGGAAAGAGGAACGAAGGGCATTGGTGGATGAATTTATTGAAAGCGGATTTACTGCAAATATAATTGTCGTAGATACAGATAGACTGAGTGAAAAGCACCTTGGAATGACATTGTCGCCGGATACGATTGCTTCCATTATTTCAGAAGGTGCAGATGCCTGCGGAGAAAATGGCGAATACCATACGTTTGTATCAAATGGCCCGCTATTCAGAACGCCGGTTTCTTTCCGTTATGGAGAAATTGTCAGAAAAGAGCACTATGCCATTCTGCCCATTAAGAAGATTTAATTTGAAGCTGAATTGTTTTATTAAATGAGCAATTCTTATGCAAGTGGTTATTTGAGTAATTACAGATAGGTGTAAAGATTAAAATAATATTTGGTAAGACCTGTTGGTTTATAGGAATGCTTTTAGATAATTTTGCTATGATATTGCTTTCTTTTCGTAATGTTTGTACAAAGAGTAAAACTTTCCGCTGTAACCTTTTTGCCAGGGCTTTTTTTTGCCGCAAAAGTGGAGAATTACTGTGTTCGTCATGACATAGTCCATATCACATGCGTTATTTGTTATAATCTTATAGTAATTATAATATCTGGTGTCATAATTATATAGCTTCTCATCCAAGCATTTTATTTGTTTGGAATAAAGTGTGTTGAGAATATCCTGATCAGGCAGTATAAGCTTTGCACGATTTTTTTCAACAAAAGAATAGATGACTTCTTCATCTACAAGTTTTCTTTGCAGTTCCAGATTCATAAGTAATACGCCTGAATTGAAATAGGCATCGATTTTGTATGGATATAAGCGGATTCGGTTAATTTTTTTTACTGCCAATATATTGTGAAAAGCTGCTGCATAAAGGTACCCATCAAGTTCAGTTTCGTATAGTTCACGAATAGGATTAATCACTAAAATATCAGGATCCAAGTAGAGAATTCGATCCATATTTTTGGGCAAGAATTTATAAGCCAATAACCTATAATACATTTCTTTTGTATAATGTAATATTACAGGTGCATTTTGAAAATAACTGTCAGCTATTTTTATTACAGACAGTTTTTGATTATAACTATTTACAAAACGTTCAATATCAGCAATTTCATTGTCTTTGATGCTCGAATGCATAAGATAGATATGGAAATTTTCAGCCGGATTATTTGTAAATAGCGAAAAAAGCATCACTTTTAGCGGTTGTATGTATTTTGAATCCAAAGTTACCAGCAGATTCATTTTGGATTTATCACCTTCATTAGAATTTTGCATAATATTTTCTATATTGAAAGAAGCTTATCCGATACTCTCGGAGCCTTTTATTATATTTTATGATTAATTTTTAACTGATAATAAATTAAAAATCTGATACAGGAAGCATAAATAAAAAACATATTAGTTAACAGAATACTTATAAATTCTGTTTCAAATGATATGTATAGGTACAATTTTAGACATATTTATTATAGAGAAAATTTAACAATATTTCAATTCAAGCTTGATTTATATCAGCTATTTTAATCTTTTCTTCATGGTTATGGTAATTATAAGCGTGTAAAATATACTGTCTAATAATTGGAAGCAGCTAATGAAAGAACAGTTCATACCTCTTTTGCATTTTGGGTATTCTAAAATAAGAATTGAAGAAAGGGGTATGAGTTGAATGAATAAAAAAATTTGTATATTTGTTTCATTTATGTTTCTTTTGTGTTTTATGCTTACAGCCTGCAGGCTCAGTAGTGAAACACCGGAACAAGCGGTTACCAATGCTTTAAATGCTATTAAAAATTTTGATAAAAAGACAGCTCAAAAATATTTAGCTTCTGATGAAATATTTAATAAAGATTCAGAAGATAGTGATTTGATAAAAGATGAAGAGAATTTAAAACTCTTAGTTAACAAATTGAACTTCAAAGTATTATCTTCTGCTCAAGAAGGGAATATTGCCACTGTAAAAACTGAAATTACCAATATAGATATGGCTGCAATTATGGGTGAATATTTCCAAAAGGCATTATCACTTGCTTTTGAAAACGCATTTGCAGGAGAAAATGCAAAGAGTGAAGAGGAGATGAATAAACAAGCACAGCAAATTTTTTTAGATTTAATAAAAAGAGAGGACAATAAAATTAGAGTATCGACTATTGATATTAAATTATCTAAAAATGAGAACAGTTGGAAGATAGATGCCAATGAAGAATTTCAGAATGCAGTATTAGGCGGTTTATCCAATGCTATAGAAGAAATGAGAAATGGCTTTAGCAGCAGTGACACCCCTGAGGATAAATTAAGAGAAATAAGAAATTTTATTACTACTGATATATGGAACGACGGTTTTTGTGATATAAGTTTTTACGTAACAACCGGAAAGAGCAGTACAGGAAGTACAATGGATATTGACTTTACATTGGAACGATTGGCCGATGCAATGGTCAAAAAAGCAGAATATGACACTTTCATAAATAGTTTGGAGGGTGAAAAATTTACAAAAATAAAGCAGGTATGGAGCAAACTTTCTCCTGAAATTGATAGATTATATGCTCAAGTTAAGGAGAAGAAACCGACAGCAAAGGATACAAGCTATAATTTTGATACCGGCCTGTTTGAACAATATAGGGATGCCTTTTCCGATGAAATAGATAACTTGAAATAGAACAGGGGGTGGTTCTTTGTTCTAAGAAAAAACAGATTGATATGCAAAATTAAAATAAATTTGAGACGATATATAACAATATGTACAATACAGTTTAACATTAACACCTTCTATTGCGTATCGGGTTGATAGTTAGAACCAATTGGTATATTATAGATAAATAATAGCTTTGAAAAATATATAAAAAAGTAGAGGTAATGTTATATGTGGATATTATTTGCAATACTGTCTGCAATTTTTGCAGCGCTTACCACTATATTGGCTAAGATAGGCATAGAGGGTGTAAACTCACATCTTGCAACTGCAATAAGGACGGTTGTTGTAGTAGTTATGGCATGGGTAATGGTATTTCTGACCCGTGCGCAGAGCGGTTTGCCTGAAATCAGCAAAAGGAGTTGGATATTCCTTATTTTATCCGGACTTGCAACCGGTGCGTCGTGGCTGTGTTATTACAGAGCTTTACAGACAGGAGAGGCGTCGAAGGTTGTGCCGATTGATAAAATGAGTGTAGTTATAACACTGATTTTTGCATTTATTTTTTTGCATGAAAAATTTACCGTAAAGTCTTTATTAGGATGTATCTTAATTACGGCAGGTACTTTGGTTATGGTGTTATGATAAGCATTGTAAATGGAGAGATAAAGCGATTTTTATGGGGGTGTTTCTTAAATGAGTGAGCAAAGTATATACAGCGTAATTTGTGAGAGTATTAATTCGGAGGGGAAGCTTCCACATAATTTTTGGCTTCCCTTTAATGAAACTCCCCCAAATAAGTTAAGCTTTATGCCCGGTGCAAAGGATGGAATAGAAATATTTCACATGAATTTAAAAAATCCGGATAAAGTCGTAAAGAAGATAGTTAAACTCTTAAAAGATGAATGGAAAAAGAACAGCAGCAAGTCTCAAGGTAAAATATCAGAACTTCTACAAAACTACGGTACTTTGTCAATTATCGATTCTGTTCTTGAATCTATTCGAGAAAGCTCTAAAGATATCAATATTGCGAATATGTTTGAATATGCTTGTCAACTGGCTTTTAATACTAGTGATGAGGAATTGGTCAAATTAGGTATTGGATTACTGGGTTTGCTTGATTTGAGCAATGAACAGGATACCGTTGACAAGCTTCTTAAACTTGCATTATACGAAGAATTCACACTTTATGTAGTTGTAGCGGTTTTAAACTACCAAAATGGTAACGATATTTTGTTCAGGATTGCACAAAAAGTTGACGGATGGGGAAAAATTCATACGGTTATGCGTTTAGAACCTGCGACTGATGAGATTCGCGAATGGATTTTACGCAAGGGTTGTGCCAATGCAATTGTGGACGCTTATCTTGGACTGGAGTGTGCCAATAAAGGTGATTTGATAGGTGCACTGCGTGGTAATTCCATAGATGATGAACTTTTTGAAGGTATCAGTATTATTATTGATGCTCTGTTAGATGAGGGTCCGGCTGACGGAATAAGTGTTTATGAACATGCTGAAGAAGCATTACAGCGCTATTTGTCCATTGCATCTGAACGCACGTTAACAATAATACAATTTTGGCGTATTCTAAATTTAAAGCAGTGGCTGGAAGATGCGCAATTAGCTAACAGAGATGAACTGATAAAGATGTGTGATGGCATTGTATGTAGAGATTCGTGGCAAAATATGATTTTAGAGATTCTAAAAAATCCGGATGATAGCAATTTCCGCTATGCAACCGATATAGCCAGGAAACTGAATATGAATGTATCGGAACTGATTTTTAATGCGGTTAAGAAAGAACCGGTTAAACATTTTGGTTATCTTTATCTGGTTTATAAGAATCCTAGATATGCTAAGGAATTGACAAAAATATATGAAAATATCTTGCCGCTTGACGATATGGCGACAGGGATGGGAGATTTTCTTTTTGCAAAGAATTTTTCACAAGAACATAATTGCCTTGATTTTGTACTTCAGGAATTAAAAAATTATCCTCAACTGGGTGAAAAATTGGTAAAGACTGCACTTAAATCACCTGTGGTCAGAGAACGAAACGGTGCATGTAGAGTTTTGGAAGAATGGTGCAAAAAGCTAAATCAGAATCTGCAGAATATATCGCCCGATTTGTTTTCATTACTGAAGGAAATAGAAAAGATAGAAGTTAATGCTGATACCAAGGAGAAAATGAAAAATTTGCTAAAAAATAAGTGGCTCTAATTAAAAATTTTTAATTTGGTTTAGGTTTGCATTTTAGGCAACTTTAAAATATGTAAGATAAAACATAAAGACCTGGGAACATGAAGTTCGTGATACCTAGGCCTTTAAAGTTTCTAAGTTTAGCTAATTCGGTAAAAAATAAGAGCTTCAATTAAATGCTGTAAGAAATTGTACAGCATTTCTATTGGGATTGAGTTGTTGATAATTATATTTAACTATTTATTTTTATAATCTTTGTAGAGATTGTCAATTGATCTGTCATAAGTCTTTTCGCCGGACTTGGAAAAGAAGCATCCCGGAACTTCTCCACTTCTGCGGTGATATGCAACGCATTCACAACATTTGCCATGACGAGAACATGAGGTATATGTACAAGTGCAATTGATAGTATTGTTACAAGCCATTTCAAACCCTCCAGAATATAAAAATATAACATAATCATTATATTAAAAAGCAAACCCTATTTCAACATAAAACAGTAAAACAGTTAAAACAGGGGACGGTTCGAAACCACTGAAAAACACCAAATAAAAAATGTAAAACATTCAATATATTTCAACAAATATATAGTAAAAAACCTCCTTCAATGGTATAATGGAATCACGCAAAACCAACACCACAAAGGAGGTTTTTTAAATGCTAAAAGATAAAAATAATCAATTAAGCATCTATTCAATATTATACAATAAAATTCCAGAAAATCATATACTTAAATTAATAAATAATGCAATTGATTTTAGTTTTATTAATAAACTACTCGAAAAGTCCTATTGTAAATATTATGGCAGACCTGCAAAAGAACCTGAACTTATGTTAAGGCTTTTAATTCTTCAATATTTGTACAACTTATCCGATGAACGTGTAATCGAGGAAGCTTCATTAAATCTGGCTTACTTATGGTTTCTTGGAATTAATCCTGAAGAAGAACTTCCCCATCCGAGTTTACTGGCAAAATTCAGAGTTCACAGGCTACAGGAAGTTACAATGGATGAAATAATAACGGAAGTAGTAAAACAGTGTGTAGAAAAAAATATAATTAAGTCTGGTGGAATTAGTATTGATTGTACACACACTCATGCCAATACTGTAAAAAAAGTACCCGAGAGGATATTAAAACATATTGCCAAAAAGATATTTAAAAATTTAGAAAAAGAGGCAGGAGAGATACCGGAAGAAATCAATACAAATATTCCAAACTATAAGGAAATAGCAGATCATAGAGAAGCAAAAGCGACAATGAAGGCTTATGTGGAAGAAGTCATTGCGCAGGTTGAAGAAAAAATTGAAGGGGAAAAACATACGAAAACATACAAAGTTATAGAAAAAGCCCGTGAGATATTAGAAGACCCAAAATTTATAGAACAAAAGAGTATAAGGTCATTAGTAGACCAGGATGCAAGAGTAGGATATAAATCGAAAACAGAAAGTTTTTTTGGATATAAAACAGAGTATGCAATGACGACAAAAGAAAGGATAATAACGGCAGTAAGGGTATATAACGGTGCATACGTTGACGGTACAGGATTTGAAGAATTAATTGATTTGACAAAGGATAGCGGAATAGAAATAAAAGAGGTATATGGGGATAAAGCATATTTCAGGAAGCCAATTTTAGATGTAATAAAAGAAAACGGTGCTGAAGCGTACATACCGATTAGTGAAATGGTATACAAAATAGATGAGAGTAAATATGCGTATAATAAGGATTCGGACCAATGGTTTTGTGATTATGGGAATTATACCGTAGAGAAGCAGAGAAAGATAAGAAAAAGAGACGGTCGAGAATCATGGAAATATAAGTTTGATGTAGAAGGATGTCAAAAATGTCCAAAGAAAGATCAATGCTTCAAAATAGGGAAATCAAATACTCTAGAAATAAGTGTAAATATACCTGAATATTATGAATACAGCCAAAGAGCAAAAACGAAGGAATTTATAGAAAAATATAAAGAACGAGCAAGTCAAGAGTGGAAAAATGGAGAGATGAAGAGATTTCATGGATTAAGCCGTGCCCGAGGGTACGGCTTAAGAAGCATGTCAATGCAATCAAAATTAACAGCATTGGCAGTAAATTTAAAGAGGATAGCCCAACTGGTATCCTCTTTAAGTAAAAATAATCATTATTTTTTGCTTTTGAAAATTAGAATTAAATGTTTTCGGCTGTATAAAACTGTAAAAGTGGCTTAAAAAACCCTACTTTTTCAGTGGTTTCGGACGGTTCTTTGTTCTAAATAAAAGACAGATTAATACGAAAAATTTATTTCAGAAATGGTAAATAGTGCTGATATAAAAAGAAGTCTGGTGAATAAAACAAAGATAAAGGAAATTAATCAAAAACAGTCTTGGAATATAAACAGGATTATGATAATTTGGTAAATATAATAAAGTGAAAGAAGATACCAGTTATATGCCAAAGATACGGTTTGTGCGATAGGGTACTTAATGCAGTTAGTTAAGAAATTGAAAAAATATTTGGGATGCTTCTTAAGAATGAAAAAAGACTTTGCCTGGTAAGTCATAAAATCTCAAACGCATGACACTTCAACCTGAGGAGGAAAACATAGTTGATTTGAATAGAGGGGGGCAATGGGGTGAACATAACTACAAGTATTGATGGACTTGTTATTAGATCTTTTAGAATAGAGGATGCTGAATCTTACAGTAAATATGCAAACAACTATAACATCTGGCGATTCTTAAGAGATGAATTTGCACATCCTTTTACTCTTGCTCATGCAAAAGAATACATTGAGAAGATTTGTCTTCCGAATGAATCATCTTACTTTGCTATAGATTATCAGGGAACTGCAATTGGTGATATTCACATAGTAAAGCAAACTGATATACTAAGATTATCCGGATTTCTTGGCTTTTGGCTTGCTGAGGAATTTTGGGGCAAAGGCATCATGACGGAAGCTGTAAAAGCAGTAACAAAGTATGCATTTGAAAAACTTGATTTAATCAGGATCTTTGCACGGGTCTTTTCTAACAATTCAGCTTCAATACGTGTATTAGAAAAAGCGGGATATGAGCTGGAAGGACGATTTAAAAATGCGATTGTCAAGGAAGGAATAATTCTTGATCAGTTACAATATGCAATCTTGAAACCATTAGAGAAATGACTTAATAACAAAGGGCTTATCTGTAGAGATTTAATATATTCGAAAGGACAATTAATTATATACCACACTTATAAGAAGAGGGGCGTTATTCATGGGAAGACCCTATGTAGACGTAAAACGTAATAATATAAGTGATGTGCTGCTAAAGCATCTTAATGATAGGTTGCCGGAATTTATATCTCTTCCGGGTGTTGTCGGCATTACACTAAACGGAGGACTTTCAAGAGGTTTTGCTGACCACTTATCGGAAATAGATATTACTATATTTTTGGAGCCTGATACGTATAAATACTGGCAAGAAAATAAAACACCCATTACGCTGGGGATAGTTGTATTAGATGGAGTCCTTTATGATATAAAGGTATTGGATTTTGAAAGGGAAAAAGAAAAGAAGTATGGTGAAGTAGAGCTTTGGGATTTATCCTATTCAAAAATATTATATGACCCACATAACAAAATAGCTGAGATGTATGAGAATAAGCTATCGAACAAACTTGATGTATCAAGGTCTCAGAGCTATTTATTCGGTGCATGGTGGAGTTATAAACTTGCCGGAGATATATGGATAAGCAGAGATGATGCTTTACAAGGGCACTTTACGCTGAATGAATCGATTCCTTTATTGTTGAAAGCGCTTTATGCTGCAAATAATGAGTACATTCCCCATGAAAAGTGGATTATACATATGAGCAGAACTCTTGAATGGAAGCCAATTGACTGGGAAGAAAGACTTGGCCGCGCGATGTCTACAGGAGATTTGTCCATTAACAGCCTTATAGACAGACAGAACTGTATTGAGAAGTTATGGCTTGAAATAGATAATTACATTAGAGAAACCTATTATCCTGATTTGAGACTTAAAGTCATGCAAAAATCTTTCTATGAACTCATGCAGCTATTGGTTCAAAATCAAACTGTTTCGGTGAGTGAATGGAATAAAAAGTCGAGTATAGCAATATTAAATGGAGAACCTTTTTATAGGGTGACAGAAATTAAAAATGGCTATATTATCTTGAATATGGAAAAGCTGCTCGGCTTGTCGGCAAATGATATGTATTATTGGCATTACGAAATTGTAAAGGATATAGTTGATAATTTGGATATGTCAAAAACAAATAAGGATTTGCCGTCTGCGGGAACTTCTGAGTAATAGGATATTCTTTATGGATATATCAAAGATATCAGACATCCTCATTGTATTAAGAGTAGTTACTTATTTACATATGAGGGTGTTTTTGTGTTTTGCACAAAAATTAGAGATCTTGTTGACAGTTCTTGTCTAATGAGATAAACTAAAATTGGTTTAATACATTAGACCAAAGGCGATTTTATATAGTACAGATTAAAATATATGACAGCTGATGATACAGATTTGTGAGTATTGCAGGGAATACTATGATTTTTAAAACCCCGAATTAAAAAAATTAAAGCGAGACAGATGATATTAAAAAGATATAAATAGACATTAAAAGAAAGACCAGCTAATTAAAGTCAAGAGTTTATAATAAAAATTTTGAGAAATTTTTTTAGGCTCCTGACGTTAATGAAACGCATGACAACAAGACCACTTAGGTGAGGTAGACATAAAATAGCTGGTCTAAAATAGCAAGTTGCTCTTTGAAAACTGAACATCAAGTACAGTACTATCAAGCTGCTGTATGCTTTGCTGCAAGCATTTGAGCGTGTTCCTGGGGACTGCGTAACTGGTAAGGTTTCCTATCCCTTAGAACAGCAAAGATGATACAAACAAGCTTGCGCATAACAGCTCCCAAAGCTACTTTCTTAGGCTTACTCTGGCATTTTTGTTGGTAGAACTCCAGCAGCACAGGGTTGCAAGCTGTCTTATCCCGCTTGGTACGGATATTAGCAAGAGCAATTGTGAAAAGCACCCTGCGAAGCAGCCTTGAACCTCTCTTAGACATCTTGTTCCGTGTGCCGGTAAACTCTCCGGACTGCATGACAGAGGGGTCAACGCCGAAATAAGCAACCAGCTTGCCTGGCTTTTTAAAGGCTGAAAAGTCTCCAATCTCCGCAAGAATAGTAGCAGCAGAGAGAAGGCCTATACCTGGCAGGCTCTGCAAAAGTTCAAGCGTCAATGCCAGCATGGGCATATCCTTCGCCATATCTTCAGCAATCAGTAGACGAATGGACTTAAGGACTTTCTCCAGGCTTTCTTCCAAGGTTTTGATCATGGAGATATATACGCCCAGCATAATAACATTTGAGGCATTATGAATGCTCAGAGGTGCAAAATCTCTGGCCTTGGAGACCAGAAGCTCATACTTGGCAGTTGACCATTTGAGACTTTTGCGGGATTTCTTCTGAATCAGTGAAATCAGCTTGTTCCTGTCAGCCTTAAGAATATGGGCAGGAGTAGGATACTCCTCCAGGACAGCCATAGCAGCCTTTGAAAATATATTGGAGAAGACATCCTTGAAGTTAAGCATGAGTTGGTCAACAATACCGGTAAGCCTGTTTTTGTAGGCGGTAAGCTCATCACTCAGTTTGTAGTACTGGCGACATAGGCTCCTTAGGCACTCAATATCCTCATTGGGGATGTTGGTTGACTTAAGTTCCTGAAATCTATAGAGTAGGGCAATTTTCCGGGCATCCACTTTATCATTTTTCACTTTTCTGATTCCAATATTTTTGATAGAATCAGTTTGGATGGGGTTTGTTACCGAAACCTCAAATCCAGCTTTACAAAGTGAATGGAAAAGGATTTTGTGATAGTGCCCGGTGGATTCCATGACTATGAAAGGCCTTGAAGCAAAATCTTTTTCCGTTTTATTAAGCAATTCAACGGCTCTTTCAACGTCGGTATTGGAATCATGGTGAATCTTCATGCGGGCAACCACTTCATTGGTAGGAGAAAGAATCGCCATTTCACTGAAGAACTTACCCACATCAATTCCTGCAATGGGTCTGAAATTCATTAAAATGCCTCCTTTTTAAGATTAATGGACTTAAAAGCCTCCATTCCTTCCCATGTAAGCAAACAACCTTGCATGTGACACGAGGAACCAGCCAAAGAGCTGGCCTCAACCAGCCAAATCATGTAGACTTACCGGAATGGATAAATACTCTTTCTTACGGGTAATCGGCCCGCTAAGGTCCGTCCCAGGAGGTGAAACACTCACCTTCCAAGTCCGGAAGATATTATACATGATTGTCAAGGTTCAGGCCAACAGTTGCTGGCAAAATGGCTAAGATGTGAAGCCGGATGATGTGCTTGATGTTTAGAAAAGAATGAAGTTTGAAGTGTTATGTTAACAATGAATTTTAATGGGTCGAACAGTGGCTTCGGTCACTGATTTAATACAATATTAATTGTACAAGTGAAGGTGGAGTATAATATGCTTGAAAATATATTTTTGACAATAATTAATATGAGTACAGCAGCGTCAATTGCTGCTGTTATAATAATTTTGCTGAGGATGCTGATTGGAAGAAAAATTCCCAAAACTTTTCATTATGCTGCATGGGGAATAGTGCTAATACGCCTTCTGGTTCCATTTTCAGTTCCGACCAGCTTCAGTTTATTTAATTTTATACCGTCAAATGGTGGCGAGATACGCCAACAAATAAATATGACCGGGTATGAAGTGGAAAGAGTATCACGGAATGAAATTGCCATTGATGGGACAAGAGTGTTCCATAGGGATGCAAATGCTAGTGGAGAAATTGATGACCGAGTTAATGTTATAGACGATGAAACAGACAATGAAACTGTTACTGACAGTACACTGCCACAAAACGGGAGGATTACTTCGGACAATAATATAAATAAACAAAGAATAGTTTCCGTTATTGCTTACATATGGCTGGTAATTTTTTTGATATTGATAGTCTTTGGCATATATGCGTATCTGAAAACATGCAGGAGGCTTAAGACAGCGGTTCTTTTTAATGACAACGGATTGGTTAATGAATGCAGCAGCAAACTCAACTTTAAACGGAAAATAAAAATTTACACTTCTGAAAAAATTAATACGCCTGTTGTAGCTGGAATTATTAATGTGCGGATAATTATTCCTGCTTTCCTTGTTAATAAAAGTGACAGTAACCATTTGAAATATGTGATTATCCATGAACTGGTTCACATAAAGCGTTATGACAATATTACCAAACTGTTGGCGTTTTTTGTATTATGCATTCATTGGTTCAATCCATTAATATGGATAAGCTTTTTATTATCCCAAAAAGATATGGAAATGTCTTGCGATATCAAGGTTTTATCAGCATATAAAAGCGATATACGAAGCGATTATGCAAATTCCCTCTTAAACATTGCAGCAAAGCAGAATGCGCTGATTCATGGCGGACTTCTTGCATTCGGAGAAAGCAGTATCAGGGATAGAATTAAGGGAATTATGAAGTTTAAAAAGAGCGGGAGGCTAATAAAAATTATTGCAACTTTTATGCTTGTTGCTCTTGGTTTTATACTTTTAACAAACAGGCAGACGGATGATACCGATAGAGGCAAATCAGCGGTAGCCGACAATACATATTTGAATGAACAGCAAGAGTTCAATAATGAAAAGGATGAATTTAGTGAGTTGAAAGCCTATGCTAAAGTCATGGAAGATCTTTTGGCAAACAGCAATTTTCAATATATGACGGAAGGACAAATGGAAGAAGTTTTAAATACATTGCCTGAGATTGTACGGGATAATTACCGTGGTATTGGACGAATAGAGAGCAGCGGCAGCGGATATATTCTGCTTAAATGTAAGAAAGGTGCAAAGGGTTTGCCGGAAGGTACGAGAATTTATGAGGTGACTTCAATAAGCACAAAGCTAAGCCAAAAAGTTCTGGAAGATTCCCAGGGAGACGAAATTTGCCGTTTTCCTACAGGTATGTATGTTAACTATTACAACAATAAAGATATTTTCTTCATTGCGGTGGGAGAAAAGTCCGCAAATATGAGCCAGATTATGCAGATTGAAGTGTTTCAGCTTTCAGGACTGGATGAGTACATTCGATATGCAAAACAGGCAAAAGAGAGAGGTTCGTTTATATTCAATTCCGAAATATATCCGCGAATTGCAGTATCCATAATGATTGATGGTATTAGTCCCATTGAATATGTTCAAATTGCAGAAACTTTTGCTAAAGATATGAAAGAAAAACTTTACAACCTTGAGAAAATAGAGTGTGACACTAATACCCTTGTGCGCACGGGCATAGAAGTCCAATTTGACGAGGATGATGAAAACTTCTATGAATTATGCCTGCTATCGGACGGGACAAAGGTTATTCACAAACATAAAGAAAACGGTAGAGTGATTATTGATCATGATATATATGACAGTATTATGAATATAGTCAAAGCCAAAACAGCATGGGAATGGGTTGAACTGTCTGAAATACATGACATAGTTCGGGCAGAGATGAGGATGAAATTAGGCAGAAATTCAGAGGAACAGGTACAGGTTGTTGAAGATGCCCAAAATCTAAAGGAACTTGAGAATATGTTCTCAAATGCCAAATATTGTGACTTAACGGGATGTCCCTTTACTGCTAAAATTTTACTTACCCGAAGGGATGGAAAGATAATTGCATTGCAGATAGCCACAGATAGTTGTGATACTATGATTCTTGGTACCTCTGCTGCGTATGACTATGGGCCGGAACCCAGAGGCCCGGGAGTGGAAGGAACTGTTAACCGGCAGGAAGTACTAAAAAGGATCTTCGACAAGATTAATTGGGAAAGAACATAGAACAAGGGACGGTTCGAAACCACTGAAAAAGTAGGGTTTTTTAAGCCACTTTTACAGTTTTATACAGCCGAAAACATTTAATTCTAATTTTCAAAAGCAAAAAATAATGATTATTTTTACTTAAAGAGGATACCAGTTGGGCTATCCTCTTTAAATTTACTGCCAATGCTGTTAATTTTGATTGCATTGACATGCTTCTTAAGCCGTACCCTCGGGCACGGCTTAATCCATGAAATCTCTTCATCTCTCCATTTTTCCACTCTTGACTTGCTCGTTCTTTATATTTTTCTATAAATTCCTTCGTTTTTGCTCTTTGGCTGTATTCATAATATTCAGGTATATTTACACTTATTTCTAGAGTATTTGATTTCCCTATTTTGAAGCATTGATCTTTCTTTGGACATTTTTGACATCCTTCTACATCAAACTTATATTTCCATGATTCTCGACCGTCTCTTTTTCTTATCTTTCTCTGCTTCTCTACGGTATAATTCCCATAATCACAAAACCATTGGTCCGAATCCTTATTATACGCATATTTACTCTCATCTATTTTGTATACCATTTCACTAATCGGTATGTACGCTTCGGCACCGTTTTCTTTTATTACATCTAAAATTGGCTTCCTGAAATATGCTTTATCCCCATATACCTCTTTTATTTCTATTCCGCTATCCTTTGTCAAATCAATTAATTCTTCAAATCCTGTACCGTCAACGTATGCACCGTTATATACCCTTACTGCCGTTATTATCCTTTCTTTTGTCGTCATTGCATACTCTGTTTTATATCCAAAAAAACTTTCTGTTTTCGATTTATATCCTACTCTTGCATCCTGGTCTACTAATGACCTTATACTCTTTTGTTCTATAAATTTTGGGTCTTCTAATATCTCACGGGCTTTTTCTATAACTTTGCATGTTTTCGTATGTTTTTCCCCTTCAATTTTTTCTTCAACCTGCGCAATTACTTCTTCCACATAAGCCTTCATTGTCGCTTTTGCTTCTCTATGATCTGCTATTTCTTTATAGTTTGGAATATTTGTATTGATTTCTTCCGGTATCTCTCCTGCCTCTTTTTCTAAATTTTTAAATATCTTTTTGGCAATATGTTTTAATATCCTCTCGGGTACTTTTTTTACAGTATTGGCATGAGTGTGTGTACAATCAATACTAATTCCACCAGACTTAATTATATTTTTTTCTACACACTGTTTTACTACTTCCGTTATTATTTCATCCATTGTAACTTCCTGTAGCCTGTGAACTCTGAATTTTGCCAGTAAACTCGGATGGGGAAGTTCTTCTTCAGGATTAATTCCAAGAAACCATAAGTAAGCCAGATTTAATGAAGCTTCCTCGATTACACGTTCATCGGATAAGTTGTACAAATATTGAAGAATTAAAAGCCTTAACATAAGTTCAGGTTCTTTTGCAGGTCTGCCATAATATTTACAATAGGACTTTTCGAGTAGTTTATTAATAAAACTAAAATCAATTGGGTTAATTGTAAAATTAAATGCAACAGGTAAAATGTAGTAAAAAAATTAACAACCATAGTGAGAAATCATGTATGATTTAGGTGTCCAATCCAAACATACAGGAGGTTCTCAACTATGGTTATCAAAACTAATAATAACACAACTAAACGTAAATTTAAACACCTAAATGTTTATGAACGTGGACAAATTGAAGCTTTCATTAAGGAAGGGAAATCACAACGCTATATTGCTAAAATGCTAGGTCGTTCACCAAGTACGATCAGTCGTGAGATTAAAAGAGGTACAACGATTCAAATGAGGCATGATTTAACGACGTATAGAAAGTATTTTGCTGAAAGTGGGCAGATAGCTTATGAAAAAAATCGTTTGAATTGCGGTGCAAAGTGTAAATTAGCTAGAGTTGAAGATTTCATAAAATTTGCAGAAGAAAAAATACTATATGAAAAATGGTCACCAGATGCCGTAGTTGGCTCATGTATAGTGAATTCTAAGTGGATGCATTCTACTATTGTATGTACTAAAACCTTATATAATTATATAGACCAAGGGCTGCTGAAAGTACGAAATATTGATTTAAACCTTAAACTTCGAATAAAACCAAAAGTAAGAAGAGACCGTCAGAATAAACGTATTCTGGGAAAAAGCATCGATCAAAGGCCAGAAGATGTGCAACTACGGCAGACTTTTGGACATTGGGAAATTGCTACAATCATAGGGAGAAAATCTAGCGATACAGTTATTTTAACATTAACAGAACGAAAGACACGCTATGAACTGCTGTTTCTTTTAGAAGCAAGAGATAGTAATGCTGTTAACAAGGCACTTTTGGAACTAAAGAATTTCTATGGAGAACAGTTTTGTAACATATTTCGTACTATTACAGCAGACAATGGTTCAGAATTTAGTAGATTGACAGAAATATTACAACCATTAGGGATAGAAGTATACTATGCACATCCTTATTCCTCATGGGAAAGAGGTACTAATGAACGTCATAATGGTCTTATACGGCGTTTTATACCTAAAGGGAAAGCAATAAGAGATTTTACAGCGACAACAATAAAACGTATACAAGACTGGTTAAATAATCTTCCACGCAAGATATTAGATTATAAAACGCCTGAAGAATGCTTTAATGAAGAGCTGTTTAAAATAGTTAATGATGATACATCAAAAACAGCTTAAGCCCTTCTTTCATGTGAATTATAGAGCTCATTTGAGGGGAGTCAAGGGTAAAGACTTCGTCTTGCCTGACGGCAACCCTTGACATCCCTCTGCATTCGCTCAAATAAATAACCAAGAAGGGCTTAAGGATAATATTGTGGATTTACCACCTAAACAAAAAATGATTTCTACTATAGGTGTTGCATTTAATATTGCAATTTAAAAACTAAAATCAATTGCATTATTTATTAATTTAAGTATATGATTTTCTGGAATTTTATTGTATAATATTGAATAGATGCTTAATTGATTATTTTTATCTTTTAGCATTTAAAAAACCTCCTTTGTGGTGTTGGTTTTGCGTGATTCCATTATACCATTGAAGGAGGTTTTTTACTATATATTTGTTGAAATATATTGAATGTTTTACATTTTTTATTTGGTGTTTTTCAGTGGTTTCGGACGGTTCTTTGTTTTGATTATTTGAATAATCGATCCAGATTGGTTTACTAAATAATGTAAATAGTATAAAGGGTGTATAAATTGTAATATGTATAAGGAAATTGTTCCAGCTGAAATATATCGAATATTGTAATTTCTTAAAATACTCTCAAAAAGGAATTGTGGGAATAAATGGTTTTGATTTTGCCATAGGATTTTATAATAATGTCTTGAAAAATTTTATGTAAAGTCGTAAAATTTATAAGGTAATGTATTGATGTTTTATAATAGGTATCTGTTTTTTACCGCTAAATGTGAAATCTTGGCAATATGTTTTACTTGATCACATTAATTGATAACTATTGATTAAAAAGATTGTCTGCATTTCATATCGTATTTATAAATATACAGCCATAAATGAAATAGCACCTTGAAAATTATATAATATGATGGTAATAGCGTCTATTGTCTTTTTTAGCATGTTCATCTTATCTAATAAAAAATATCAGGGGAATTAAGCGGTTTAGTAAATTAAAGAAATATCTTCTGCCGTATTATGTAATCCTATTAAAATGTTGTACAAGTTTTTGTAATTATTTCTGGTTAAATTCGTTCCACTTCAACACCACAAGTTGTTGCATATATGAGGTGTATAGTTTTTGCAAACGTCGAAAAACTAAACAAGGAGGAGTTAATTTGAAGCTCAAAACACGATTATTTTCAATTCTCTTAATCACCAGCTTAGTTCCGCTATTAATCTTTTCTGCTATATCCATATCTTATTTTGTAGTAACATCCCAAATGGATATATATCAAATTAGTGAGAACAAATTGGAAATTGTTAAATCTGAAATAAATGGATTACTTGAGAAGAATTTTAACACGTTACATATAATTGCAAATCAACCAGCTATTCGTAATTTTGATCTGGACAGTGCGAAAAAGATTCTGGAGGATGCCGCTAAAGTTAATCCTGGTATTGTCATTGCTCTTGATAATACAGAAGGACAACAAGTTGTTAAAAGCAATGATGATGCACTAACCAGTGTTAATGAGAGAGATTTTTATCAGCAAGCCATAAGTGGAAATGAAAAGTATGTATCAGATATTATTTTGGCTAAAACGACAGGAAAACTAATGGTAGTTATTGCTACACCAGTTCGTGATATGGATAATAAGATTGCCGGAGTTCTTCAAATCAACATTCAGCTTGGCCAGCTCAGTGATTTTGTTACAGAGCTTTCAAAGGATGGTTCTACTGTCTATGTTCTTTCAAGAGAAGGTACCGTATTGGCTCATCCCAACATAGAATATGTGCAAAATCAAGAAAATTATGGAATTTTGGAATTTGTACAGACAGGTTTTTCCGGACAAAATGAGACTCTGAAAACAAAAAATATTCATGGAGAAAATATCATTGCCAGCAGTTACTTAAATGATTTGGCAGGTTGGTTGATTGTTGTAGAAACACCTGTTTCAGTGGCTATGGCTTCTACTTATAAGCTCATGCATGTCTTTATTGTCATGTTTGTTATTGCAGCAATTATTACGGGATTGTTGGGCTTGTACTTCTCAAACCGCTTTATTAAACCGTTGATTGACCTGGCTTTCAAAATCCAAACAATTGCAAAAGGGGATTTCAAAGACTTTGATGTTAAAATTAAGTCAAAGAATGAAATTGGGCAACTTTACCATAGTCTTAAGGTGATGAATCAGAATTTAAGGGGACTTATGGAAAATATTCAGACTGTTGCATCATCATTGGCATCCCACTCTATACAATTATCTTCAACAACAGAAGAAACTGCCTTAAGTTTAACACAAGTGGTTAAGACCATTAACGAAATGGCCCAGGGGAACAGTGACCAAGCATTAATGGTTCAAGATACAACCAGTGCCATTGCTAGAGTAAACGATATTGTCACAGATGCCACGACAAGAACAGAAGTTGCGGCAGATAAAGCCAAAGAGTCACTAGAACTTGCCAAAGAAGGTCAGAAGGCTCTTGAACGCCAAAGTCAGAAAATAGAAGAAAATAATAGATATACCAATGCTGTCGGCAAATCAATACACCAGTTGTCAACAATGGCTGATGAGATTCGCAATATTATTGGTGAAATAAACAGTATTGCTGAACAAACAAATCTTCTTGCGCTAAACGCTTCAATTGAAGCTGCTCGTGCAGGTGAAGCCGGAAGGGGTTTTGCTGTTGTTGCAGAGGAAATTCGCAAGCTAGCCGAGCAATCGGGCAGTTCCACTAAAAAAATTGAAGATATTGTAAATGGTATCAATGGCAGAGTGATTGAAACTGTTAATAATATGAATCTGGTTAAAGAAAGCGTTCGTGTCATGGAATCATCGGCTGAAGATACTAAAGAAAGCTTTGACAAGATTTTTGCCTCAATTACTGAACTGGCTGAAATTACCCATATGGTTTCGACAGCATTAGAGGAGATAAATAGTCAGACAAATGAGGTGACTGATCAAGCGGAAAGTATTTCTGCTGTGGTTGAACAGGCATCTGCCAGCATGCAGGAAATCTCAGCATCCTCAGAAGAACAGCTGGCTTCCATTGAAACAATTGCACAATCTTCGGGCCAATTGGGAAAAATGGCCAATGAACTCCTTGAACAACTTAAGAAGTTTATTGTTTAACGACTTTTGAGTAATTTAGCGGATAAACAAACTGAGAGGCAGTTGGATGGTGTTTTCCTTGTTCACCGTTCAACTGCTTCTTGCTTTATATCAATAACTTACTGATTATAGCTTGTATATACTATTATCTGTTAGTTTGTGGTAACATATTGACATAAATATTGAATGAAATGGAGGGATTAAAAATGAAACATATCATTGCAATTAATGCCAGCCCGCGTATAGGTTGGAACACAAGCAAATTGGTAGAGGAAGCTGCAAAAGGTGCAAAGGAAGCTGGTGCAGCTGTGGAGGTTATCGATCTTTATAAGCTGGAGCCTTTTAAAGGATGTATATCCTGCTTTGGCTGTAAGCTCCCCGAGACATTTGGAAAATGTATATCAAAAGACGGTTTATCAGAAGTTCTTGATAAAATTCGAAAGGCAGATGGTTTGATTCTTGGTTCTCCAAATTATCTGGGTAACTTGACAGCAGGATTTAGGGCTTTGTATGAACGGCTTGCTTTTCAGTACATAACCTATAATAAGGAACATATCAATTGTAATGAGCATATGATTCCAGTTTTGCTCATTACTACAAGTAATTGCGATGAAAAAGTTTATGATGAAATTGGCTATACATCAATGTTAGAAAATTATAAACGGACATTGGATAAATTTGTTGGACCTACAAAAATCATGATTTGCGGAAATACTTTGCAGGTAGATGATTACAGCAGATTTAATTGGACTATGTTTGATCCTGTGCAGAAGAAAGCTCACCATGAAGAGGTATTTCCAATTAAATTGAGAGAAGCGTATGAACTTGGAGCAGCACTTGTTCAGTTAGGAGCAAAACTGTAAGAGATATAGTTAAATTTTATAGTAATCTCTTGATTTTTACTATCAATGTTTGATTTCAATGTTGTCATTACCAATCTCAACAAAATTGAAAAGGAAAAAGCACTGGATTTAGTAAAGCAATTGAGAAATAGTATTATTGCCTCGGCAGAATCTAACGAAAAGTATGCTGCTGAATATGCAGATATTCCTCTTGTTGGAAAAACTATATTTGAACAGCAACGGCTTCTTTATCGTGCTCTTTTAGAGTGGCTTGACACTTTTGAACGTCAGTATAAGGAAAGCGAATAACATGGCGAAAAAAGCAGTTTGACTGTTTTATTTGAAGATCCGTTTTGGATAGGGGTGTATGAACGGATTGATAATAATAAATATGAGGTTTGTAAAATTACCTTTGGCGCAGAGCCAAAAGATTATGAAGTGTATGACTTCCTGCTGAAAAACTGGAACAGGTTGGAATTCAGTCCTGCTATTGAAGTAGAAAAGGTTGAAGAACGTAAAATCAATCCAAAGCGTATGCAGCGGGAAATCAGCAGCCAACTGAAACATAAAGGTATTGGCACAAAAGCGCAAATAAAACAGGGGACGGTTCGAAACCACTGAAAAACACCAAATAAAAAATGTAAAACATTCAATATATTTCAACAAATATATAGTAAAAAACCTCCTTCAATGGTATAATGGAATCACGCAAAACCAACACCACAAAGGAGGTTTTTTAAATGCTAAAAGATAAAAATAATCAATTAAGCATCTATTCAATATTATACAATAAAATTCCAGAAAATCATATACTTAAATTAATAAATAATGCAATTGATTTTAGTTTTATTAATAAACTACTCGAAAAGTCCTATTGTAAATATTATGGCAGACCTGCAAAAGAACCTGAACTTATGTTAAGGCTTTTAATTCTTCAATATTTGTACAACTTATCCGATGAACGTGTAATCGAGGAAGCTTCATTAAATCTGGCTTACTTATGGTTTCTTGGAATTAATCCTGAAGAAGAACTTCCCCATCCGAGTTTACTGGCAAAATTCAGAGTTCACAGGCTACAGGAAGTTACAATGGATGAAATAATAACGGAAGTAGTAAAACAGTGTGTAGAAAAAAATATAATTAAGTCTGGTGGAATTAGTATTGATTGTACACACACTCATGCCAATACTGTAAAAAAAGTACCCGAGAGGATATTAAAACATATTGCCAAAAAGATATTTAAAAATTTAGAAAAAGAGGCAGGAGAGATACCGGAAGAAATCAATACAAATATTCCAAACTATAAGGAAATAGCAGATCATAGAGAAGCAAAAGCGACAATGAAGGCTTATGTGGAAGAAGTCATTGCGCAGGTTGAAGAAAAAATTGAAGGGGAAAAACATACGAAAACATACAAAGTTATAGAAAAAGCCCGTGAGATATTAGAAGACCCAAAATTTATAGAACAAAAGAGTATAAGGTCATTAGTAGACCAGGATGCAAGAGTAGGATATAAATCGAAAACAGAAAGTTTTTTTGGATATAAAACAGAGTATGCAATGACGACAAAAGAAAGGATAATAACGGCAGTAAGGGTATATAACGGTGCATACGTTGACGGTACAGGATTTGAAGAATTAATTGATTTGACAAAGGATAGCGGAATAGAAATAAAAGAGGTATATGGGGATAAAGCATATTTCAGGAAGCCAATTTTAGATGTAATAAAAGAAAACGGTGCCGAAGCGTACATACCGATTAGTGAAATGGTATACAAAATAGATGAGAGTAAATATGCGTATAATAAGGATTCGGACCAATGGTTTTGTGATTATGGGAATTATACCGTAGAGAAGCAGAGAAAGATAAGAAAAAGAGACGGTCGAGAATCATGGAAATATAAGTTTGATGTAGAAGGATGTCAAAAATGTCCAAAGAAAGATCAATGCTTCAAAATAGGGAAATCAAATACTCTAGAAATAAGTGTAAATATACCTGAATATTATGAATACAGCCAAAGAGCAAAAACGAAGGAATTTATAGAAAAATATAAAGAACGAGCAAGTCAAGAGTGGAAAAATGGAGAGATGAAGAGATTTCATGGATTAAGCCGTGCCCGAGGGTACGGCTTAAGAAGCATGTCAATGCAATCAAAATTAACAGCATTGGCAGTAAATTTAAAGAGGATAGCCCAACTGGTATTCTCTTTAAGTAAAAATAATCATTATTTTTTGCTTTTGAAAATTAGAATTAAATGTTTTCGGCTGTATAAAACTGTAAAAGTGGCTTAAAAAACCCTACTTTTTCAGTGGTTTCGGACGGTTCTCTGTTCTAGAAAGATGATACTCTTTTTGTGCTGCAAATCAACCGGTTTAAATCTATTTGCTGATACTTTATAAGTAATTAACGTGCTAAATAAGTGGGGTATTATTCCAATTATTAGTTTCGGAATTAGTCTTATGAGCAATATTCTATGGAAGATTTTGAATATTTCAAGATTTATGGTATAGTGTTCTAAAAGCTTGCTATGTCCTGTAATGTGTATTACCCGTTAAATGGAGTGTTTTTATGGAATTATCCGAACCACCTATGGAGCGTAGATTATTTTTTTCAGTATTTCGGTTTATAATAGAGCTGAGGTGAATACAATGGATTCAAAAAGAAGAAAAGAACTTTTGGAAGCCTACAAACACAGACATCCTGAAATGGGCGTAATTTCTTACCGTTGTAAAGAAACCGGTGAGGTGTTTTTAGGCATCTCGAAAGATACAAAATCGGATTTCAACAGTACTAATATGAAATTGGCATTGAATATACATCCAAATAAACGATTACAGGAACTTTGGAATAAATATGGAGAAGAAGGATTTGAGTTATCGGTGGCTAAAGTTTTAAAGTATGAGGATCCACAAGAAGACCATACACAAGAATTGGAAAAATTGAGAGAGCAATGCTTAGCTGCCGATCCGAAGGCAAGTAAGATATGGCGATAAATGAAAACCTCGTTTGATTTAAGGCTTGAACTTTTAAATTGAAATAGACGGCCGATTATAGGAAATAGGAAAAAGACAAAAATGAAGAGGTCGATTTCAACGGGGTTTTGGATAATGAGCTTGTTTTAGTATTGGTTGTGCCGATATTTCCGGTAGAGTCTGCATTAAAAAAAGAATTTTGACGACAATGAAAACAGAAGGTAGAAAGCTTTCCGGAGTGATATTGTGAAGATACTTTTTATAAATTTGCCGTATTACGGTCATTTTATACCGACAATCGGGCTTGTACATGAACTTATTAAACAGGGATGCGAAGTAACATATTTAATGCCCTTTGACTGGAAAGAACGGGTTTGTGAAAGCGGTGCAGATTTTTCAGGGTATGAGAATCATCGAAAGCTTTCTGAACAGATAAAAAATGCCTATGCTGCGGCGGATAAAATAGCAGAAAATTACGATATTATCATCTATGAACAGTTTTTCTTTCTTGGGAAACACCTTGCAGAAAAGCATAGGAAGCCCGCAGTTAGAATTTTTACATCCCTTGCAACTAATGAAAAACTCATGAGGGAATTCATATCCGCAGGAGGAGCTCTGGGAATATTCAAGTATAAGTGGATCTGTAAGCTTTGGACGAACGATATCGCAAAAGGGATTCCGATGAAAACCGATTGTTGGTTAGATGAAATTATTCAAAATCCTCCTGCGTTAAATCTAGTGTATACATTAAAAGAGTTTCAGCCCTATGCCGAAGACTTCCCGGAAGAACAGTATAAATTTCTAGGAGCATCTGTCTACGATAGAAAAGAGCAAAAAATTGATTTTAAAAAGGCCAATAGACCGGTAATTTATATTTCGCTAGGTACGGTTGTAAAGGGTGCAGTATCATTTTTCAATAAATGTATAGAAGCGTTTAGGAATGAACAGGTAGAGGTCATTATATCTGCCGGGAGAAGTTTTCCAATCCATAAACTTAAAGAAATTCCGGAGAATATTAAAGTCTATGATGTAGTTCCACAATTGTCGGTGCTGAAACAGGCAGATGTTTTCATTACTCACGGAGGAATGAACAGCATTTCCGAGGCCCTTGTTCATGGAGTGCCAATGGTTGTAATTCCGTTTATTGCTGACCAGCCTACAAATGCAAGACGTATTGAAGAACTGGGGTTAGGAAGGAAGCTGGATTATCGATCGATTGACAGCGAATTATTGAGAAATACTGTTTTGTCGGTTATGAAGGATGAAAATATATCGGATAATGTGTCAAGAATTCAAAGAAAAATGCTTGATGCACCGGGGAATCGAGGCGGTGCTGCTATGATTATCGATTATTATAAAAAGAATAGAAGGTAATTTGCTTATTGAATAATAGTCAAACCAACCGCTAGAAAGGAAATTCCAATGAGAGTGCGAGAAGACAGTATTAAAATAGGGAATACAGAGATTGATTATGTTTCTTTCGGAAGGGGTACCCAACCGTTGGTTTTGATTCCTGGACTTAGCTTAAGAGATGTAAAGGGTTCCGGTACTCTTTTGGCATATATGTATCGTATGTTTTCAAAGGATTACAAAGTGTTCTGTATCGACAAGAAACGAATTATTCCCATTGACTATACCGTCGAAGAAATAGCTGAGGATTATTCGATGGCATTGCGTGCTTTAAATATTGAAAAAGCATGTATACTCGGCATATCTCAAGGAGGAATGATAGCTCAGTATTTGGCACTAAACCATTCGGAGCTGGTCCAAAAACTTGTACTGGGAGTTACTTTGTCAAGAAATAATGAAACTGTAATATCATGCATAAATGAATGGATTCATATGGCAGAAAGCGGTAACTTCAAGGCATTGGGTATTGATATTTTAAGAAAGACTTATTCTGAAGAATATATTAAGAAATATGCATGGCTTTTTCCGATTTTATCAAAAATAATGAAGCCAGAGAATTCTGAACGATTTATTGCATTAGCCAAGTCCTGCTTAACCTGCAATACTTATGATAGGCTTGAAGAAATCAAATGCCCGGTGTATGTTATCGGCGGATGTAAAGATAAAGTAGTAACCGGTGAGGCTTCCTATGAGATAGCAAGTAAGATAGGCTGTTCAATTTATATGTATGAAAATTTGGGTCATGCTGCATATGATGAGGCAAAGGATTTTAACAAACGAGTATATGATTTTTTCCGAAATTGAGAAATAATTTAAAGATAATCACATATTTGATTTTTCCCTTGATATCCATATCAACTTCCTCAAATCATGATTAAAACAACATTTTATATTCAACTGATTATTTCATGGTGAAATCAGTACCATTATGAAACCGTAATACATCCATTTAAGACTGATGCCGTTTGAGCTGTACCTCAAAGAAGTATCCCTGAGCGATACTGTGTGGTCCGGTGAAATTTAGCAATGATACAGTAGTACCATATCCGATTGCATATTTATCAATACAAAAGTGACCTTTAATATCTGCTTTGACGCCTACATTTCCTTAAAAATAGTTAAATCATTAATGTATAGGTATTGAATTTAAATAGAGTAAAATACTACCAGTTTAATTGAAAAGGGATTTTTTACACGGGATCCTTATGATCAAGTTTTTTATATCATTGATTTTTAAACATTACTATATTTTCCATCAATCGCCTTTTAATACGTTCTGAATTTTAGTATATCAATTTCAGTGATATTATAAAGGGCGAAGACAAGAAGTGTGCGATTAAGCTATTATTTTACATACAGTGTAGAATTTTTATTTATTTAGTGATAGTATTATAATACACATTTTTTGAATTTTTTAGGAGTATAATTTATGAAGTTGAATAACATCTACCTAATACTAGGGATAGTGCTTTCAATTTGCTCTAAAATGTTACAGTTTCGATTTAAATCCTTATGGGGGAATATATTAATCCTTCCTTCCGCTGTATTTTTTGTATTGGCAGTGTTATTGTACATACCGAAATATAGAGGATTTTTGTATAATCCTATGACAAGTAAAGATGCAAAAATTTTTGCTGTGCTTTGTTGTCTGGCTGTTTTGTCTTTTCAATTGTTTACAATGGTTACCTTTGGAAAAAGACTTAGGTGGGGCGTGATTTTCTTATTGCCTTTTATTGTTTTTGGCGGTTTAGGCATTTTTTATTGGATGGTTTTGCTCAAATCCGTATAGATTTTTACGACTTCCCTCATACTGTAGACTTGGTATTTTGCGGCTCAGTGGAGTACAATGAAGATTAAAATATACATAGGAGAAATTAAGGAGATATACGATGAAGACGCTGTTTGTATCGGATCTGGATGGAACACTATTGAGAAGTGATGAAACTTTATCGCAATTTACTATTGATACAATTAATGAGTTGATGAAAAAAGGCATGCTTTTTTCCTATGCTACGGCTCGCTCTTTGGTAACAACAAAGAAAGTGACCAAAGGACTAAATTCTCATATTCCACTTATTGTATATAACGGAACCTTTGTTATGGATAATGAAACTGAGGAAATTTTGATTGCAAACTATTTTGATGATGGGATAAAAGATGTAATTTTTGATTTAATAAAAGAAAACATCTATCCGATAGTATATTCTTTTATTGATGGAGTTGAAAAATTTTCGTATATTCCCGAAAAGTGCTCAGAAGGGATGAAGGCTTTTCTTGACACAAGAAAAGGCGACAAGAGAACTAATGAAGTTGAAACAGTAGAAGACTTAACTTTGGGAAAGTGCTTCTATATCACATGTATTGATGAACCGGAGAAATTAAAGCCGCTCTCTGAAAAATACAAGGACAAATATCGCGTAATATACTCAAAGGATGTTTATTCTGAGTATCAGTGGCTAGAAATTATGCCTAAGTCTGCATCTAAAGCAAATGCTATTTTGCAATTGAAGGAAAAGTTAGGGTGTGACAGAATTGTGTCCTTCGGAGACGGAGCAAATGACATTGACATGTTTAAGATTTCGGATGAGGCCTATGCGGTGGGTAATGCAATTGATGAATTAAAAAATATTGCCACCGGGGTGATAGAAAGCAATAATGACGATGGCGTGGCAAAATGGCTCAATGAGAACATAAAAGGCTTTATTGGAATTGGAGAATGACGGATGAAAAAAAGGTATGGTGCACTCTTAATAATATCGCTTCTAATAATTATGATATTTTCTTTTATTCAAACACCAAGTTTAGGTGAAGAAAAAGAGCTTGATGAAGTGATTGAAAAATATATAAAAACATACAAAATACCGGGAATTGAGGTGGCAGTAGCTAAAGGCGATAAAATCATCTACTCAAAAGGATTTGGCATTACTCCGGAAGGTACGGAAGTAACTGCGGATACCCCAATGTACATTGGCTCGGTGAGCAAAAGTTTTACTGCTCTTGCTGTAATGCAATTAGTAGAGAACGGTAAGATTGACTTGGATTCACCGGTAATAGATTATTTGCCTTGGTTTAAAGTGAAGGGATTTGATGCTTCTCGCATAAAAGTAAGGCATCTTCTGAATCATACAAGTGGACTGTCAGAAGAAACTTATTTTCCGGAGCTGCCGGTGGATACATCATTAGAAGAGGCTGTCAGAAATCTGGCAGAGGCAGAGCTTGTAGAAGAACCGGGAAAAGAATTCAACTATTTTAATCCGAACTATCAGGTACTGGGGTTAATAATTGAGAAGGTGTCAGGAATTAGTTATGATGAATATGTAAAAAAGCATATTCTAGAGCCGCTATCTATGAAAAATACTTATTTAAATAAAGAAGAAATAGAAAAAAAGGTGACGAAAGGTTACAGTTCTTTTTTTGGATTTCCTTTTATAAAAAAAGAACCCTTTAGACCCTATGGACTGCCGGAAGGTTATATTGTTTCAACGGCGAATGACATGATACTGTTCCTTCAGGCACATAGCAATTTAGACTCTAATCAAAAGATACTTTCACAGGATGGCTTTAAGCAATTGTAAACCCCTGATTCTGAAGTAAAGTCAAACTATGCTATGGGATGGCAGAGAATTAAAAGTTCAAAAGGTTATACTGTAATATATAATGGCGGAGACCTTGATACATATCATTCAGATGTTATGATAATACCTGAAAAAGGATATAGTATAGTTATCATGACAAACCAGAATAGTTTTATAAATCAATCCGTTGTCTATGATTCACTTAGAAAGGCTGTAATTGATTTTGTTCTGGGAAATGAAGAACGGCAGGCTATGCCTGAAATACATAAATATTTGATTATAGCGGGAGTTTGTATAGCTATTTTCGTAGTATATCAATTATATTCAATTGTTTTCATAGGCAAGTGGGCACAAAGAAGTAAGCACAGAAAGACAACCGGTATTATCCTGTCGGTATTTAAAGACTGTTGTATCCCTGTAATCTTATTAATTGTTATACCAAAACTTTTATCTTTACTGCTGGAAAGACGGGTTAATTTGAGGGAAGCATTCAATATGCAGCCTGATGTGACAATTAGTATTATTATCATTAGCATACTTTTTTGCATTAAAGCTATTGCTAAGATTGTTGTTATTGCAAGAACTATGATGTTTGCAGATAGGCAAGATACTATACTTTGAGGAGGAAATTATATTGAATAGGTTTGAGGAAGGTTTAAAAATTATTGAGAAAAGATGTGGGAATGGAAAAGACAATGTTATATCTCTTGCGACTATTGCAATGGAACCGAACGCAGAAGGGAAACCTCGTCCATATGTTCGTGAAGTAGACGCACTTTATGAAGACGGTGTGTTTTACATTACTACTTGGGCAAAATCAACTAAAATGCAGCAGATTGCTCAACATAATGAAGTTGCATTTGCGGTTAGCAACGGATGGTTTTCCGGAAACGGAATTGCTGAGAATTTAGGATGGGTTCTAGACCCGAAAAATGCTGAGTTAAGGGCAAAACTTCGCAAAGCATTTTCACCATGGTATGACTTTGCAAATAATGAACAGGATGAAAACTGTGTTATTTTAGCAGTTCGTATCACAAGAGCTATAGTAATTGTAGATCACGGTGCTGTTCGTTATGATATGGACTTTGTAAATAAAATTGAAACTGAAGAAGGGAAAATAAAGTAGAGGAATTGAAATGAGAAATAAAATTTGATTTTAGGGGAACAGATGAGAGAATTTATATATGAAGAATAGAAGTATAAATATTAAACTGTGAGGTCAGAGTTTATGAAAGAAGGGAAAAAAATTTTTCTTATATTAGTCGGCCTTGTTTTGGCTGTGATGATTACAGCTATTACTGCAATAACAATAGAAGAGAGAAAGACTGTCAATATTTTAGATGACTATTCTATTTTATATACTGATGAAAAATATATGGAGCATCTTTATATTGACAATGTTGAATTAATAAAGCAAGAAATCTCTTGCGGATACGCAGTTATTGAGATGTTTTCAAATTGGGCTGGAGGGACAATTACTGAAGAAAGTTTGTATGACGAATACGGAAAAGTTGTTACTTCGACGGGAAAATCCTTTGAAAAGGAAATGAAAAAACGGTTTCCGGAATTTAAAACTACTATGTATCCATATTTATCCAATACAGAAATGATAGATAAGATATATAATACTCTAAAAAGCGGAATACCCGTGCCTTTTCAATGGGCGGCAAAATATAACGATATTTGGACTTTGCATTATTCGCTCATAACGGGTATAGATATTCCTAACAACAGGATTACAATACTAAATCCCTATGGATATGAGGAAAATTTGACTCTGAAAGAGTTTACAGACAGAACAAGTTTTAAAGCCTATGAGGATATGCCGATATACCTAAGGTTAGCATTTGCCTTTGGCATATTTGAGAGAAATACAATTTTTGCAGTAGAGAGATAAATTGCAGTTTATTAAGGATTTTCTCGGAAGGATAAAAAAGCGGAGATGAATAGGAATTTGATAGATTAGGCATTAACCAATAATTGTATAGTAAGTAAAATAATTATATAATAGATGAAAATAATTTGAAGAGGTGTTTGCAATGTGGTTTTGGATATTAATGTTTTTCTGCAATCTATTAATTCCTGTTATTATGATTATAGTCGGCTATTTAATGTATAAACATCCACCTAAGAAAATTAATGCATTCTATGGATATCGAACCAGCAGGTCAATGAAAAATGACGAGACTTGGAAATTTGCCCATGATTATTGTGGGAGAATTTGGATTAAGTTGGGATTTGTTTTGCTTATTCCTACAATAATAGCATCGATTCCGTTTATTAATAGTGCTATAAATGTTGTCGGAATAGTGACATTGGTAATACAAGGGGTTCAAGTCATAGTTTTGATTGGGTCAATATTCCCTGTAGAGGCTGCATTAAAAAAGAATTTTGATGACAATGGAAATAGAAGATAAAAAATACTTTACGAAGTGTAGATGAAAGTTATATAAATATGCTTATAATGAAGATTAAGGTACGCTTTGATTGGAAGAAATGTGAAAAGGCTAATTACCATAATCGAGGTGTGATTTTATGGTAATTAGCCTTAAATTTTTGATTCATGTTATAATAGAGATTAGTAATATCGAAAAATTTGAATGTACCTGGCATTATTGAAGAAAGAGTATTTATACAAACAGGAAGGAGATAAGCAAATGATATTGTCAGATAAAACATTACTTAAAATGATAGAAGAAAGGACTTTAATTATTGAACCATTAGATAGAAAGCAGATTCAGCCCGCAAGTATAGATATTAGGCTGGGAAACACTTTTAGCATTGTTGAAGATTCACCTACAGGCATAATAAATTTAGAAAAAGAAATACAGTATAAAACCATTACAAGCGATACCTATATACTTTTGCCAAATCAATTCGTTCTTGCAACGACAATGGAATACATTAATTTGCCAAACAATGTAACAGCTTTTGTTGAAGGGCGAAGCTCACTTGGAAGAATGGGGCTGTTTATACAGAATGCCGGATGGGTCGACCCGGGCTTTGAAGGACAAATAACTCTTGAACTTTTCAATGCCAATCGATGTGCTATTGAACTTAAGGCAGGCAGAAGAGTAGGTCAGCTTGTTTTTGCTAAAATGGACGATACTGCTTTGAATCCATACAACGGAAAATACCAGGGGCAAAAAGGTGCTACCGGTTCAAGAGTATTTTTGGATTATGAAATTGAATAACTTGCTGTTGCTTTGGATTTTGTAATATCAAAAAGGAAAAACAGTAAAGATAATTTTTCAAACAAAATATATAAAGATATATAAATAAGAGGGTGACCCTTCCAAACATCGGAAAGATTACCCTCCCTCATAAGAAAATATATGTCTCATAAACCAATAGATTTTTATTTAATTTCCTTTGTCTTATAAATAAACTTGACAATGCCGTCTGCATTATCGCTTATTCCTGCAAAGGACTTATAATTCTTTGATATGTTTATGGTTGCTTTTAGCCGTTCGATTAGAGCTTCAGCGTCGTCAACCTTGTCGATCAGTTTTTGAATGCCTTCTTTATAAAACTTTGAAAGTCCGTCCGAGAGCTGCATTGATCCGTCTTTTAGTTTTGCGATACCCTCTACAAGTGCCGGTGCACCGTTTTTCATTGTCAATATTCCGTCATAAAGGGAGCAAACACCATTATAAAGGTTACTTGTTCCGTTTTTTAATTCATCGGCACCGCTTTTTAAATCAGAAGCACCGCTTGCTGCCTGGGCAACTCCTGCAGTGTAATCCATGAGGCCGAGGTAGAAGGTATTATAATCGTCAAGGGAAGCTTTAAGTGAAATAACTGATTTTGCACCCTCTGATGCACTGGCAATTTTTGACTGAACTTCTTCGCTTGTTATATTTTCCGATATGGCTTTTTGTATCTGTGCTTCTGTATTTTGAACAATTAGTGCCTGAATGTCCTTTTCTGCCATTTTTAAATCGGTGTTTTTCTTAATGGTATTTTTGATTTGCTCTGTTTTCATCTGTTCTTCAACTTTTTGCGCGATTATTGCAGTAACTTTTTCGCTTTGCATCTGTTTATCGGTGTTTGATGAGATCAAAGCTGCAATTTCTTCACTTGCCATTTTTTGATCTATAGCCGATTTAATGGCGTTCTGTGTTGCAGTATCCACACGCCCTGCTGAAATTGCGGCATTATAGCTTGACTTATTCATACCGGTTACAGCGAGGATTGTTTGTTCTTCGACATTTTGACGTACACCCGCAGTGACCTCTGCCGATACCTGATCTCTTACAGCCTCTGTAACCTTTGCTTTAACCTGTTCCGTAACTGCGGCTGTAACGCCGGCTTCCACTTCGGTACGCACAGCGTCAGTTACTTGTGATTTGATATAATCCCGTTTTTGTTCGATTGCTGCGGTAACCTGTTCAAGAGCCTGATTATATACTTTTGTGCTGTCAAGGGAATCAATAATCCCATTGAGTACCGAGGCGTAATTGTCAATGGTCAGTGACGGTACTAAAAGTCCGGCTGCTTTTAATTGTGTTTCGGCAGTGGAAAGAAGAGCTTCAAAAACCTTTTTTGCCCCATCGTTTAATTTATCATTATTGGATGACAGTGTATTGAGCCCATTGGATAAAGCAGCCGCCCCGTCAGACAGTTTTTTTGTTCCCTCGTCAAGGGCATAGGCACCGTCTTTCAGTTTTGCAACTCCGTCTGCCAGTTGATTGATTCCGTTAACCAATTCCTTTGATTTATCAAGGAGTGTACAAATACCGTTGTACAGTGCAGAAGAACCATCAAGAAGCTTTGACATTGCATCGTTAAGCTGGTCCATTGAACCGGTTAGATCCGATATGGAATCTATTTTTTCCATATCTATGTTATTAAATAATCCATTGGTTGCCACAGTAACAGTCATTCCCAGAGAGAAATCGGTGACATCAGCCGTTATTTCCACATAAGATGGTATTTCAAACTGTTCTTTATCCAGTGCAAGATTTTCCTGAAGTCCGGGTAGAGCAAGACCGATAACGGCAGTTCTGTCTCCATCGTTGATGATTTTTCCGTTTGAAACTTCAACGTTGGCAAAGGTGTTATTATCAAGAAGCATTCCCGTTAGCATTACAAAGGGAACATATATCTTTTCATCCTTACCGTTTATTTTCACTGTTTCATATTGATTATTCCGGTAGTCAAAACGAATGGTCACTTTGCCGCTTTTGCCGACAAGCTCATCGGGGAATACTGTTTTGCCGTCAAGTTTATAGGAAACCGAGAGGTTTACCGGCAGTTCTTTTTCAATTGTACCCTGGTAATAGATATCATTTCCCTGAGCATCCCATACGCGGGTATTGTTGCCGCCTAAGGTATAGCTTTCGTCACCCTTGATATTCTCTGTGTTTTCCAGTTCGGTTACATCATTTATTTTTTCGGCCTCTAGCGTATTTTTTATCCAATCGCTGACTATGATTTTTTGCACCGTACCGTCAGAATCGGCAAGAACATATACGGTTTCGTCTTTGAAAATATCGCTTTCTGAGACAGTTTTTTCTGATTGTTTTTCGGTGACGTTTTCCATAGCCTTGTTGTCCTTATCACTATTTGAGGCAAGGGTGTAAGCTGTTCCGCTGACAAGTAAAGCCATACACAAGCAGAGAGAAGTTATTTTTATTATTTTACTTTTCATTGATAGATAACCTCCAATCCAATCTGTTATTGATTTGTGTCATGCCAGCAGTTGTTTTGCAAATAACCCTGTCGCAGAAAAGCAAGAGGGCCGGCAGAACAAAGATAACCATCAGTGAGCTTATAATAGCGCCTCGAGCCATCAGCATACACATGGAACTGATTATATCAATATCGGAATAAAGAGCCACGCCAAAGGTTGCAGCAAAAAGCTCCATACCGGACACTATTATGGACGGAATTGATGTGGTAAGTGCTATTTGTACCGATGTCAGTTTATCGTTTCCGGCCATTCGTTCTGACTTATATCTGGTGGTCATTAAAATGGCATAGTCTACGGTTGCACCCAGTTGAATGGTACTTATGCAAATAGGTGCGATAAACGGCAGACTTTGACCGAAATAGTGCGGCAGCCCGAGATTTATGAATATTGCCAGTTCGATTACGGCAATCAATATAAACGGCAGCGAAATACTCCTTAAAACCAATGCAATGATAACGAATATTGCCAAAATCGATACGGTATTGACGACTTTGAAATCATGATCTGTGGTTTCAATCATGTCCTTCATACAGGGTGCTTCTCCGATAAGCATTCCGTTTTTGTCATACTTTTTCAGGATTCTGTTCAAACGGTCGATCTGGTGGTTTACATTGTCGCTTGCAACTTTGTATTCAGAACTTATAAGCATAAGCCTCCATTTATCGCTTTTTAGGATCGAGGTAACCGATTCGGGAAGGATTTCCTCCGGTACGCGGGAACCGATGACCGATTCGAGGCTTAGTACATATTTTACTCCATCCACTTTTTTCATTTCTTTTATCATGGAACGAACGTCTTTTGATGGTACGGCAGTATCCACCAAAAGCATATGAGTAGAAGCGATGTCAAAGTTTTCACGAAGTTTGGAGTTGGCAATTACATATTCAATATCCTTTGGCAGACATTCGCCCATATCATAATAGACTTCACTGTTTGTTTTGTGGTAACCGTAATATGATGGCGCAATAAGGATGGCAAAAATCGTAAGAAATACAGGGAATGCTTTTACTATACCTTTTGCCGGCTTTTCCATATTGGGAATGAGAGAGCGGTGCTTTGTTTTTTGCAGCGGTTTGTCTAGTATGAGTATAAGAGCAGGAAGTACTGTTGTTGATCCTATGACTCCGAGAAGTACTCCTTTTGCCATAACGATACCCATATCTCTGCCCATTGTGAAAGACATAAAGCAAAGGGCAATAAAACCGGCTATGGTGGTGGCTGAACTTCCTATAACACTTGCCAATGTCTCTTTTATTGCAACCGCCATTGCTTCTTCTTTATCGGCATAGGTCATAAGCTGTTCGTTGTAACTATGCCACAGGAAAATGGAATAGTCCATTGTTACGGCAAGTTGTAAAACTGCAGAAATGGCTTTGGTAATATAAGATATTTCACCCAGGAAGAAGTTACTTCCCATATTGAGCATAATCATCATACCTATGGAGGCCAGGAATACGAAAGGAATAAACCAGCTGTCAAGGAGAAGGAACATTGCTATACATGCAAGAATTACGGCCAATGTAACATATATTGGTTCTTCACGTTCGCATAAATCCTTCAAATCGGTTACCAATGCAGACAAACCTGAAACAAAGCATTGTTTGCCGCAAATCGAGCGGATTTCTCTTATTGCTTCTATTGTGACATCGGCAGAGGTTGACGAGTCGAAAAATACTGCCATTAATGTTGCATTTTCTTTATTAAAAGCTGAATAGAGTTCATCAGGCAGCATTTCCATAGGGATTGACAGGTCTGCAATGGAGTCGTACCAAATAACTGTGTCCACATGTTCTACTTTTGAAATTTTTTCTTTCAAAGCTGCAACGTCTTTGTTTGACATGTTCTCTGCAATGATTAAGGAAAAGGCACCTTTGCCGAAATCATTCATCAGTTCCTTCTGTCCTATAACCGTTTCCATATTCTCCGGCAGATAGTCAAGCATATCGTAATTTACTCTTGTGCCGATATATCCTAATATTGACGGAATCATTAAAATCAGTGTCAATATCAGAATGGGTAGACGGAATTTTACTACCGCTTTTCCGAATTTCATCTCTATTCATCCTCCATTTCAATATAATCTTCCTCAATAAAATCCGGATGCTGATGTTTAATAATTTTTACAGTTGTAACCGCTACAAAAAGATTTAAAATGCCTTCTGCAATAAGAGCTATACCGAGAAGAACCGTTAGAATCCTGACACTTTCGGACGGTTTAAAAACAAGAACCATTGCAATAATTCCTGAGATAATTGCCAGAGCAAGAGTTCCCCACCAATTTTTGATGCCAAAACTTCTAGAATCAAAGGCAATCTGAATCTTGAAAAGACTGTCGGCAAGCAAGGCTATTCCCATAGCCATAAATAGTAGATTGATTACATCGGACGGTTTCAGAAGGACAACCAGCCCAATGACAAAAATAAGGATTCCGAATTGCAGGTCATATTGAAACGCCAGACGGAATAAATCCTTTGAAAAATAGCCTATCAGCTTGATGCAGCCAAAAATAATCATAGCTGTTCCAATTACCTTACCGATTAACTGCATTGATACGTTCGGCAGGGTTATAAATAATATGCCCAATGAAAAAAGAACGACCGATATAACAATGTAACCTATTTTTGCAATTTGCATCGGCAAAACGGAACGTACTTTCATAGTTCAACCCTCCACTTGCTTCGTCAAAAAAATTATAGGCCGTTCTTTGTAATTGAAAAACAGACAAAAAAAAATCCGTGTACGAAAAATGAACACGGACAAAGGTTGTGACTAAAAATTAAACACCGACGGAAAAATATCTAAAATATAGACATGTTATTCTCCATTGTTGAATATATTATTCACTTTTTACTCTGGGTGCATCTGCGAATCATTTCTTCAAGCATGCCTTTTTGCAATTCGCATATACGGTGAATTTTATCGTGGACATCATCTTTCATTCCGCTTCTGAGCCAGTCAATGACCATACCGAAACACTGTGCTTTATAAAACTGTATTATAATTTCGGCATCTTCCTCCGAAATCGAATACTTTGCGAATACGGTTTTGCAGAAGGAAACCACAACATAATCACACACTTTCCATAGATATTGCTCGAAAATGTCACGGTTTACCGATTTGAAAATATGCAGTATTGCACGGCGATACTTTTTGGCAAAATCAATTGCAGCATTGAAGCCCATTTCAAGTGAGTCCAGGTCTTTATATTCGGAAATGATGCGGTCTGCCTCTTCTGTCACAATTTCCTCAATCAGTGATGGAATATCGTGAAAGTGATAATAGAACGAATTTCGGTTTATACCACACTTTTCAACAATGTCTTTGACTGTGATCTGGGAAAGCGGACGCTCGCTGAGTAATTGTATAAAAGTATCTTTGATTGCTTTTTTCGTAAAATTCGCCATTAATCTCACCTCTCGGCGCTTTATTTTCACGATATCATAAAACTATTAAAGGTGTCGGGATAAACCGGTTTATTGCCGTTTATAATGCCATAACTGATGAACTTTACTTTGTTGTGTCAGCAATGAGGTTGAAGCATCACTTTCTGTTAATTTTCAATATCTGTCATTTGGAGTTAATGTTTTATTTAATAGTTTAATAAATATTTCCGAAATACTGGAATATGGGTATTATACTGTATTGTTTTTATTTTTGCAAGATAGGCAATTTGAAAGAAAATTATTAGAGGAAGTTTTGACTGTTGAGAGAATTAATTGATGTATTGAATACTAAACAATATAATAAAGAGAGGATAGTTGTAATAAAGAAGGTATGTCAGGGAGATTATCATAATATTAATGTATTCATGCTTTATAGGATTGGTAAATGACTTGGGAAAATTAGATGGATGCAAATGTTATATAAAAAGGCTATTGCAAAAATAAAGGAGGAATATTATGTGGTTTTGCATGATATTGGGTGTGTTTTTTATTGTTATGGGTTTAATGGTACATGTTTTAAAATGGCATTTTCTGATATCCGGTTATAACACCATGCCGAAGGAGAAAAAAGCAAAGGTGGACGCAGATGGTCTTGGCCGTTTGATTGGCATATATTTTTATATCAACGGCGGGCTTTTAATTGTGATGGGAATATTTCAAGCTCTTGGATTTAAACCGGTATTAATACCGTACCTTATCTTTTTTGGCATTTCGACAGTTTATATGTTAATTAAGGCTCAAAAATATGATGGAAACCTTTATGATGAAAATGGAAGATTGCAAAAGGGAACATGGAAGCAATTTGCTTTGCCTGTCGGTATTTTAAATATCGCATTAATTTTTGTTGCTGTGTTGATATTTTTTTCATCCCGACCTGCTGAAGTGACTTTCATTGATGAGGGAGTACAAATACATGGTATGTATGGCGGTATCTATCCGTGGAATTCCATTAAGACTGTCGAGCTGATAGATGAATTACCTGCAATTCAAAGGAGAACTAACGGTTCTGCAGTAAATTCAATGTTAAAGGGGTATTTTCTGACAAAGGAAATAGGAACGGTTAAATTGTTTGTCAATACTCAAAAGCCCCCCTTTATTTATATTGAAACGGAGGATGAAGTTGTTATTTTCAATACAGAAAATGCAGATGAAACACAAAAAATATTTGGTGAAATACAAAAAAGAATAGAATAATTGGAGGTTTCGGGCAATGAAGCAATGGTACGAAAAATTATTCGAGAATTATGGAAAACAGTATGATAAAGAACCTTTTACTCAGGGAACAAAAGGTGAATGCGATTTTATCGAGAAAGAGATTAATTATGACAAGTCTTTAAAGATTATTGACATTGGCTGCGGAACCGGAAGACATACCATAGAACTCACAAAAAGAGGTTATTCTGTCACAGGTATTGATTTATCCGAATCCCAGTTAAAAAGAGCCAGAGAGAAAGCCGAACAGTTGAACCTGAAGATTGATTTTTTGAAACATGATGCCAGAAACCTGCCCTTTGAAAATCAGTTTGATGTTGCCATTATGCTTTGTGAAGGCGCGTTTCCGCTAATGGAAACCGATGAAATGAATTTTGAAATATTGAAAAATGCTGCTAAAGCGTTAAAGAACAATGCCAAATTCATATTTACCACTCTTAACGGTCTTTATCCCCTGTTTCATCCCGATGATGCCATAAATGAAGAAAATGCAAATAATAAAAGTAAAGTCTTTGATTTCATAACTATGAGGTATTATAATGATGTTCTTACCTTCATCGATGATGATGGAAATGAGCATGAGGTTGTGTGCAATGAAAGGTATTACATGCCGAGTGAGATAAACTGGCTTTTAAAGTCCCTCGGATTTAAGAAAGTTGAAATATTTGGCGCCAAACTTGGGGCTTTTTCAAGGGAAGATAAGCTTACTGCAGAAGACTTTGAAATGCTTGTTGTTGCTGAAAAGTAAATAAAGCAAAAAATGTCGAGATATCCTTCCAGGTAAAATGCTACTATATTGTTGGAGGTGGGCAAATGAGGGAACAAATACTGGCTGTGCAGCGAATGCAGGATTATATCGAAGCTCATCTGAATGAAGAGATTACTCTTGCAGACTTGGCAAGGGCATCACAATTCTCGCCCTGGTATGCAAGGAGGCTGTTTATTAAGTGGACTAATCTGACACCTGCGGAATATATTCGTAAACTTCGGCTCAGCAAGTCTGCACTTCGTTTGCGGGATGAAAACTGCCGTATTATCGATGTGGCTTTAGAGATGGGTTTTGGCAGCGTCGATGGCTATCAAAGAGCTTTTGCCAGGGAGTTTGGCTGTAATCCAAAGCAATATGCTGCAAATCCTGTTCCCCTTTATTTGTTTAAGCCTTACAGTGTAAAATCTCAATATCTTGGAAGGAGAAATGAATCGATGGAAAAGGTGAGAAATGTATTTATTCAGGTAATGGAAAAACCTGCACGCAAGGCAGTTATTAAGCGCGGAATCAAGGCAACTCATTATTTTGAGTATTGTGAAGAAGTTGGCTGTGATGTGTGGAGTTTGCTGACCAGTATGAAATCCATCAGTGGAGAGCCTGTATGTATGTGGCTGCCGGAACGTTACCGCAAACCTGGGACAAGCGAATATGTGCAGGGAGTAGAAGTACCTTTGGACTATGACGGCATTGTTCCTGAAGGTTTTGACATCATAGAACTTCCTGCTTCAAAATATTTGATGTTTCAGGGAGAACCTTTTGCAGAAGAAGATTACGCACAGGCTATCGATGAAATATGGGAAGCTGAAAGGAAATATAATCCCTCAGTCATTGGATATGAGTGGGATACGGAAAATCCTCGCATTCAGCTAGAACCTATCGGCACACGCGGATATATTGAGCTTCTTCCAATCAAACCTCTGTAAGATGTGACTAAAGTATTGTAAATAAACGTTATTTCGACTCAAGTTATTACCTTGTGTGAAAACGGAGGCTACTGGTTTATACAATTCCTAAGAACACAAATAGGGAGTAAGTTTATGAACACAAATAAAAAAAGGAAGATTGTAAAAAAAATTATAATAATTTTTGCTTTATTTCTTTTAAATCTAATCTGCGCATTTCTGGTTTATACCTCCAACTATTATCACGCGGATGAGATTGCAATTCAGGAAGAAAGATATGGCGGAAGTTTAGATATATCGAATATAGATGGTGCACTTGTGTTTGATCCGGGCAATGCCGATACGGCACTGATATTTTATCCGGGCGGCAAGGTTGAATATACGGCTTATGAGCCACTGATGATCAAAATTGCTCAAAAGGGTATCCTTTGCATCTTACCTGAAATGCCTTTTAATTTGGCTGTATTTGACATAAATGCAGCCAATAAATATATTTCTCAAAATACAGAAATACTTCATTGGTATATAGGCGGACACTCGCTTGGAGGAAGCATGGCCGCAAACTATGCTTCAAAAAACAGTGAAAAGATTGAAGGCCTGATCCTCCTGGCAGCCTATTCGACAGTCGATATTTCATCTGACAATATTAGAGTGTTAAGTATATATGGCAGTAAAGACGAGGTACTGAACAAAGAATCCTATCGGAAAAATAAAAGCAATCTGCCGGCGGATTTTACGGAAATAGTTATTCAGGGTGGCAATCATGCCGGTTTCGGATGCTACGGACCGCAAAAAGGCGACGGTGAAGCAGAGATTACTTCTAAACAGCAGCAGACGGATACCGCCCAAGCCATTGCTGAATTTTGTCTGATGGCAAAAGGCAGTGAATGAGGTCTTTTGAAGAAACGGCGGTATCTCGCTTTCTATAATAGCAATCAATACAAGTTTTCCAGAACTGTTCTGTGCTGCGGTGGTTTATGCCACTGCATGATTTTAATTGTTTTCCTTCCTTTCGTTTTGTATTATCACTTCTTTATACCTTTAACTTGTGCGAAATGCAATTAAAAAGTGCATGAGGAAGAACAAAGAGTAAAATAACTTGTAAATTATTATATTTGTGAAAGCTATTAAAAAATTTTTAAACAATATCGATAAATTTTATAGTTGAGTAAGTTGCTAGGATATTATTCTTTAAGCCAATTAGAAATTCAAAAAATAGCGATGTTTAACAATATACCTAAGCATCTAAAACTTTAAATAAAAAGGGAAGGTTAATATTGAAAAAACAGAGCAGCTCATGGAGGAATCAAAATGAAGATAAAATTTAAGATAAGTATACTTACTGCAGCAATGTGCATGATTTGCGTCGGAGCAATGTGGGCAATAAACAATTTTATATCGTCGAAATACTTACAGGATACAATACAAGAAAGGGTATTGGCTGAAGTAAAACTAAAAGCTAAGGACATAGATACGTGGATTTTAAAAGAAAAGCAAAATTTAGAAATTATGATTGAGAGAATTATGCTGGCAGAGGATTATAAAAATGACACATTTTATAAAATTTTAGGAAAGACCGGCGATGTAAACTTTGGAAATCTCTATTACATGGCATTTGAAGACGGAACATTTATTGATGTATCCGGTTGGGTACCCGATTATGATTATAATCCTTTAACAAGAGAATGGTATGTTAAAGCAAAAGAAAATAGTGGAAAAATTTATGTGTGCGACCCTTATGTGGATGCTATGTCAAATGATATGGTTATAACGTTATCCAAAGAGGTTACTCTGAATGACGGAAGAAGGGCAGTACTGGGAGTGGACCTGCAAATATCGGATATGAATAAACAGGTAAATTCTATTGGTCAACATGAAGTTGATACTGAAACTTCAGCCACTCGAAACAGTAATACAAACTATGAAAGTACACTTAATAAAATTGATAAATCATATATATTTTTAATAGATAGACTGGGAAATATAATTAATCATCCCAATCCCGATTTTTCAGCAAAACCCGATAAATTAACCAATGTTGCAGATATATTGGGAGGGGAACTGAACAATTTGAGAAAAACAAGGGATTTGTCGTTGTATCAAAGAATAATAAAGGACTACGATGGAAAAGAAAGGGCGTTTTTTTACGATAAGTTGGATGAGGCAGAATGGAGTATAGGGATAGCAGTTGATAAAGATGTAATACTTGAGGCAAAAAATAAGTTTGTAAGAATAACTTTAAGCATATCCATATTGTTACTGTTTGCGAGCGTATTAATTTCTATTACTATAGCGAATAGTATAGCTAAACCGATTATGGCGGCTAAGACAATAGCAGATAATATATCTGACTTGAAATTAAATGCAACTATTGATGAAAAATACTTAAAAAGAAATGATGAAGCCGGTGAGATAGTAAAAGCTATTAAGGAGACTATAGATAAGTTAAGGGGATTTACGGCTAATTTAAATGAACTGTCAATTATAAACAATAAAATCTATAATACTACTTTTGAGAAAGCAAATACATTATTAAACCTTTCGGAAGAGGTTTCAGCCACGACAGAGGAGTTGTCAGCCGGTATGAGAGAGACAAGTTCGACGGCTGAATCCATATCGCAATCAGTGGATGACCTGAATAATGCAGTATCTGTTTTTGTTGGCAGAGCGGAAGAAGGAGCAAAAACGGCAAACGAGATAGCGGGAAAAGCGGCTGAATTGGACAGGCAATTTATAGAGTCTAAAGATAACACGATGAAGGTCTTGAACATAGCTAAAAATGAAGTTGAGTCGGCTGTTGAGTCGGCCAAAAATGTAGAACAGGTTAAAATGCTGGCCGATGCAATTTTAGAGATAGCGGAGAAAACTAATTTGCTGTCGCTGAATGCTTCCATAGAAGCAGCAAGAGCAGGTGAGAATGGCAAAGGATTTGCAGTTGTGGCAGAGGAAATCAGGATATTGTCGGAAGATTCAAACAGGTCTGCGGAGAGAATCAAGCAATTTACAGAGAACATAAATGCATCAGTAAATAAGTTGATTTTAGCTACAAACAATCTTCTGAAATACCTTAATGAAAATGTTCTAAAAGATTATAGCTTAATGCTGAATGCAGTGGAAAATTACAAAAATGACGGATCGATGTTGAGTGAAGTTTTATGTGAACTGTCAAATACAGTAAAGGAGTTTACAGAAACTATAGGCAGTATGGCAATATCTATAAATGGCGTGTCTGCGACTATACAACAGGCAACAGAAGCTACGGCTAGTATTGCTGAGCAGAATAGTAGAATGGTTAATGCCATACAGGATATAAATAACGCTATGCAGATGAATATAGAATCATCCAATAAATTGACCAACATGATAGCACAGGTTAAATTGTAATTAAACACTTGTATTGCGGTTGGATTGATGTAGCTGACCTGTCGATTATATTGCTGTTTGATAATAAATGTAATATAATGGTTGATAGTAACATATTAACATTTCAAATAAATATTTTAATGGTGATAACATTGAGAAGAGCTTATATATTGCTTATTTTATGTTTAATAGCTTTATTATGCGGTTGTAAAGCTAATGTTGCTTCTAAATCGCAGCTGATAAAATATGCAAAAAAAAATTATGGGGAAGCTCAGTGTCTTAATTATGTCGTTGAAGATGGTAAATCTTATGTTATTCTAAAGGACAAGGAATATGGTTTTGAGTATTCTGTATGGTCTTATATCAGCGACTTTTCTATGGATGGAACTAAATTTGGAGAAATTGAAAATAAAAGCTCAAATTTCACAAAAAACTACATTGATTATATGAAAGCATCAGCTGCGTATGATTTTAGTAATCTGAAAAAAAAATATAACTGCGATATAGAATGGAAAGAATATTATAATCCGAATGATTCTTTTGATGATATTTTGCTGGACATATATTTGTCCAATGCAGATGATGCGGAAAAAGTTGCAAAAGAGTTTTATGACGAAATAAAAGAATTTGATAAACGGGATCATTTTATCTACGGAAGAATTAATATATATTATAATGAAGATATTATAGGAGAATACAAGTTTTCGGATAACAAGTATATGACTAAAGAAGAGGCAGAAATTGATTGGTTTATGAAAAGAGCAATGGATATTATGAATAGTTCATTTGATGCAAATATAAAAAGTATTGATGAATTTACCTATTTGTATATGGAAACAATGGATGTGAACAATATTCCGGGTTACGAAGAAAATAGCCCAAGAAGAATAACCGATACGGAAGAAAGCCTGGCCAATACAAAGGTGCACTATTTTAAATATAAAGATGAAAAATGGTTAATTGCTGATTGTCTTGCACCGGACGGACAGCTATATGTACATAAATTGGAACAATAGAACAGGGGACGGTTCTCCGTTATAGTATGATTGTACTGAGGCAAACCCGCATTATGCGGGATTTTTTATGCGATAAGACCAATATAAGGTATACTTAAAAACAGGTTGACAATTATAGGTATAAAGCATAAAATAAAAAAGGATAAAATTCTGACAGATACTATTACTTTTGGCAATACAGGTTATTTGACATAAGTTTTTATGTTTATATGAATTTTTGGAGGTGAGAAGAATGGAATGTGGCAGTAGTAGGGAATGTGGAGAGAAAAGCATATATTGCGGGAAAAATGGAATTACAGCTGTCAAGATCTATTCTTCTCAATTAACGGTTTATAAATGTTATATTTAGATTCTATTTTTCCAAATATGCTTTTCTTTAAAAACGAATCTTCATATTGTCAATTCCAATAATTTCTTTTTTAAGTCGGTTTATAAAACAATTAATATGATGATTAAGATTAAGCCATTGATTTTAACCTAAGATGAAAAATATATGTGGGAATTAGGTTAATTATTGCTTTGGTGCCTGTTTTTAGCTATTGCCTTTTAAGGATTGACAAATTTTTTAGGTAAGTGGAGGTGGTAGTTATGGATTCCGGACCTTTACCCGGTTATGGTTATTTTAATGAAAAAAGAAATATTAAATTTGGGGCCATAACTACTATTCAGATAGTATGGCCCAAATAAAGGAGGGCTGCAAAATGAAAGAGAGAATTCTTGCGCTGATTGAACAGGGCAAATATGCTGATATAAGAAAAGAACTTATTGAGATGAATGTTGTTGACATTGCACAGCTTTTTGAAGAGATAGACCGGCAAAAACTATTAGTGATATTCAGGATACTGCCTAAAGATATAGCATCCGATGTTTTTGCTTATATACCTAATGAGCTGCAAAAATATATAGTTGAATCAATTTCCGACAAGGAAATCAAAAGTATTATAGATGAACTGTTCCTTGACGATACTATTGCTTTTTTGGAAGAAATGCCGTCAAACATAGTGAAGAAGGTTCTTAAAAACACCGATGAAGAAACAAGAAAACTTATCAACCAATTTTTGAACTATCCTGAAAATTCTGCAGGAAGTATAATGACCATTGAGTTTGTTGACTTAAAAAAAGAAATGACAGTGAAAGAGGCATTGCAGCACATTAAGGAAACAGGGGTAGACAAGGAGACAATTGATAATTGCTATGTTATCGATAACAATAGAATACTTGAGGGTGTCATATCAATCAGAAAGCTGATATTAAGCGAGGATTCGGCATTGATTAAAGATCTCATGCAAAAAGATGCTGTATATATAAATACTCATGATGACCAGGAAAAAATGGCATCGCTGTTCAAAAAGTATGACCTCCTTTCAATGCCGGTGGTTGATAACGAACGCAGGCTGGTTGGAATAGTGACAATAGATGACGTTATAGATGTTATTGAACAGGCTAACACTGAAGATATTCAGAAGATGGCTGCTATGCAACCATCCGAAGAAAAATATTTGAAGACTAATGCTTTGGTGCTGGCTAAGCATAGAATAATATGGCTTTTAATCTTAATGATTTCTGCAACCTTTACGGGAAAAATCATAAGGAAATTTGATGATGTACTGCAGACGGTTGTGGTGCTTGCTTCTTTTATCCCTATGATTATGGACACAGGAGGAAATTCTGGTTCTCAGTCATCGGCACTGGTTATTAGAGGTTTGGCTCTAGGTGAAATAAGACTAAAGGATGCTTTTAGAGTTCTTTGGAAAGAGATTCAAGTGGGTTGTCTTGTCGGGCTGGCACTATCTACAGTAAACTTTTTAAGGATATATTTTTTGGAAAAAACCGACTTTATGGTATCTTTAACTGTAAGCATAACTTTGCTGCTTACAGTCATATTGGCAAAAATTGTAGGAGGAATACTTCCTATTCTGGCTAAAAAATGTAAGCTAGATCCTGCGATTATGGCAGGTCCACTAATAACAACTGTTGTTGATGCAGTGGCTCTTACCATATATTTCTCAACGGCTGTATGGTTATTGGGTATATAGATAGAATAAAAAACGGCAAAAATCTATACTAAAGGGTTTTCCGAAATGAATTAAAATTCGGAGACCTTTTAGTATTTGTTTTATATATGAAAAGAAAGTCCGATATATAAAAATATAATTTACCATAAAGGATGTGCTGAATTATGAAAAAAATTACTACTGCAGCTGATACAAAAGAAATTTCTTTGACTATTTACAATGGCGGATTTGGTGCTGTCAAGGAAACCCGTACTGTAAACCTTACATGTAAAGAGACAGAGCTAGTTTTTGCTGATGTGGCACAGAAGATTGAGACCGATTCTCTTTTGGTTGAAGGTTTGAATGTTTTGGAATTTAATTATGATTATGATTTGGTTGATAGAAAGAAGCTTCTAAACAAATATATTGATAAGGAAGTCTTTTTAAAGGACAGAGAAACCGGAGAAAGAAAGAGCTGCCGGCTTTTATCGGTTGAGCCTTCCGGTAGGTGTGTGTTGGAGGATAATAGTACAAAGGAAATATACATCGATACTCAGGCTGAAATTATTCTTCCTTCCCTTCCGTCAGGGCTTATTGTAAAGCCTGCTCTTGTTTGGAAGATTGGGAAGTCGACCTCGGGGGATGTTAAAGTTTCCTATCTAAGCAAGGGATTCAATTGGAGTGCAAATTATGTCGTAGAGATTTTGGAGAAGACTTTAAACATTGCAGGTTGGGCGGAAATTGAAAATCAAAGCGGTGCAACCTTTGAAAATGCTAAAATAAAACTTATAGCAGGAGATGTAAATAGAGTTGAAGATGATGATAAGTATGTTTTAAGTAAACGTGTGTATCTTTGTGAAGAATCTGAAGCACCTAAAGTAGAGGAAAAAGCTTTCTTCGATTATCACATGTACACATTAGCAAGCCCTTCAACACTGAAAAACAATCAAACCAAGCAAATCAATATATTGAACGGCTTGGGCATACCTTATAAAAAATATTACAAGCTTGACCGGAAATCAAAAAAGGCAAATGTTATTATTGAATTTTCGAATAAAAAGGAGTGCGGCTTGGGTCGTCCCTTACCAAAGGGAATAATCAAGCTTTATAAAGCAGATGAGGCAGATAATTCTCTTGAGTTTATCGGTGAAGATAGAATAGAGCATACTCCAAAGGACGAAGATATTATTCTTAACATCGGTAATGCTTTTGATATTTCTTTTATCTCTAAAGAAATTGAAAGGAAAAAAATAAACGGATTTGAGCATTTCAAATATCAATACATTATTAAAAATCATAAAACAGAGACAGCCGAAGTACATTTTGAACATTATATTTGGGGAATATGGGAAATGGTTAAGACAACCCATGATTATTCAAAGAAATCATCGAACATTGTTGAGTTCACTGTAAATGTTCCGGCTGATAACGAGATAACGGTGGAATTAGAATATAAAGTTGACCATCGAAAGGAGTTTATTGTGAAGAGTTAATATTCTTACGGGGCATATTGTAAAGTGCATTGGAAAATAGAATTATTGCATGGTTTTTAGACCAAAATTAAACGTTAATACAGACTTAAATGCTTGACAAAAAAAGGAGAATATGTTAATTTGGTTGTCAATAAGTGTTGCACCAGTAATATCAGAAGCTTGAGTGAGTTTTGAAATTAGAAATCTTAAAGGAAAGAAATTATAGATATGTGATGATTCATTTCTACCAGACATCACATTAAAAAATGAGAATAATTTATTATAAATATAAAGTCAGTCAAGGTTGATATTAAAGCCTTGACTGTAGTTCTACAATAGTACAATTAATATATTTTAATGGAGAAACGTAATGAAAAAATTTTTTTCAAATAAGAGGAGAATAAAGTATTTTATAATATCAGCATTGGTGATTTTTATATCCTGCATTATTGTGGTATGGTTTAATATAACTGGCTTTTTGAGAGTTTTAGCTATTTTTATACCATATTTTATATTTGATACTATATGGACTAAATATTATAAAGATAAATAGTGTTAATTGATTTCTTCAGAAATACTGATAATTTTCGAAGTGAAAAATATTGAGATATGCAAAAAGTTTGTTACTAGGGGTGCTTTTATTATGAGTTTATGGGAAATATGAATTGAAGGATATCAGTTATTAGAGGAGGAATTCTATATGAGCCCTTCAATAAAGAGCAGGATATTGTCAGGGTTAAAATGTTTTATGATTGGATTTCCAATAGTATTGTTTTTGAATTTAGTTATTGGATATAAAGAAATAAATATTTTAAGTAGTTTTTTAATTTTGTTTGCTTTTTCAATGGGTACTTCATTTAGTGATGTATTTATTTTAGTATGCAATAAGTCTGTGAATGAGATGTCTGAAAATGAAAGGCTTAACTGCTCTTTCTTGAGCTTTTTTATGGGGATTATAAGTATACCGGCTTTTCCAATTGTAATAGCAAGTATACTAGGAATAATATACGCAATTCCCGGATTGAAAAAATCAAAGAGCAAACTTGCAATAGCAGGTGTTACTTTAAGTTCTGCAGGTTTGCTATTGTCTGTGATATTTTATGCAAGTTGTTTATACGCTCAAATAAAGAAGATATAACTGAAAATTTGTTCTATGCTGCGTAGAATTATTATCACAGTAAATAGCAATAGTTTTTTAATTATTCACGGTTTTTGTCTTTCATATTTATATTTTCATCTTTTCTGATGTTTCATATAATTATATGCAGGATTGAAAGGCATTATTATATTGGAAAAGAACGGGTTGACGCAATAAAAAAAGAGTTTTTACTATATGTAAATGGAGGCGTTAATCTGAGTAACAAAGTTATTTATATTAATGTGACTTTAAAATTAAGAAGGATTTTTGACATTATATTTTACATATCTATATTGTTATATGGAAATATGCTAATTCTTTATTACGGAAAGCTAAATATAAGCTTAATTCCCAAAATAGCAATTATTCTTTCATTTCTACTTATGATGTTTATACTCAGTATGACTATGGAGACACTGTTTACCACATCTGATCCTGTGAATAAAATAAATGTTACACAGTATAGGATAATTTTTTTGCTTAGGGTAGTAGAAATAGTTATTACATTTTGTTTTGCTGTAGCTATTAACAATGTAAAAGAACGAATTCTAATATATAATCTTATAATTTTTGCTATAAGTGGAGTAATCATAGCACTTCATAATATGATAATAAATAGATACAAAAATATGAGTGAAGAAATTATTGAAGAAATGATATCTGTTTATTGCAGCCCAGATGAAAGAAAAATTGATGTTGAAGCACTTTATAAAAGATTCATTCACTTTTTCATCTATTGTATATTATTAATCTTTGTATATAAATATACTCTATGGAGATGGGAAACTACTTTGATCTTTTTGGCTCTCAATATAGCTGTTCTAAAGAGGTTTTTCTGGGCTGGTTGTAAGGAACTGTATTATAAACATGTAGGCTACTTCTTATGCATTTGTTTGTTTTCAAGTATCGGAATAATATTAATGAAATTAGTATACGATCAGGTAATTATGTTGCTTATATTTAAGAATAGGGATGAACAGGAATTGTGGATGGTATTTATGTTGTTCTATTTACCGCTATTGCGATTGGGAAAGGATGTAGACAAAAGAAGAAAGAAAATTTCATATGTATGGAAGAAGTAGAGAGTTTAAAAGTATTATTGTGCAATTAATATAAATGGAGAGTTTTCCCTAATGAAATATCAACATTTATTGGAAAAGTTTAATGATATGTCACTAATTGCAACATTGATACTTCCCGAACATACAGAGGATGTAGTGAAGCAAATTGGAGAATCAATGAATATTCCTATCAATTTGGAGCAATTGAAATCTGTCATGGAATCACCTGACAAAAAGGGAAAAAAATAAAGTTTGCTATTTTGAACGTGAAAGGGAGTTTGTTTATATTGACTGCCATAAACCGCAGGACATGCACCAAGTTATTATACGATGTTTAAGTAGTGAAAAAGAAAAAATATATAATTCCTTTTACAGGTAGGTGAAATTAAGGCAAGAGTTATATGGTCATACGATAAATAGTGATATTATTGATTGGATTCATCCATATGAGAAAGTCAAGAATTCATTACTGGCTAGCTTGCAGTATAATGGATTAATCGATTTGATTTGGTGTTTAAAGTCATTAAGAGCTAATAATGTTTAAAGTCATTTAAAGTCATTAAGAGCTAATAAGGAAATAAAGACGGAATTTTTAGGTCTGAAAGAATATAGAGGAGATAATTATTATGAGCATGCTTTGTAAATGCGGTCATGTTATGTCTGACAAAATAGTACCGAATAAAGTTATTTATTGGACATATACAAAAGAGAATTGGGTCCAAAGGCTAAGATTTGCAAAAGGGAAATATCCAAAAGGGGAGTATCCTAATATTGAGTTTCTGGCCGTTAGAAATTGCGAGAAATGTGGTAGATTACACTACATAAGAGATGAAGGAAAACATGTATACATTATGAAAACATGTATACATTATTGAGTCTGCAGAGCTGAATAATATAAGTTGTTCTTGTAGGGATGAATTTAATAAAGGCGAATTGGAAGAGTATTACAGTATGAATGATTTTGAAATGGATGAAATAGACGACAAAATAAGGAGAAATGAATCGTATGACTTACCGCGCAGACTGTTTTTTTGTCCTAAATGCAAAAGAATATTTGTACAGAAAGATGATATATTGAAAATTTATTGTTTAGAAGAATTGATTAATTTAATAGATTTAAAATTTAAATAATCCGATATATACCCCGACTGTAGTAATACAGCTTCGGGGTTTTTATATGTTTAGAATTTTATGAATTAAGCTATTTCTGATAAGTATAAATAACCTAAAGTGACTCTAGCAATATATTTATTTGCATTTATGATTACACTAATTGAGCAAGGCAAATATTCTTATGTAAGAAAAGAACTTATTGAGATGAATGTTGTTGATATTGCACGACTTTTTGAAGAGATAGACCGGCAATAAAAAGTTTAGCTTTTAATTTTAATGATTTGAGAGTTGTGGCCTTGAGAGAGATAAGCTTAAAGGATGCTTTCAAGGTTATTTGGGAGGATATTCAAGTGGGCTGTCCTGTTTAGGGTGGATTTATCTGCATTAAATTTTGTGAAGATATATTTTCTTGAAAAAATTGACTTTGTAGTAACTTTAACTGTGACTATCACTTTACTTTTTTGGTTATATTAGCAAAAATTGCAGGAAGGATACTGCCTAATGTAGCAAAGAAATTCAAAGTAGACCCGGCAATTAAGGCAAGAACGTTAATAACGACTATTGTTGATGCTGTAACATTTATTATTTATTTCTCAATAGCTACATGTTTGTTGGGGATATAGATAAGAATTTTTCATAAAAGGTCTTCCTCAATATTAATAAAGCAAAAGGAGGACCTTTTTGTATCTTTTTTATTGATTTATAGTAGAACAATAATTTATAAAATTTTAAATTTAAAGAATAATTAGAATTTCACGGAAGTATACAAAAGTATTTTTATTTATAATAGACTACTATTATTACAAAAAATTCTATATAATTTAAATGTTATGTTTAATAGGAGGTGATAAATAAAATAAAGGTTAAAGTGAGAAAATGCTGTTTTTTATATGCAAAAAAGATATACAAAAGAAATAGAGATATACAAAAGGATAAAAAGAATTAAGTAAATAATATTGAATTTATTAGGGGGAATGTGAATTGAGAAAACCAATTGTTTTTTGCCTACTTATCTGTATGGTCTTTATGCTGTTCACTCCATCTGCAGCTGCAGAAGATTTAACTATGGAAGTAAGGATAGACAAAGCTGTAGAATGGCTTGTGGCAAATCAGAAATCCGATGGATTTTGGGGAGAAGAACTGCTTACAGCTGTAGTGGATACTGCTGAAATAGCAGGTTATTTCAAAGAAAAATCAATACAGTCTGAAAGCCTGGAAAAAGCACAAAAATGGCTTGAATCCATTGATAAAAACAATATTGATTATACTGCAAGAGTATTACCCTTTATACAGGAAGCTAATCGAAAAAAAGACTTAATTTCATCCCTTGCTTCAAGTCAAAAACCTGATGGAGGTTGGGGATTAACCGGTGATTTTGAGGGGGACGTTTTAGATACAGTTCTTGTATTAAACTCCTTGATTGAGGAAAATAATCCCGATACGGAATTAATAAAAAAGGGATTAAGCTATCTTATCAGTGTTCAAAATGAGAATGGAAGCTGGTCATATGTCCTCGATGGGGAACCGTCTGTAATGTTAACTTCTGAGATAGTTTTATGTCTAAATAAATTTGTTTCTAAGATGAACCTAACTTCAAGCAGTATTGAAACTGCAATGAAGAAAGCTGGGAATTTCCTTGTCTCAAAACAGTTAGAGGACGGAACATGGGGAACAGGAGAAGAGAGTCTTGCCGACACGCTAGTAGCGTATCGTGCTGTAATAAAAACAGTAGGGATTGACCCTGTTTTAACTGTAGATAAAGTAATACAAAATTTGCAGCAAAGTAATGGAAGTTGGTATAACAACCCTTATTTAACAATTCTTGCAATAAGGGCGCTGAATGAGAAAACGGAAATGCCCCATGCAGACATAACGGATATTAGGATGTTTAAGACAACTAAAGACAATAGGATAGAAAGTTACACCTTTGGTGCCTATGAGGAATTGGAAATAGAAGCGGTAAGTGAGTATGACAGTTCTGTGGCAAAACAGATACAGTTTATTAAGGGACCATATGGCAATATATTATATGCTCAGGTAGGAGATATTCTAAACTGGAATACAATGAGCTATGAACCCGGGGTCTACACTGTTATTGCTCAGGTGAAAGAAAACGGAAGCGGGAAAATAATTGACAGTTATGAGAAAGAATTTACGATAGAACCTTCTTTTATTATAAAAAATGTTGTTATAAGGACTGACAGACAGTCAACAACATTAAACAAACCCGTAACAATAAATGTTGAGACAGCTTTTTATATTGAAGCCAATGTAGATAAAAGGCTTACGGTAACTACTTCAGTCTACGGAACTGACGGTAGTTTCATCAATTTGCATGAAGATGTAGTGGAAATTGAGGCATCGGAACAGGTAAAAGTAATTGGAACAAAGGGTTTTGAGCCTGATATTACATCTGAAAAGGAATACACAATAAGAACAGATATATTTGAAGGCACAGCAAAAGTTGCTGAAGGCGAAACTGTTTTCAAAGTTCTGCCACCGCCTGCTCCAACAAGAATAGATGCAGAGCAAAGCCTTGATAAAGAGGTTTTATATCCGGAAAAGGATAGTGTAACACTTTCATAAAAGTTGTTTGGAGTAGGAACGCCGGAAGTTCCCGAAAGGAACCCCATTGACCTCGTATTGATTTTAGACCGTTCCGGTAGTATGAGTGGAACTCCGTGGACAAAAGCAAAAGAGGCAGCAAAGATTATTGTCGACTTAATTCTCCCGCAGGATCGTTGCGCAGTTATTGACTTTAGTGATTCTGCCACATTGCGCCAAGGACTTACCTCCGATAAGGAACTTTTAAAGCAGGTAATAAGCAGCCTTGGTAGTGGCGGAGGTACAAGTATACATGCAGGTATTGCTAGAGGTATTCAGCTTATTGATTCGGTTAATGATACTGACAGGCAGAGGGTTTTTATGCTTCTTTCTGACGGAGAAAGCAATGAATCCAGTGCATTAGCACAAGCAAATTCAGCAGCAGAAAAAGGAATAACCATATTTACCCTTGGACTTGGAGGGGTAAATGAACGACTTCTTAAGAACATTGCAAACATAACCGGAGGCGAGTACAGATATAGTCCGACAGCTAATGAGCTTATTGATATGATGACGGAGATTGCCGGAAAAATCTTTGATACTTCCGGAAGAAATATTGTAGTTGAAGTAACAATACCGGAAAATGGTTTGAATATAAGGGGAGATTCAATAGAACCTGTGCCGTCTTCAATAAGCACCGACGCTTACGGCAACAAAGTAATTACTTGGAATTATGACCGGCTGATAATGGGACAGGAAAAGTACATAAACATTACCTTTGAAGGAGAAAACCTTTTATCGGATACTGTTGTTCAATTAGCTAAGAGTGCAAAGATTACCTATTATGATGCAAATGATACACTTATGGAAATCAGTCTTCCCCAGGTGGAGATAGAGGTAAACAAATTCAAACTTGATACCAAAATTGAAACAGATAAAGTGCAATATCATTCCGGAGAAGATGTAGAAATATTGGTTGATTCAAAAAATCTAACATCTTACTTGTGTACTTTAACCGGAAAAGTTGAGATTGTGGATGATAACAATAATGTTATTGAACTGATCTCTCTTAATGAGGGTATGACATGGCAGCCTGAAGAAACATTGAATCACAACTATACTTGCAATACAAAGGATTATATTGCAGGCACTTATAATGTGAGAGTAACCTTTATTGAGCAGGACAAATTAATATCCTCTCAGATTAAGAGCTTTGAAATAATACCTGACAAAAACATTACCAATAGAGTAGTAACCGATAAGATAAAATACTACCCGGGAGAAAAGGTCAGTGTTATTAATTCGGTATATAATCCGAGTTCTAATGCTATAGCAAGGAATTTAACGATAAGGACGCTTATTACCAACTCCAGGGGTGAGGTTGTATGGGGTAATGAGAATACTATTGATGAGATTATTTATGGAGATACCCAAAGCAGAAAGAGTATGTGGGATATTGAACAAAACGAACCTGGGCGTTATACTGTGACTTCTGTAGTGTATGGAAAAAATGAATTATGCAAGGATTTTACAGTGATTGAGATATTGGGTACCCAGACAACGGGATACGGTATTATCGGATCATTAAATGTACTGACAAAAGAGATTTATCCCACCGATGATCTTGTTATTCAAATTGAACTGACCAATTCGGGAAATGTTGATATAGCCGGAGTAAAAAGGAATATTATCATTATAAATCCATCGACCGGTGAGGTTGTTGATACCATTGAAGATATCATCAACCTTGATGTGGATGCCTGTGACAGCAAAGAAGTGTCTTGGAGCCACAAAGCATTGAAAAGTGGCCAATACCTTGTAGTATACAATGCTGAGCTGCCCAATGAAACAATAATAAATCTGGGAAGCGGGTATTTTACAGTTTTACAAAAAGGCAGTGAAAGTAAACCATCTTCCGGAGGCGGAAAAGGTTCAGATAAGAATAAAGATTATGGTAATAACGATGATATTATTGAGGAACCTAAAGAGGAAATACCTGTTGCATTGCCTGTGGATCTTGCGGTATCAATAAAAGCCGATAAGTCAACGTATACAAAAGGACAAATCGTTACCTATACAATCAAATTTAGAAATATGTTGGATGCTCCTGTCGGCGAGTTTGAAGTGACAGCACAAATACCGAACTATACATCCATTGCAGACAGTGCTGGTGGAGAAGTTAAAGATGGAGTTATAGTATGGAAAATACCCGGTTTACCTGCTAAAGGCGAAGGACAAAAGATATATAAAGTTTTGGTCAATGATTTCGAAGAGCCTGAGGTCATAGTTTCAAACACAGCAAGAATACTAAGTAAAGATCAAAGGATAAATACACAAGACGACACCTCAACAATAAAGATAATGCTGCGTTCGGATGAAAACGGGGAAGTACTTCACAGAGCATACATTTACGGATACCCCGATGGAACCTTTAGACCCGAAAAACAAGTGACAAGAGCGGAAGTTGCCGCAATGCTTGCAAAGCTTTTGGATCTAAAGATAAAAGAGGAAGTACAAACTGCATATTCGGATGTACCGAAGAACCATTGGGCAGCTGGAGTTATACAAGCCGTAACGGAATCAGGATTATTCAAAGGTTATGAAGATAATACATTCCGTCCTGATGAATCAATTACAAGAGCTGAGCTTGCAGTAGTTATAGCCAAGTATTTGAAATTGGAAGAGGTAAGACCGTTTGAAATACATTACAGTGATATTGAAGGACACTGGGCAATAAACTTGATTGAAGAAGTAACGAGGTACAACATTATTGAGGGATATGAAGACGGAACCTATAGACCGGATGAAAAGATAAAACGCTCTGAGACAGTTACGCTAATTAACAAAATGCTTTATAGAGGGCCTTTAAAGGCTGATATGAGTTCCTTTGCTGATGTTGGAGTTGATCATTGGGCCTTTGGACATATTGAAGAAGCAGCAAGAGAACATGTACTTGAATTGGATGAATATGGTGATGAGGTTTACCATACACAGCTTAGGGGGGTAGATGATGTTGAATAATAGAATTATGAAAAATATTGCGATGTTTTTAATTATCGTCTTGGCTTTGACTTTTGCACTTCCTTCTCAAGAAGTTCTGGCAATTGAAATGGTGTTGGATTCACAGACATTAACTGATTTGATATATAAGAAAAATTTCGAAAATGATGACAATGCTATATCACAGTCAGAGGCCAGTACACAAGCCGGAAGTCTGGCAGTAAAGCTAAACTCATGCTATGACATTTTAAAACAAGCTTATAAAGATAATGATATAACTCAGTTTAGAAAAAGTGTAAATGATACCATTAAACTTTTGAATGATTATAACAGGTCTATTATTGAAGAATTGGATAAAAACGAAAAGATATTGGAAGAGTTGGGTAACAAAGAAGTACTGAAGAGAAATAGTGAGTTTAGAGCTCAAATTCTATCAAAGCTTTTAGAATTAAAAACAATATTTGAGGAATTGGAGTATATATCAAAAAATGTTAACAGTTTGGATGAATCGGATGCTGTGCATATAGAGGAAAAACTAGCAAAAGTGGATAAACTCTTTATGCCTGAACAGCCTGAAAATCCTCTTGGAAGCAATTTGCCGCACAGGAATTTGTCGGAGCAACCTAAAGTTGCATCAACGGGAGCCGAAGCGGCGACTTTATACATGAATGGAGTGAAGGAAAATAATCTTAAAGAACTCCCTAAAGAACCACAACCTGAGGATTTGGCAGAAACACAAGAAACAAGGCTTAACGACCAAATAAAAGAGCTTGCAGATTCCCTTGGTACTGCTGTTAACATGTATGAGTATGTAAGAAACAATATTGATTTTGAGCCATATTACGGTTCAAGAAAAGGTGCAGCTGGAACACTGGCTCATAAATCAGGTAATGACTATGATCAGGCTTCTCTATTAATAGCAATGCTAAGGTACAAAAACATACCTGCAAGATATGTAAGGGGTCTTGCTGAAATTGATATAGATAAAGCAATGGAATGGACGCAAGCTGACACACCGGAAGCAGCTGCCAAAATTCTTGCAGCAGCAGGCATACCTGTTACAACATTGGTATCAGGAGGAAAAATAGCTGCTGTCTGTGTGGAACATGTATGGGTTGAAGCCTATGTTCCTTACGGAATATACAGAGGATTAAAAAATGAAGGGCAAAGTATATGGGTACCGCTTGACCCTTCGTTCAAGAAGTATCAGAGAGTAGAAGGACTTACTAGCTTACAAGAGGTTATAGGCGTTGACCTTAATACATTCAACCAAAGGATAATGACCATTGATAAGGAAACAGGCAAGGCGACAGGAGTAGATACAGATGCATACGATGAGTTAATAACTGAAGCAGTACAGAGGCTTGAAAACTATATTACATACAATAACCTAGGAACAAGACCTATTCGGAAGTGTTTGGAGAAAACAGAATATTGGAGCAAAAGCTTGGGATGTTGCCATTATCGCTACCGTATAAAACAAGGGGTACAGTCGCTAAATTCAACAAGGTGTCTGAACAATATTCAGATGTGGTAAGTTTTGCAATATATGGACAGGATCCTTTTGGTTTGAATTTTACAGGTTCTAGGGATTTTAATTTGGAATACAAATCAGTGGACCTTTTCAACAAAAAAGTAACACTTTCTTACGAACCGGCTACAAAAGAGGATGCAGCTATCATAGAAAAATATGGAGATATATTCAGTGTACCTGCATATCTTGTAAAAATGGTACCAGTATTGAAAATAGACGGAGAAACGGTTGCAAGAGGTAAAGAAGTCGGCCTTGGTTACAGGCAGCAATTTGAAATAGGAATAAAATCAGCAGGACAATCAAAGGAAATTATAAATAATGATGTAGTTGTAGGGTCTTACTACAATATTGGTTTCAATTATCAAAAGATATCTGAATTTGAGATTGACAATATATCTAATAAACTAAAGGACTTAAAGTACACTGAGAAGGATATATATTCCGATGAGCAATTGGGCGAGATACTTAATTTTGCAGCTAAATCATACTTTGCAGAATTGGGCTTTATGGATGAAGTGATTGCCGAGCAGATGAACGTATCGGTAGTAAGGCAATTAAATGAATGTATAACAGGCTTTAGAGTGAATGCAAAGTATCTCTTTATGACTCCGGTTGAATTGACAGGTGGCGGACTGTATATCGACGTTGATAGAAATGTATACTCGGTAGTAAGTAAAGATGGAGATAAAGATACTTCAAGTAACTATATGATTGCTTCCGGAATGATGGGGTCTGCACTGGAGCACAGTATATGGGAACAAGTAACTGGAGTTGAAGCGATATCTACAATAAAAGTTCTGGAAATAGCACAGGAAGAGGATATTCCAATTTATACACTATCGAAGATAGACTTTGAAGAAAAGAAAGATAAATTGAATCTAAGCAATAGTGTAATAGAAGAAATAAGCAATGCGGTGAACAGTGGGAAAATAGTAATAGTAGCTGCCGAAGAAGTTCAAGTAGGTGACTGGAGCGGAGCAGGATATATTGTAATGGATGACAGTGGTGCAGCAGGCTACATGATAAGTGGAGGCATTGCTGGAGGCTCGTCATCTATAAAGGCAGACCTTGCATTCCTTGCTAATTTAGGATTCGGAATAGCGGATGTAGTAGAGTCTGTAAAATTGATATCATTAGGAATAAAAGCGCTGGCAATAAGCAGGATTCTGGGAGTAATAACAATAATTGTAGGACTTGTTTTTCTTGGCTTAGCACTTTATAGCCTGTGGAATACGATAAGTCTATACAAGGACTATAAAAATGGTGACTATGAAGCCGGGCAGGAACTTATAGAAGATCTATTATGGAATATTGGATTAACATTAGCCACCTTTGGACTATCAAGTCTACTAAAATATTTTGCCAAAAGGTTAGCATTGAAAAAACTCACGGAAATATTTGGAGAAAACGTCGCTAAGAATATTACAAAGAATGCGGAAGCTTACGATGTTTATAGAGCAGTTAAGAAAATAAGGAAGTTGGGAGTATCGGATGATGTTATAAAAGAATTTGCAGAAAGAATGGGTAAAGATAGCCTGGATTGGCTAGAGAACGTGAAGAAAATATTTAACTTTACCGATGATGAGTTAAGGAAGCTTGTCAAACTAGGGGATGATTTATACAATTATTCCGATGACTTTTTAGAAGCCTTTAAGAATTCAAATTATCAGGATGAAATAATAGAAGCAGTATCGAAGTACAAAGATGATGCAGTAGATGCAATAACTAATTATGGCGACGATGCAGCAAAAGCTATATCCAAGAATATCGATCCGGATTTGATCAAAAGACTGGATGATTTGGGAATTGATCCATCGGATTATGATAAGTTCAGAATTGTTGGACGTGAATCAGCCGAGGCTGCTGTAGAAGCTATAGAGACATTAAGACCATTGGGACTAGATACCGAACAAAATATTGTAAGATTCACAAAGTTGTCACGTGCAGGAGTACCAAAGGAAAATATTATAAACGTTATTCAAAATAATATTCGATCGTCATCTTATATACAGAAGAAAATAATCGATACGTTTGAGGAGTTTAGCCATTTTGACGATGCTGCAAAGTGGAAATTAAAAAATGCTGTAGATGAAGGGTTGATAGATGTTTCAACTTGGGTAGGTAAATTAAATGGAGATATTTTGACTGAAAAATTTACACCGGAAGAAGCTTTTGCAATGGAAAGGTATTTAAGGAATGGTTTTGACGTGTTCAGAATTTCACCAATGCAAACTTCAGGTACGGCCGACTTTATAATTGATGGATTAGAAATTGAATTTAAAGGCTTAAATGCAAAAACATATGATAATATTTTTGCTAAAGCTATTGCATATGCAGATGAAAGTTTTACTTCTAAACCTGACGGAAAAGGTGCAGACAAACTTATATTAGATTGCTCATATAATAATTTGGATTTAACATTAGAAGAAGCTAAGATAATTATTGAGAAGATTAAATCGAAATATGCAGATAAATTGGTTGAAATATGGACTAAATTTGGCGATATTGGTGATGTATTCTGGTAATGCGTTGCATTTAAGAAGGAGGAGAGATAATTATGAGCATGCTTTGTAAATGTGGCTATGTTATGTCTGACAAAATAGTACCGAATAAAGTTATTTATTGGACATACACAAAAGAAAATTGGATTCAACGAAGCAAATTTGCTAAAGGGGAGTTTTCTTTTGTTGACTCACAAGCAGTTTGGAATTGTGAAAATTGCGGCAGATTACACTTTAGAAGGAATAAAGTAAAATATACATATAGTATTGAATATACGGAACTAAACAATATAAATTGTTCATGTAGTGAGAAATTTACGAAAGGTGAAGTAGAAGAATATTACAGCGTGAATGATTTTGAATTGGATGAAATAGATGACAAAATCAGAAAAGATGAATCATATGAATTTCCACGAAAGGTTGGTTTTTGCCCTAAGTGCAAGAGAATATTTGTACAGAAAGATGAAGTGTTAAAAATTTATTGTTTAGAAGAATTGATTGATTTAGAAGTAAAATAAGCCTATTTCTATTCCCCGACTGTAGTAATACAGCATCGGGGTCTTTATATATTTGGAATTTTAGTTATTGCAATAGACGAAAAAAATAATCAAGATAAGATGAATTAAGTTGTTTCTGATCAGTATAAATAACCTAAAGTTACTCTAGCAATATATCTATTTGCATTTATGATAATGTATAGAAGAAAAATAAGATACTGTTAAAAAAGAATATGTAGATTTGTTTGGCTTAGCACTTTATAGTCTGTGGAATACGATAAGTCTACACAAGAACTATAAAAATGGTGACTATGAAGCCGGGCAGGAACTTATAGAAGATCTATTATGGAATATTAGATTAACATTAGCCACCTTTGGACTATCAAGTCTGCTAAAATATTTTGCCAAAAAGTTAGCATTGAAAAAACTCACAGAAATATTTGGAGAAAACGTTGCTAAGAATATTACAAAAAATGCGGAAGCTTACGATGTTTATAGAGCAATTAAGAAAATAAGGAAGTTGGGAGTATCGGATGATGTTATAAAAGAATTTGCAGAAAGAATGGGTAAAGATAGCCTGGATTGGCTAGAGAACATGAAGAAAATATTTAACTTTACCGATGATGAGTTAAGGAAGCTTGTCAAACTAGGGGATGATTTATACAATTATTCCGATGACTTTTTAGAAGCCTTTAAGAATTCAAATTATCAGGATGAAATAATAGAAGCAGTATCGAAGTACAAAGATGATGCAGTAGATGCAATAACTAATTATGGCGACGATGCAGCAAAAGCTATATCAAAATATGATAAGACGGCAATTGATCTTATTAATAATAATGGTAAAGATGCAGTTAAAATAATGAATGACGCTCCTGATTATTATGGAGATTTGATTAAAAAGTATGGAGTAAATGGTAACTACCACTATAGAAATCTAAGTGAGTATGAAGCTTTGGCAATGGACCCGGCACATAACTTTCAAATTGATGCTAAATCAATGATTGAGAGACAGATAGGTCTAGAACTAGAAGTAAGAGGAGATATAACAGGGCCTATCGTAAGAGATCCAAATCCAGCAGGTGCTGAGTTTATAGATGCTTTTGGAACAAAGTGGGATATAAAGGGTTGGTATTCTCAATATGCTCCGAAGAGTTATTCATTAGAAAAAGCAATGGATGATATAAGAGAATCTATAAGTAAAGGTGAAAATGTGATAGTCGATTCATCTAAAATGTTTCAAGAACATATAGATGAAGTTAGAAAAGCAGTTGAGATGGCAGGTTTATCCCATAAAGTTGTCTGGTGGCCATAAATTGTTGGAAGGTGATGATAAATGGAATTGAAAAAGTTAGTGGAAGAACATCAAAAATGGGTTGAATCAAACGGATTTATTGGTAAAAAAATAGAAGTTGAAAATATCAGTTTTAATAGATGTACAATTAATAGAAAAAAGTTATGTAATGCTCATTTGGTTAAAGTAAATTTTGACAATTGTAATTTAAAAGAAAATGATATGTATTCGTGTTATTTTTTGGAATCATCATTTTTTAAAGCCGACTTATCAGAATCGGTTTTGAGTAAAGCTGTATTTGATTATGCTTTATTAAGACATTCAAAAATGAAAAATTGTAAAGCAATTAAAACATCTTTTAGTTATGCAGACTTAGGCAATTCAGATTTATCAGATTCGGATTTAAGAGGTGCAGTATTTAGAGGTTCAGATTTAAGTAATGCGAACCTTCAAAATGTAGATCTGACCAGTGCAGTATTAACTGGAACATTGCTATTTGAAACAAATTTTAAGGGTGCAAAAGGCATTGAAGAGATATACTCGGACTATGTCTTTATTGGAACAAAAGATAATCCTAAAAGAATAGAAGGTGATGATATAATTAAATGGTTAATTGAAAAAGCTTCATTATAAAATATGTTTAACCATAGGTCAAAATTCTTAATTATTTGCCCCAACTGTGTTGTTGCACAGTTGGAGTTTTTATCTATGTGATTGCTTCCGAAATGATGGGACCTGCATTAGAACATGTTATAAAATTTGAAATGGTAGAATTAAGAACGATTCTAAGAAATGCAAAAGCTGAGGCAGTACCATTCCTTTATAAAATTTTTGCTCTTGACGGTACTGCAAGTTTTGAAGTGGGTAGGAGTATAGAAAATTGTGCAGAGGTTTGGGCGGTAAGAAATGCTATATTAAGTGGTGTAAAGCTTGAAAATATAGTGTTGAGGACAATAAGCTATGAAAGTGGAGAATTTGCTGAGCTTTGCCAAAACTGTCAACGTACATTTAAAAATTTAATAGAATTTGGAAGAATAATAAGTGATTAGGGAGGAATAAAATGAGTTATAAATAAAATGCAATGCAAATTCTAAAAAAAGCAGGCTGGTTTGAAGAAAGAAGAATTGATATAGAAGATATTTTGAAATTGTTGGTAGAAAGGAAGTTTGAAATTTTCTTGGCAGTGAAAGAGTTTTTTGCTGAGTTTGCTATGCTAGAGATAGCTGTTCCTAATCCTCATGCAAAAGAAATTATACAAAAATATAATTTCAGAAAATATGACTTACATCATACAAACGTCTTTAAAGCTTTAGGTGATGCTGGAGATTACTATTGCACCACTCCATTTGAGGAATTTGCAAAAGAGAAGATGATAATAGTAGGTAAGATAAGTAATGGGAATATGTGGCTAATGGTATAGGAAAGTGGAAAGTTTTTTTGCGATTCAGGTAAATTGGGCGATAACGCATGGGAAGCTTGGGAAACTTTATGTAACCCATTAAAAAAGAGGATAGTAGCATGGCAATATCTGTAGTTATATAGAAATTAGGATGTAAACCCCGGCTGTAGCAATGCAGCATCGGGGTTTTACTTATGAAAAAATAATATGGGCTGTTAAGTAAAAAAATTTATATTGTATTTAAATATATTTTAAATATAAATATCTAATAGAAGAAATAAGCAATGCAGTAAACAGCGAAATAATAATGGTAGTTGCCGAAGAAGTTCAAGTAGGTGACTGGAGCGGAGCAGGATATATTGTAATGGATGACAGTGGTGCAGCAGGCTACATGATAAGTGGAGGCATTGCTGGAGGCTCGTCATCTATAAAGGCAGACCTTGCATTCCTTGCTAATTTAGGATTCGGAATAGCGGATGTAGTAGAGTCTGTAAAATTGATATCATTAGGAATAAAAGCGCTGGCAATAAGCAGGATTCTGGGAGTAATAACAATAATTGTAGGACTTGTTTTTCTTGGCTTAGCGCTTTATAGCCTGTGGAATACGATAAGTCTATACAAGGACTATAAAAATGGTGACTATGAAGCCGGGCAGGAACTTATAGAAGATCTGTTATGGAATATTGGATTAACATTAGCCACCTTTGGACTATCAAGTCTGCTAAAATACTTTGCCAAAAGGTTAGCATTGAAAAAGCTCACAGAAATATTTGGAGAAAGCGTTGCTAAAAATATTACAAAAAATGCAGAAGCTTACGATGTTTATAGAACAATTAAGAAAATAAGGAAGTTGGGAGTATCGGATGATGTTATAAAAGAATTTGCAGAAAGAATGGGTAAAGATAGCCTGGATTGGCTAGAGAACGTGAAGAAAATATTTAACTTTACCGATGATGAGTTAAGGAAGCTTGTCAAACTAGGGGATGATTTATACAATTATTCTGATGAATTTTTAGAAGCCTTTAAGAATTCAAATTATCAGGATGAAATAATAGAAGCAGTATCGAAGTACAAAGATGATGCAGTAGATGCAATAACAAGGTATAAAGATGATGCGGCAAGGGTTATATCAAAGCATGGTAAGGAAGCAGTTGATGCCATCTCTAAAAACATCGACCCAGATTTGATAGAAAAACTAGATGATTTAGGTATTAAACCATCTGATTATGATAAACTTGGAATTGTTGGACGCGAAGCGGCAGAGAATATAGCTGAAGCTATAAATATAGCTAAAACATCCACAACCGTTTTGAGGAATGCAATTAAAGACGGAAGTATTATTTTAAAAACTGCTGATGGCAGAATTTTTATTCCACAAAAAATTGCTATGGCTGTTGACAAAACTGATCCAGGGAATATAATGAAACATACTTATGGCTTTAATCGGGTTTGGGATTCTAATCCAAGTATAGGTGATGATATCATTGATGTTGTTGGAAAAAATCGAGATGAAATTGCTGAATTATACACGAAACATAACTTAGAAACTTTATATAGTGACAGCTTTATTGATGAATTGTTCACAAAGTACCCAGAACACTTCTCAGAACTTGGTGTTACGAAAGATGAAATTATTACTGAAATGGATAAATTTAGAGAGATGCTTATAGCTGCAAAAGAGAAGGCAGCAAAAGGGACAATAAAAGCACCAGATGGGTCACCTAGTTTTGAACCTGACTGGAGCATCGAAAATTGTGCCGAAGTGTGGGCAATGCGAAATGCAATTCTAAGTGGGGTCAAAGTTGAGAATGTTATGCTGAGAACCATAAAGTATAATGATGGTAGTTATGCGGAATTGTGTTTTAATTGTAAAGAAACATTTAAATCACTTATTGAGTCTGCACGAATAATAATGGATTAGGAGTGATAAACTATGCCATTTTCACAATCAACTAAAGAATTATTAATAAAATCAGGATGGTATGAAAATAGGAAAATTGATACAACAGAATTAGAAAGGTTAATTGAATCAAGAGGTTTTAAAGTATTTCCAAAAGTAAAGGAGTTTTTACAAGAATATGGAATGCTAGAATTTAGAATACATCATCCAGATATTAAATCAGAAGTTATTGTTCACAATACGAATCCAATACAAGCATTAGGAGATGCTGGAGATAGAAGAATTGTTGCTCAGTTTGAAGAACTTGCCAAGGAAGAACTTGTTATTGTGGGAGAATTGCATAACCGAAATCTGTTTCTAATGATATCTGAAACAGGGAAAGTATTTTGTGATAATGGAAAGCATGGAAATAATTTTGAAGAGGCTTTAGAATCTATTTTGAACTATAAAAGTTGCATGGCTTGGCAAAATATTAAAGAATAACTATGAAGCCCCGGCTGTAGTAATACAGTTTCGGGGTTTTACTCTTATAGTGTGTTTATGAAGAATGATATGCTAAGTTTTTTGTATTGACATGCTTTTATGCTGTAATGCGCAAAAATAGTCTATACAAAAGGATATACAGCGTGCCGTTTATAAGTTATGACAGTTTTTATAGAAGTTATATGTATTTTTCTTTGGAATTTCAAATATGTGCTTTTTATACAATTGTTACAATGTTAATGCTATTCTAAAATTGTACCACATACCGGTAAAAAAATAGGCCACCTTAATCAAATTTTCCTGTATGATTATGTTGACAGCATCATCGTACAGGAGGAAAGGATATGATTAAGATGGCACAATTAGAGGATATCAGAAAAATGTACTTTATGGAAGACCTAAGTATAAGAGAAATAAGTCGAAGAACTGGAATACATAGGGATACAATCTCGAAATATATTTCTATGGAAGAATCAAAACCGCCAAAATATAAGTTAACTAAAGAACGTAAACATCCTGTATTAGGTCCATACATCCCTTTAATTAAACAGATAATAAAAGAGGATAAAACCAGACATCGTAAGCAACGTCACACAGGAACAAAAATATTTGAAATACTAAAATCAGAAGGCTTTACAGATGGATATAATACGGTAATGGACTATCTTCTTAGGAAGGAATATAGAAAACAAAAAGAAGCTTTTCTACCACTGGAATTTGAATTAGGAACTTATGCAGAAGTAGATTGGACAGAAGCATATTTTTACCTTAAAGGCAAGGAGACTAAGGCACATATTTTTGTAATGAAACTGAGAGGCTCAGGCGGTTTTTATGTAAGAGCATATCCCTTTGAAAAACAAGAAGCTTTCTTTGATGGACACATCAAATGTTTTGAGTTTATGAACGGGGTGCCATACAAAATAGCGTATGATAACTTGAAGACAGCAGTAAAGAAAATACTTGAAGGCAGTAACAGAGAAGAGCAGGAACAGTTCATTTCTTTACGTACCCATTACCTTTATGAATCCACATTTTGCCGACCAGCAAAAGGGAGTGATAAAGGTGGTGTAGAAAATGCGGGTAAAGAAGCTGTCCGAAGGTTTTTCGTTCCCTACCCTGAGGTTGATTCCTTTGAGGAATTGAATGAATATCTGCATAAAGAATGTGTTAAACTTCTGGAAAAGAATCCGAAATGGGAGGCTGAAAAGGCTGCATTGAGGCCATTGCCGGCTATAAGGTTTGATGGTGCAAGGTATAAAGAGGCAAAGGTAAATCGCTATTCTATGGTGCAGTTTGAAACAAACCGATACTCTGTTCCCACGGTATATGTGGGAGAGAAAGTCACTGTTAGAGCAACAGCAAATGAAGTAAAAATACTATACAAAGGAGCAATAATAGCGAGCCATCCCAGGATATATGGCCGAAATCAGGAGCATATAACACTGGATCACTATCTGGAACTACTACTGCAAAAATCCCGTGCATTAGACAACACAAAAGTATACAAGCCCCAAACTATGGCACCTATTTATGAACAATATCGCCGGATCTTAAATGCCAGAAGTCCAAAAGGTAACCGAGAATTTGTAAGAATACTTATGCTGCACAGGGATTATCCGCCTGCGTTAGTGACAGAAGCCGTTGAAACTGCTATGGCATACAATGTATATGGTTATGACGGTGTATTGAACATATTGGGGCAGCTATTAGTTTCAAATAGGCCTAAGATGAATCCTGTCAGTAAAGACAAGCTTAATAATATCCCCGAGGTAGTTGTAATTCCCCCTGATCTTAGCAAATATAAAATTCTCATGTCAGGAGGTGGACAATAATGCCGGTTAACAAAATGTTAATCGAAGCTTATTTGAAAAAGCTGAAAATGCCTCAGGCTGCAAAAACCTATGAATCCTTAGCAAGAGAAGCAGCGGACAATAATCTGGATTATGAAGAATACCTGTTGTGCGTACTAGAGCAGGAAGTACACCAACGGGAAAATAATCGTATCCAGAGAGGAATACGACAAGCAAGCTTTCCAGTAATCAAAACCCTTGAGAGCATTGACTTTCTTGCTATACCATCCCTGAACAAACCAAAGGTACTTAAACTTATGAAGGGAGAATATATCCGAAGAAAAGAAAATGTCCTGTTGATAGGCAACTCTGGAGTTGGTAAAACCCATATTGCAATTGCTCTTGGTTATGAGGCGTGCCGACAGGGCATGAAAGTAAAGTTCTACACTGCAGCCGGTTTAATTAATGAACTGCTTGCCGCTCAGCAGGAATATCGTCTCAATAAACTTGAAAAACAATGGCTGGCACCGCATTTAGTGATTTTAGATGAATTAGGCTATGTACCTTTCAGTAAAGTCGGGGCAGAATTGCTCTTTCAGTTTTGTTCTTCCCGATATGAGAGAGGCAGCCTGATTATAACAACGAACTTAGAATTTCCAAAATGGACGGAGGTGTTAGGTGATGAACAAATGACAGCTGCCTTGCTTGACCGTTTGACCCATAATGCACACATACTGAACATTAATGGGGAAAGCTACAGGTTTAAGCAGGCTCTTTCGAAACAGCCTGATGTTATTTAATTTTTTATGAATTGGTGGCCTAATTTTACTCCGGTAACTGACCTAAATTTTTATTGACATTTACATGTGTTTTTGTTTTTGTGACCTTACGAAACTGACGATGTAGTCCTTCAATTATATTTGTAGTATAAATTATTTTTCGTATTTCTTCTGGAAATTTGAAAAATGGACTTATAACATCCCAGTTATTTTGGATGTGTGAAACTTTTTCTGTAAATTGACTTTCTATGATAATTTTCAATGGGGCTTGTAAGTCAGATTATGGCTTACAAGCCCTTGGTTATAATATAGTGAAAAGAAAATGGCATGTCAAGAGCGCCCTTGAAAAAGGGCGTTTATTTACTCTTGACTGGCCATTTTCTTTTTGCTACGGCAACCTACCCTCATACATGATAGATAACTCACCATAGACCTTACCCCAATTCCTTATAGGTAATGTCCACTTTTTGGTAACTTCAAATGTTGCTAAATATAAAGCTTTTAATAGTGCAGTGTCGCTTGGAAATACACTTCTTTTGCTGTTTAGACGTCGGTATGTGCTATTTAGACTCTCAATTGCGTTGGTAGTATATATAACCTTTCTCACATCTGCCGAAAACTTAAATATTGGGCTGATTACATCCCAATTTGCTGTCCAACTCTTCATGGCATTGGGATAATGCTCTTGCCACTTCTCTGTTACTTCCTTCATTTGCGCGTATCCTGCTTCTTCAGATGGCGCTTGGTAAATACTCTTTAAGTCTGCTGCAAATGCCTTTTTGTCCTTATCCGCTACATATTTTGGCGTGTTCCTAACCTGGTGTACTATACAACGCTGGTACTCTGTCTGAGGATACGCCACAGCTATTGATTCCTTAATTCCTGTTAATCCATCAGCACATAGCACAAGGATATCTTTTACTCCTCGATTTTTAAGTTCATTTAAAACGTTTAGCTAATATTTGCTGCTCTCATTTTCTCCTATCTGGATTGTTAAAACCTCTTTTTTCCCTTCTTCATTAATCCCTAGTATTGTGTACGCTGCAAGCTTGCGTATAATTCCGTTATCCCTGACAGAAAAGTGTACAGCGTCTATAAAAACAATAGGATAAACGCTAGATAAAGGACGTCTTTGCCATTCCTCAATTTCAGGAAGTAACTTGTTAGTGATATTTGAAACCATGCCTTCACTGACTTCAAATCCATAGATATCCTCAATTTGCACAGATATCTCCTTTGTTGTAAGTCCTTTTGCATACATGGCTATGATTTTGTCCTCAATTCCTGAAATATCTTTTTGTCGCTTACGAACTATTTTAGGCTCGAATGAGCTCTCACGATCTTGCGGAACATCAATTTCCATCTCACCATATTTACTGCGAATAGTTTTACTCTTCTTCCCGTTACGAGAATTTGAATTCTCTGATCGTTCATACGGTTCATACCCTAAATGTTCATCCATTTCTGCTTCTAATATAGCTTGTATAGTACTGCCTAGTAGGTCCTTTAAAGCATTCTGGATATCTTCTGCTGTTTTAATATCATACTCCTGAATTAAACCTGCAATAATGTTCTTTTTGCCCTCACTCATGGGTTCTCGTCTTCTTTTTGCCATAAAAAAGCCTCCTATGATTTTATATTTATCATAGAAAGCTTATTTTACAGAGTTTTTTTCACAATCTCTAAAATAAACAGCTTTATAATTCTACATTCCTTAATTTGTATAATTATACTTAAAAAGTAAAGTGCGAATATAAAATATTTATGAATATACGTACTGAATATTGTGGTATTCTACGATTACTTTCCTTTCAGCATAGAGCCAAATTTAGAAAAAATCATCGTTTTGTAAATTAGCAAATAGTGATTTCATAAAGCTAATTTTATGTAAAGTGAAATGTTTTGCACTTCAAAGTAAAAATATAAACAATCTGTAAGATGTATAAGTTTCGTAAAGACTACTTGTTTGATATAATTGGCTAAAGATATAATAAATAATAATATCTAAATTGTGGTATTAAAGCTGACGATATAATATTAAAGTAATAGTATAAATGATTCTTAGTACGTAAAATAATTTGCATTGACAGACATTTTAGAGGAGGATAATTGCTATGAAGAAGTTTGCATTGGTTGTTGCAATAGCACTATTAATGACAGCAATATTTTCGGTATTAATTGTATTTGGAGAGATGCCGCTACGTATAGTGGTAGACGGAGATAGATTATTTTTCCCTGATGCACAGCCCTTTATAGATTCCAATGGAAGAACACAGGTACCTGCAAGATTTATAGGAGAGAGGCTGGGGGCAACAGTAACTTGGGATAGCGCAGCACAGAAAGCAGTTTTTGTAAAAGGGAATAAGAAATTGGTTCTTTATATAGGAAAGAAGGAATATGAACTGGACGGCAAGATGTTACAGATGGATACAGCAGCATTATTACATGAAGACAGAACTTTTGTACCGGCCCGATATGTGGCTGAAGCATTTGGAGCGACTGTACGATGGGATAGTGTAATCAAGACAGTGTATATTGATACGGAGGGCAGAGTAGTTCCTACACCACAGGCTACAAAAGACCCGATATATGGTTGGATTAAAGTTGAAATTGATAAAACATATGTGGAATATAGTATGACTATTTCATTTTCATCAGACAAGGATTTATTAAAAGCAAGATTAGACGAAGCTGAGAAAATGTTTGCCGAAAGGTATGGTAAAGCTATTGCAGAAGAAGTTTTTCAATATTTAAGACAAAAACAAGAGAGAGAAGATCATTTGCCTTTGAAGCAGTATAAAATGGGGAATAAAATAGTGACTGCTGAAGCAGGCAGCATATCATTTATGCTAGATGTATGGAAGGAAGGTGTAATTTTGCAGTGAGAAAGGTTATAGCCATTGTTTTAATTGTTTTGGCTTTAACTACTAGTGTAAGTACTGCATTTGAAATAGAAAGAATTCAGCTTGTTGAGTTAGCAAATAAAGAACTTATTTCATTAGGATTACATGATGAAGACTATTTTAAACTGAAAAATGATAATGGAAAACCTCTTTCTACTAATCAATATTTATCAGGGTATAGAAATTATATTGTTTATGGAAATCCTCATGGAGATTTTAAAGAGGGTAGGTATAGGTATTTAGGCTATACCATGTCGGATGCAATTTTTACTAATTATCTATTCCCGAACGATGTAACTTCAACAACAGGACTTTGGAATAGAAATTGGATTGAAGACCCTAAAGATAATCCAGAAACTAGTTGGAGACCGGAAGTTCAGGGGGAAGGAATATTCAACAACAACCCAATATATGAGGAAAGTATAAGATTAGGGTTAAAACTAATATCAAGAAAAAATCCCGACGGTTCTCTACTGGACTTTCCCGACGACAAAATTGCCGAAAGACAATGGCACAAATATGTTCACATATACCAACCGCCCACAAGCGTAAGCTGGGGATGTGGTATAATGTTTCATAACGACGGCAAAAACTATTTGACTGTACCGCTGTCACCGGAAGGACTTAGGGGTGACCTCAGTGTTCAATTTGAAGAAATACCGTCAAGTGTTGCAGCAGGTAAAAAAGTACAAGTACTTGTACAAGTTAAATCTACATTCAAAAGAGACTTGACTGAAGCCGACGGAAGTGCGCCGGAATTCAAATGGGAGATAACAGATAAAGCAACAAATAAGCCGGTACCTTCGGTAAAGTATTATGGCTATGTGGAGAAGGATACCGGCAAAATTGAACTATCTGCTAATGGTGAAACTGCACTTTTTGCAGAATTTGAAATGCCGGAACATGAAGTAAACATTAAGTTTGAGATAAATAAAGAAGGAGTGAACCCAGCAGAAACTTATCTTGACAATAATGTTTTAAATGCAGTGATAACACCGGCAATAAAAATTAACACCTTTGGAGATATAGAACTTGACTACAATATATTGAGCAGAAAAGTTAATTTTCCTTTAGCTGACGGTAGGGCTATAACTGCAAAACTGTCGGCGCCAAATGGAAAATTGACCGGAAATGCCTGGGGAACATTAAATATATACAATGACTCTGTTAATTTGTTCAGAGGATTTGAAAATCAAACAATAAAAGTGAATGAACCGGCAGGTAACATAATAAAGTATCCGGAAATTAGCACAACAATACATAGAAAAGATGCTACATATGATTCAAACAGCAATAGCTATGACAACCCCATGGAAAGAAAATGGCTGGACGGACCGGCGGTAAAAACAGCCGTTGGGGCAATTAGTTTTGGGGGAAGAGCATATGCCAATTACATATACACCGTCAACAGAACCAATGAGGATGGCAGTACATACACAGAAACGAGAACGGGTATTACCGGTGCGGATTTTGATTCCGGTACCGATACAAAAAACATAACGACTAAAATATATAACGGCAAGCCTACAATACCGACCAAGACTTTTGAGAATAAAATAGAGAACAATACACCGAACTATTTAATAAAAAATTTGTGGTGGACAAGCGAACCCTATGAATTGGATGTGGTACGCTGGATGTGTCACCAGGATGTAGATGGCTCACTATATGGATGGACAGCAGTACCGGGACGTTATAAAAGGATATTTACACAACAAAATAGTGCTATAATTAAATGGAATGTTTTAAGTACTATGGAAAACGAATACAAAAGAAGCCGTGAAGCTGCAAGAAATATGAATTACAGAAAATCAGAATATGACAAGGCTGTCTTTGCATCGGACATAGCATTTAAGAATGTGGATTATCCCATTAAGTCAGGATATTATTTAAATCCTACAGGAACATATACATTTACTGTTGAAACAATTACATACAAACCGACAAATGATGAAACCAAAGACCACAAAGAACTAGTAGAAGCAGTTATCAATTCTTTCAGGTATGAGACGGATTTAATGTATATAAACAGCAATAATCAGCCGGTAAATCTGCAAAATGAGTTACTGACCAAAAGCGGAAACAGTTATGCGAGACGTCCTGCTGCATTGACAGCAAAAGATCCGACCGGAGTTGACGGTGTGAAGATGCTTTATGTGGAGAAAACGAACTACACCAGAGATTTTGAGGAATTGAAACACAGTGAAAAAAGCGGTGAATACACCCATGAATTCTTTAAAGCCATACTTGAAGGATATGAGGAGTCAGGGACGCTTGAGAGCAGGGACAAGTATAAATACAGAGAGTACATAAAAGACGGGCAGAGGATATACAAAATAACCGAAAAAACAACAGTTACCATAAAAATTAATCCTGAAAACAGAAAGTTATATACGTATATAAACATGCCGGACGGAAAATATACGGTAGCAGCGTGGATTGGGGATATTGCACTGTCTGAAGCAAACAGTGAATTTAAAAAACTTGGCACATTAAAAGGAGTATACAATTTTGATGCAATTGAGGTAACCGTAAAAGGGACTCTTTATGACGACCAAAACCCCGTAATTGGACGCTGAAAAGAAAACAGTTATGTTAAAGTATGAAAATAAAGTTTTTATAAACTTGATATTAATTTGAATGTTGGATTTGTTAAAGAATAGGGATGAATAAAAAATATGGATAGTTGTGATTTATAGGAACGCTTTGTTCTTCATTAGGAAATTTCTCCTTATGAGAGAAAAGATACTGAATGTAAAAAAATGGATATACAATATTTAAGGGCACAGAAAAAAATCCTTATTTCAATAAGAAAAAGGAAAGTATGATGCGTAAACTAAAGTAGTAAAGATTATTATTTGTTATACTCATATTTGACTCCTCTTATATCAACATAAGAGACAGGAGTCATTATTCCATCACATTTTTGACAAAAGGGTTGAGGAGGTACAGATTCATTTAAACCGTTAAAAATATTATCTTCTTCCAGTTGCATGACAATAAACCTGGGAATCCATAAAGTATATTTGCATTTGGTACATATAAATTCTACCGAATTATCTTTTGCAGAAAAACCTTCAAGTATATTCATAGAAACACCACCTGTAATTATTTGATTTTAAGGGAAATGATGTTCCAATAAACGCATTTTACCGTTGCAATTTAGACAACAAAGAGGATCGTGATGGAAATCTAAAATAATAAATAATTGCCAACGATTTAACATTCTCTGAATTTTCAACTGATGTTTATTGAACATCATAATCATTTTATCATGAAATTTGTGTTTTTTTGAATATATTCCATAATATCTAATCATTTTAAAATCTATATCGGGGATATGAATAACTAGTCTTTTAATAAAGCCAAAAACAGGAATGGTTTCCTCTAAACGTTGATTATCTTCATGTCGTTGGTAGTAAAAAGTTACATATTTATCGTCATAATTTATAATTCTGGATTGAGCCATTACGGGACGACCTGCATATCTGACAACATACTGAATACCAGCTTTAATGTTACGAAATTTATTAGGTTTGGCACGAACATAAAAGCCATTTGTAGTTTTAGAGTAAATCTTATTTTTTAAAGGTCTGAAAAATTTTTTACCAAGTTTTTTCTCAAGCAAATTGAGTAATATGGTTTGAAAACGCTTTCTTAGAGCAGTATAGTCAATATGACGTATGTGTTTGAAGATCTCGAAATTACAGATAGCACCTTCAGTACATAAAGCATGAATGTGAGGATTCCATTTTAAGTCTCTGCCGAAGGTGTGAAGAACACAAATAATGCCGGGTTTAAAATCTTGAGATTTATTTATATCATGAAACCAAGACAAAATTGTTTGGCTGGAAGCTTCAAACAGTAAGTTAAAAAGGGTTCTGTCTTTACGAAAAAATAATTATAATTCTTCAGGGATAGTGAACATAAGATGACGATGCTACAGTTAATACATTTGGAAGATATAGCAACAGCACGTTCTTTAGCATATTTAACACCACAAAAGTTACAAAAGCGGGATTTACAAGTGTGAAAAAACTTATTAACAGTACCGCAATGTTCGCAAAAAAAGTAGTAAAACCCAAGCAGCAGTTTGGCATTTTAAAATTTTGTCGACATTAATAATAACTGCCTTACGAATAGTTAAATGGGGATAGGCAATTAAGAATTTTTGCCAATGCTCAGCGAAAATTTGTTTGATTGTATATTTAGGTTAAGATTTAGTGCTTGTTATTTTTCCCTGTATCATCATGTTTAAGATTATATCATAAGTTCTGACAAATTTTGACCGAAGGGAGATGCGGCTTTAGCCGCTTTGTTCTTATATAACATCGAGACAGTTATGCAACACATATTTTTCCAAATATAACCTTGAATCCTACTGGAATTTGAAAATTTACACTATAAAAATGGTGCCTATGAAGCCGGACAGGAACTTATAGAAGATCTGTTATGGAATATAATAGATATGTTGATACTGGATTATCAAAATTGGAATTAACTAATCATGGCACAGGTTCTTATACCAGAGGCTACAATAAACTTACTCCTGAAGTTTAAGGAAATCAATAGGATCCTGCAAGATAAATCATTTGAAAATCCCCAAATAGATATAGGGTTATAAAATTTCACCTGAGATATGGAACAAAATAGACCTGAAATATATGAAAATAACAAAATTTATGACATACTTTTGTCTCGGTTAAAATACAGTTTTAAGGAGAAATAATATTTGTGGAGGATATAGGATGAAAAATAAAATTCTTAATCCTATCAGTATGTTTACAGCAGGGCTGGTATTGGGTGCGGTATCCAGATTACTCGATATATATACCAAAACTTGGGAAATATATTTTCGCAAATGTCGATTTGGATATTGATAGGAACTATAATAGCTATTTACAGCAAGACAAAGAAGAAAGCTATGATAAATGTATTTCTTTTTTGTATCGGGATGCTGATTACTTATTATGCTGTTGCAATTTTAACTTATGGAGTGTATGGCATAGATTTTATCATTGGATGGACGGTTTTTGCGTGCTGTTCTCCAATTATGGCTTTTTTTTACTTGGATGACAAAAGAGCCGGGAATTTTCCCAAAAGTAATTAGTGTCGGAATTGTATTTGTTTCAGTTCTATCAAGTATCCTATTGTTTGATAGACTGAGGGTTTATGACATTATCATTGATGCATTACTAATTTACTTCCTATTTTTTAAGAAAGTTAAGCGTTAATTCCATTGGCCATCCGTATGAAAAAGGGCTTTTCTTTATGTAACTCTGCTGAACTTATCAATTATAACATTAGTTGGAGTTGAACTTTTAAATGAGGTATTGAATGGTTCACCAGAATGCGTAAATATTTGAGATACTGATATCATGTCAGACAATAGGATTGAAGTATTATAATTTTTTATACCGCTCCACAAATATTTGGGAGAAAATTTAATTTTTAAAAACAGAGGTGTTCAATCAATGACAAATAAGCAAATACTACAAATCGCTATGGAACAATCTGCTATGGATATCAGTTGCAAAGTTGAGGATTTTTTAAAAAATAGTCCAGTGGTGGTTAATTACAACGCAGGTCCGTCGGCTAAAAAATATTACAAGGAGCCGAAAGCATGTATTTTTGTTTCCTACGGGAGAACATTGTTGCATCTGTAAAAGACGAGTATCGTGAAATAGTGACGGAATATGTCAATAGATTTGAGTTTTATCATTGCTTTGAAACACCAAATATACATTGGCTGGACGGACGGCTTGCCAAAAAAGGGCATGGAGTGTATATGATGTCTGAGTACTATTTGCCCGATGTTAACAAATTTCAGCCGCTTTCCTGTGATTATGAGCTGAGAATTTTAGAACCATCGGACTTTGCGGATTTATACAAACCGGAATGGAGCAATGCACTATGTAAAGACCGCAAGGAATCGGATGTTCTTGGAGTTGGAGCCTATGATAACGGTAAGCTTGTTGGACTTGCCGGATGCTCGGCGGATTGTGATATGATGTGGTAAATTGGTGTGGATGTACTTCCCGAATATCGTAGAAAAGGAATTGCAGCTGTTTTTACCAGTAAATTGGCTATAGAAATATTAGAACGAGGCAAGGTGCCATTTTACTGTTCGGCCTGGTCAAATATCAGATCTGTGAAAAATGCTGTGAAGAGCGGTTTTATTCCGACGTGGGTGGAGATGACAGTTAAACCGCAGGAGATAATCAATGAAATGAACAAATAGAGAAAGGAAGCAATGCAGTTTTGAAGAGGTTGATGATTCATCTTTATAAAATCGTATATCAGTATTGTTGAAAGGAAATCTTTATGAAGATAGGGAATAGCTATTTGTTTTTTGTTATTTTACTGAATTTAAATAGTTTGATTTATGGATTTACCGATTCGTATTATAAAAACAAAGAATTCATAATCTGGTCTTTATCGAACTATCTAACTTTTTTTATCGTATTGTTTTGTTTTCTGAGATTAATGTAAGGAAAAAATTTAAAACGAAATCCAGTAGAAAAATATTTTTCGGATCAATATTTTTATCTTTTGTAACAATACTAAATGGTTGGTACTTGGGAACAAAGGATTTTCTATCTATATTATTTGTTATCTTTTTGTAGTTCAATTAATTATGGGTGTTGCTAATATTATAATAATTTTAAATTGCAAAAAACTTATTTATGAAGATAAAGAAGAGTTTAAGCCAAAATTTCTATTAAAGAAGAAGTTGAAGAAATCTCCAATTTTCTAGAGAATAATAGGTCTAATAAAAGCAGACAGAAAGATATAATATTTTCAGCAGCTTTATCATTTTTCTAGTTATCTTATACATAATAATTCCTCCTATACTTAGGGAATAGTGATAACAGGGATGAAATAATTTATTTATCCTTACCGTTTGTTATCATATTAAATATTGTTAATAAGATAAAGAACGAAAGGTATTTTGAAGATAGTAACAAGTCATTTAAAATATCTATTATTGATTCTATTTTAATAATGGGTGGCTTAACATTTTACTATTATTTTGAAGGGGTAGTGTATTACAAAACAGGTGTGTACAACTTTATAATTATGACAATACCGGTGGCTATGCTATTACCAGTCCTAAATACAAACTATAAAATATCTAAGGAGTATTATAGGGCTGTATCTGATAAAAGGGGAAAAAAGAATAACGCAGTTATGAAAAAAACATAACAATATTTATATTTTTATCTGAATTGGTAAAACCGCTATTAGTCTTTATTAAGCTGTACTACAAAAAAATTCAGGATTAGCTGGTTTGCAGTACAATGGTTTAATTGACAGATTTTATTGCTTATCTCTACCATAACAATACAGGTTCGGGAGTTTTTTTCATCATAACTTAAAAAAAGAAAGGACAGCTACGGTTCAACCATAAATAGCAGTATATTAAGACTTGTTTAGTAGAATTGGTTAAAGGTGCAATGGCATCTAAAATGTGGTATTATTGTTGGCGATATAAAAAGTAGAGTTTATTGAAGAAATATTTTAAATGTGATGTGACAAATAAAAAATTTATTGAGAGATGTTTTTCAGAGGAGGATTTATCATGAAAAAATTTGCAGTTGTTATTGTTATAGCACTTTTTATGACAGGATTTTTTTCAGTATGGAATGTTTTTGGTGATATGCCTCTTCGTATAGTAGTAGATGGAGACAGATTGTTTTTTCCTGATGCCCAACCTTTTATAGATTCGAATGGCAGAACACAAGTACCGGCAAGATTTATAGGAGAAAGACTTGGGGCAACCGTTACATGGGATGGTGCAGCACAGAAAGCAGTATTTGTAAAAGGGAGTAAGAAGTTAGTTCTTTATATAGGAAAAAAAGAATATGAACTGGACGGGAAAACACTACAGATGGATACAGCAGCATTGTTACATGAGGATAGAACTTATGTACCGGCAAGATATGTGGCTGAAGCATTTGGCGCGACTGTTCGCTGGGATAGTGTAATCAAGACAGTGTATATTGATACGGAGAGCAGAGTACTACCTACACCACAGGCTACGAAAGACCCGGTGTATGGTTGGATTAAGGTGGAAACTGATGTTGTAGATGTTGAGTATGGAATATCTATTACATTTACATCAGATCAGGAATTGATGAAAGCAAGGTTAGATGCAGCAGAGAAAATGTTTGCCGAAGTGTACGGTGAAGATATTGCTAAAGAGGTCTTTGAATATGTTAGAAAAAAGAAAACAGTATCTGATGTTGTACCATTGAAGAAATTTACAAACGGCAGTAAAATTGTTACAGCTAAAGCTGGAGGCGTAGGTATCATGGTACAAGTGTGGAAAGAAGGAGTAGTGCTTCAATGAAACGAATAATTGCTTTTATACTCATCTTAATCTTAATATTACCAAATTGTATAAAAGCTAAAGAATTCAATTTAAGTCCAAAAGAACTAGTTGATATGGCAAATAAGGAAATAATAAATTTAGGACTTTTTGGCGAAGAGTACTTTAGTAAAGATTTCAATATAGCTGGAAAGCCTTTGTCAGAAAATGAGCATTTAAGAGGATATAGAAACTATATTGTATATGGAGAACCGCATGGTGATTTCAGGGAAAATAGGTACCGTTATTTGGGATACACAATGATGGATGCTGAGTTCACAAATTATTTGTTTCCTAATGATGTAACTTCTAAAACTGGATTGTGGAATAGAAATTGGATTGAAATGCCATTAAATAATTCGTTAACGATGAATAGGAAAGAATTAATTAGTGAATTGGATACCTTTGATAACCACCCAATATATGAAGAGAGCATAAGATTAGGGCTAAAACTAATATCAAGAAAAAATCCCGACGGTTCTCTACTGGACTTTCCCGACGACAAAATTGCCGAAAGACAATGGCACAAATATGTTCACATATACCAACCGCCCACAAGCGTAAGCTGGGGATGTGGCATTATGTTTCATAACGACGGCAAAAACTATTTGACTGTACCGCTGTCACCGGAAGGACTTAGGGGTGACCTCAGTGTTCAATTTGAAGAAATACCGTCAAGTGTTGCAGCAGGTAAAAAAGTACAAGTACTTGTACAAGTTAAATCTACATTCAAAAGAGACTTGACTGAAGCCGACGGAAGTGCGCCGGAATTCAAATGGGAGATAACAGATAAAGCAACAAATAAGCCGGTACCTTCGGTAAAGTATTATGGCTATGTGGAGAAGGATACCGGCAAAATTGAACTATCTGCTAATGGTGAAACTGCACTTTTTGCAGAATTTGAAATGCCGGAACATGAAGTAAACATTAAGTTTGAGATAAATAAAGAAGGAGTGAACCCAGCAGAAACTTATCTTGACAATAATGTTTTAAATGCAGTGATAACACCGGCAATAAAAATTAACACCTTTGGAGATATAGAACTTGACTACAATATATTGAGCAGAAAAGTTAATTTTCCTTTAGCTGACGGTAGGGCTATAACTGCAAAACTGTCGGCACCAAGTGGAAGATTGACCGGAAATGCCTGGGGAACATTAAATATATACAATGACTCTGTTAATTTGTTCAGAGGATTTGAAAATCAAACAATAAAAGTGAATGAACCGGCAGGTACCATAATAAAGTATCCGGAAATTAACACAACAATACATAGAAAAGATGCTACATACGATTCAAACAGCAATAGTTATGACAACCCCATGGAAAGAAAATGGCTGGACGGACCGGCGGTAAAAACAGCCGTTGGGGCAATTAGCTTTGGGGGAAGAGCATATGCCAATTACATATACACCGTTACCAGAACCAATGAGGATGGCAGTACATACACAGAAACGAGAACAGGTATTACCAGTGCGGATTTTGATTCCGGTACCGATACAAAAAACATAACGACTAGAATATACAACGGCAAGCCTGTAATACCGGCAAAGACTTTTGAGAATAAAATAGAGAATAATACACCGAACTATTTAATAAAAAATTTGTGGTGGACAAGCGAACCCTATGAATTGGATGTGGTACGCTGGATGTGTCACCAGGATGTAGATGGCTCACTATATGGATGGACAGCAGTACCGGGACGTTATAAAAGGACATTTACACAACAGAATAGCGCTATAATTAAATGGAATGTTTTAAGTACTATGGAAAACGAATACAAAAGAAGCCGTGAAGCTGCAAGAAGTATGGATTACAGAAAATCCGAATATGACAAAGCTGTCTTTGCATCGGATATAATATTTAAGAATGTGGATTATCCCATTAAGTCAGGATATTATTTAAATCCTACAGGAACATATACATTTACTGTTGAAACAATCACATACAAACCGACGAACGATGAAACCGAAGACCATAAAGAACTGGTGGAAGCAGTTATCAATTCTTTCAGGTATGAGACGGATTTAATGTATATAAACAGCAATAATCAACCGGTAAATCTGCAAAATGAGTTACTGACCAAAAGCGGGAACAGTTATGCGAGACGTCCTGCTGCATTAACAGCAAAAGATCCGACCGGAGTTGACGGTGTGAAGATGCTTTACGTAGAGAAGACGAATTACACCAGAGATTATGAGGAATTGAAACACAGTGAAAAAAGCGGCGAATACACCCATGAATACTTTAAAGCCATACTTGAGGGATATGAGGAGTCGGGGACGCTTGAGAGCAGGGATAAGTATAAATACAGAGAATACATAAAAGACGGACAGAAGATATACAAAATAACCGAAAAAACAACAGTTACCATAAAAATTAATCCTGAAAACAGAAAGTTATATACGTATATAAACATGCCGGACGGAAAATATACGGTAGCAGCGTGGATTGGTGATATTGCACTGTCTGAAGCAAACAGTGAATTTAAAAAACTTGGCACTTTAAAAGGAATATACAATTTTGATACAATTGAGGTAACAGTAAAAGGGAATCTTTATGACGACCAAAACCCCGTAATTGGACGCTGAAAAGAAAACAGTTATGTTAAAGTATGAAAATAAAGTTATTTATAAAGCCTGATATTAATTTGAATGTTGGATTTGTTAAAGAATAGGGATGAATAAAAAATATGGATAGTTGTGATTTATTGGAACGCTTTGTTCAAAAAAATATAGCAATTTTGGGAGATAATTTAGTCGGAATATATTTACATGGTTCTGCAGCTATGGGATGCTTCAATGCCGAAAAGAGCGATATAGATCTTATAGTTGTTGTAAAAAGTGAACTTCCAAAAGAAATCAAGCGTGAATATATGGATATGGTAGTGAAATTAAATAATGAAGCACCGGCGAAGGGAATAGAGATTAGCATCGTTAGAGAGACAGTGTGTAAACCGTTTGTATATCCCACACCTTTCGAATTGCACTTCTCTATTGCTCATTTAAACTGGTACCAGTCAAACCCGGATGAATATGTAGATAAAATGAAAGGAACAGACAAAGATTTGGCAGCGCATTTTACAGTTATTCGACATAGAGGAAAAACTATCTATGGCGAAGAAATAAAGAATGTGTTTTCAAGTGTCAGCAAAGAGGACTATTTTGATAGCGTATGGAATGATATTAAAGGCGCGAGAATAGAAATTATTGATAATCCAACATATATTGAACAAATTGAGTTTCAAAGTTATATCTTCCGCTAAGAAAGGAAACACTGCTACGGTAAAGACAGAAATAACCAACATAGATATGTCTGAAATTATAGGGGAATATCTCCTGAGAGGACTGGCTATTGCATTCCAAAACTCTTTTTCAGGAGAAAATGAGAAGAGTGAAGAAGAAAAGAATGCTGAGACAAAACAAATATTTATAGACTTATTAAATAGAGAAGACAACAAAACGACAAACTGTCCAGGCATGAAAACAGTTGGAAAATAGAGGTCGATGAAGAGTTTCAGGATGCAGTATTGGGAGGTTTAGTTACGGTGAAAAAAGATTTAGAAAAAAGTTTTAACAGTTGGCAGGAAAGCTCTGACAGCAATGACTGAAGATAAATTGATGTAACTAATAAGGTTTGTAACTAATGATATGACTTTGACACCAATTTCATTAAGCAGTACATAGACGCTTTTTCTGATGAGATATGGAATCTGGATTGATGTGATTATAAAGCCCTTTGGGGCTTTTTTTATGAGCATGAAATGCTGATGTAAATTTAAATGAAGTAAAACAATCATTTACAAGATATTTTTATACTTGGTCTGATACTTGCTAATGTTTTGTATTACAGGGAGATGTTATATAATGTCGTTATGAAAGGAATATAAAGAAGATATCCAAGTTTTTTGAAGATAAAAGCAAGATGTAAAAGACGTTTATGGTTTGCCAAAATGAAGAAACTATTCAGCCTTATTAAGAATCTATTGAAGAGATTAAGGAAGAACTGACAAGTTTTGTTTTAAGTTCTTTTGGATTACTATTAGCTGCGATTTTTTATTCACGTTGTTTATAGGATCAAATAAAGAAAAAATTTAAAAAATACCATTTAAAAATAAATATTATTTCTGTTCACAATGAACTATGCTTCTCTTGAAAGATATTCTAATGGAAGAAATACATCTGTATTTAATTGTAATTCTATTTGAATGTCAGCAGTAAATTACAATTATTTTGAAGGAGTAGTGTATTACAAAACAGGTGTGTACAACTTTATAGTTATGACAATACCGGTGGCTATGCTATTACCAGTCCTAAATACAAACTATAAAATATCTAAGGAGTATTATAGGGCTGTATCTGATAAAAGGGAAAAATAGGATAATGCGGTTCTGAAAAAGCCATGAAAAATATTTATACCTTTATCTGAATTAGTAGAAGCGTTGAAACCTTTATTAAGCTGCACCACAGAGAAATTCAAGATTTTCTGGTTTGCAGTACAATGGATTAATTGACAGAATCAATTACTTATCTCTACTGTAGCAATACAGGTTCGAGAGGTTTTTCTACCATAATCTAGAAAAAAAGGACGTACAGCTGTAATTCAAACATAAAAAGCAGTTTATTAAGACTTGTTTGGTGAAATTGGTTAAAGATATAATAATACGTAAAATGTGGTATTATTCTTGACGATATAAAAAGTAGAATTTATTGGAGAATAATTTAAATGTTGTGTGACAAAGAAAATAATTTTTATTGATATATATTTGAGAGGAGGATTTATCATGAAAAAGTTTACAGTGCTTATTGTTGCGGCATTGTTTATGACAGGATTTTTTTCAGTATGGAATGTTTTTGGCGATATGCCTCTTCGTATAGTAGTAGATGGAGATAGATTGTTTTTTCCTGATGCCCAGCCTTTTATAGATTCGAATGGCAGAACACAAGTACCGGCAAGATTTATAGGAGAAAGACTGGGGGCAACCGTTACATGGGATGGTGCAGCACAGAAAGCAGTTTTTGTAAAAGGGAATAAGAAGTTAGTTCTTTATATAGGAAAGAAGGAATATGAACTGGACGGCAAGATTCTACAAATGGATACCGCAGCATTGTTACATGAGGACAGAACTTATGTACCGGCAAGATATGTGGCTGAAGCATTTGGCGCGACTGTTCGCTGGGATAGTGTAATCAAGACAGTGTATATTGATACGGAGAACAAAGCAGTACCTACACCACAGGCTACGAAGGATCCGGTGTATGGCTGGATTAAGGTTGAAACTGATGTTGTAGATGTTGAATACGAAATATCAATTATTTGGACTTCAGATATTGATATTTTAAATTTGAGATATGATGCAGCAGAAAAAATATTTGCGGAAGTTTATGGAGAAGAAATTGCAAAAGAAGTATTTAACTATCTAAGAGGAAAAAAGTCAAGATGGGATGAATTGCCTAGAAAAAAATTTTATATAAAAAATAAAGTAGTTACAGCAAGAGCATCTGGTATGGAGATTTTATTGCAAGTTTGGAAAGAAGGAGTAGAACTGCAATGAGATATATTATTTCTTTTGCTTTGATATTCCTATTAATATTTTATACTTCAATTTATGCAGAAGACATAAGTAGATTAAAACTTGTAGAATTAGCAAATAAAGAAATCGTTTCAATGGGAATATGTGAAGAAGATTATTTTGACGAAGTAAACAAAAATGGGAAGAAGTTATCTAATAGTAAGTATTTAACTGGTTATAGAAACTATATTGTTTATGGACAACCTCACGGAGACTTTAAAAACGATAGATATAGATATTTGGGATATACAATGAATGATGCCAAGTTTACTAACTATTTATTTCCTAATGATATAACTTCAGCAACAGGATTATGGAATAGGGAATGGATAATAAACCCAAAAAGAAATGAACTTACTGAAATGAGACCAGAAGTTCAGGATGAAGGAATATTCAACAACAACCCAATATATGAGGAAAGCATAAGATTAGGGCTAAAACTAATATCAAGAAAAAATCCCGACGGTTCTCTACTGGACTTTCCCGACGACAAAATTGCCGAAAGACAATGGCACAAATATGTTCACATATACCAACCGCCCACAAGCGTAAGCTGGGGATGTGGTATAATGTTTCATAACGACGGCAAAAACTATTTGACTGTACCGCTGTCACCGGAAGGACTTAGGGGTGACCTCAGTGTTCAATTTGAAGAAATACCGTCAAGTGTTGCAGCAGGTAAAAAAGTACAAGTACTTGTACAAGTTAAATCTACATTCAAAAGAGACTTGACTGAAGCCGACGGAAGTGCGCCGGAATTCAAATGGGAGATAACAGATAAAGCAACAAATAAGCCGGTACCTTCGGTAAAGTATTATGGCTATGTGGAGAAGGATACCGGCAAAATTGAACTATCTGCTAATGGTGAAACTGCACTTTTTGCAGAATTTGAAATGCCGGAACATGAAGTAAACATTAAGTTTGAGATAAATAAAGAAGGAGTGAACCCAGCAGAAACTTATCTTGACAATAATGTTTTAAATGCAGTGATAACACCGGCAATAAAAATTAACACCTTTGGAGATATAGAACTTGACTACAATATATTGAGCAGAAAAGTTAATTTTCCTTTAGCTGACGGTAGGGCTATAACTGCAAAACTGTCGGCGCCAAATGGAAAATTGACCGGAAATGCCTGGGGAACATTAAATATATACAATGACTCTGTTAATTTGTTCAGAGGATTTGAAAATCAAACAATAAAAGTGAATGAACCGGCAGGTAACATAATAAAGTATCCGGAAATTAGCACAACAATACATAGAAAAGATGCTACATATGATTCAAACAGCAATAGCTATGACAATCCCATGGAAAGAAAATGGCTGGACGGCCCGGCTGCAAAAACAGCCGTTGGGGCAATTAGCTTTGGGGGAAGAGCATATGCCAATTACATATACACCGTTACCAGAACCAATGAGGATGGCAGTACATACACAGAAACGAGAACAGGTATTACCAGTGCGGATTTTGATTCCGGTACCGATACAAAAAACATAACGACTAGAATATACAACGGCAAGCCTGTAATACCGGCAAAGACTTTTGAGAATAAAATAGAGAATAATACACCGAACTATTTAATAAAAAATTTGTGGTGGACAAGCGAACCCTATGAATTGGATGTGGTACGCTGGATGTGTCACCAGGATGTAGATGGCTCACTATATGGATGGACAGCAGTACCGGGACGTTATAAAAGGACATTTACACAACAGAATAGCGCTATAATTAAATGGAATGTTTTAAGTACTATGGAAAACGAATACAAAAGAAGCCGTGAAGCTGCAAGAAGTATGGATTACAGAAAATCCGAATATGACAAAGCTGTCTTTGCATCGGATATAATATTTAAGAATGTGGATTATCCCATTAAGTCAGGATATTATTTAAATCCTACAGGAACATATACATTTACTGTTGAAACAATCACATACAAACCGACGAACGATGAAACCGAAGACCATAAAGAACTGGTGGAAGCAGTTATCAATTCTTTCAGGTATGAGACGGATTTAATGTATATAAACAGCAATAATCAACCGGTAAATCTGCAAAATGAGTTACTGACCAAAAGCGGGAACAGTTATGCGAGACGTCCTGCTGCATTAACAGCAAAAGATCCGACCGGAGTTGACGGTGTGAAGATGCTTTACGTAGAGAAGACGAATTACACCAGAGATTATGAGGAATTGAAACACAGTGAAAAAAGCGGCGAATACACCCATGAATACTTTAAAGCCATACTTGAGGGATATGAGGAGTCGGGGACGCTTGAGAGCAGGGATAAGTATAAATACAGAGAATACATAAAAGACGGACAGAAGATATACAAAATAACCGAAAAAACAACAGTTACCATAAAAATTAATCCTGAAAACAGAAAGTTATATACGTATATAAACATGCCGGACGGAAAATATACGGTAGCAGCGTGGATTGGGGATATTGCACTGTCTGAAGCAAACAGTGAATTTAAAAAACTTGGCACATTAAAAGGAGTATACAATTTTGATGCAATTGAGGTAACAGTAAAAGGGAATCTTTATGACGATCAAAACCCTGTAATTGGGCGCTGAAAAGAAAACAATTACATTAAAGTATAAAATTAGAGTTTTTATAAACCTGACATTAGTTCGAATGCTGGCTTTGCTAAAGAATAAGGATGGTCAAAAGATATGAATAGTTGCGATTTATTGGAGCGATTTGTTCAACAAAATATAGCAATTTTGGGAGATAATTTGGTCGGGATATATTTACATGGTTCTGCAGCTATGGGATGCTTTAATGCCGGAAAAAGTGATATAGATCTTATAGTTGTAGTAAAGAGTGAACTATCAAAGGAAATCAAGCGTGAATATATGGATATGGTAATGAAATTAAATAAGGAAGCACCGGCTAAGGGAATAGAGATTAGCATTGTGAAAGAAGCTGTATGTAATCCCTTTGTTTATCCTACACCCTTTGAACTGCACTTTTCCATTGCACATCTCGAGTGGTACAAGGCAAATCCTGATGAATATGTAGAGAAAATGAAGGGAACAGACAAAGATTTAGCAGCGCATTTTACTGTTATCCGACATAGAGGAAAAACTATCTATGGCAAAGAAATAAAGAATGTATTTTCAACTATCAGCAAAGAGGACTATTTTGATAGCATATGGAATGATATAAAAGGTTCCAGAACAGAAATTATTGATAATCCAACATATTTTATTCTTAATTTATGCAGAGTGTTGGCATATGTAGAGGACAACCTTGTTTTGTCGAAAGAGGAAGGCGGACATTGGGGAATTGCTAATGTTCCTGAGAAGTATATGGATTTGATATCAAATGCTGCGAAAGAGTATCGAAATGATGTAAAAATGCCTTTAGATGAGGAACTTGCAGAAGAATTTGCGGGCTATATGCTTGATAGGATATGGAACGGTTGGCTGAGTTATGAATATAGGAAAGGTAAAGTTTAAGAAAGTTATATAGGAGAGGGAAAATAAAAGAACAAAAAGTTCCATAATAGATTTTACTTATTCAACAATAAAGTAAAAATAATTAAGGGAGATGTTTTATATGGAATACATTGTGTATGTTGATAAAAAAAAGCGAATAATAATTGCTGTTATAACTATTCTTGCAACTCTTTTTTCGATAGGAATGGTAGTAAGCGAAAAAATGAAGTCTGCAAATTATGTAAGTACTAATGCTACAGTTGTCAATGCTTCCAATGATTTGGAGTATAATTCAAATATTGACGGCTCTTGGATATATTGGGTTACATACTCATTCGATGTAAATGGCAAATCATATACGGCAACAAAGCAGGAGTTCGATATTTTTCAAAAAAAAGTCGGTGATACAGCTTATATCAGATATGATCCCAATAATCCGGAGATATTGGAAAATACGCTGTTACAAAACACAGGCATCGTATTGACCTTGTTTTTTGGCTTGATTTCAGTTTTCTTAATCTCAAGTTTGAGGAAAAATTAGTTTTAAAGAACGAGGTATAATGGCCGACATTGTCAAGACAAACTCTTAACCTTTCTAAGTAAGATTTTCCTTTCTATGATTTATATAATATCTAAATTTGAATACTCTGTTGGATGGAGGTCAAGGGTGAGCATACGTGAGTTCATATTGACTCTCGACATCCAATAGATATATTTTTTTGATTTCCGGTCTGTTTTAACAGACCGACTGCATTCCTGTGAGGACTAGGTTTATAGTAGAGCACAGGATTTTATACTACTGCCTTGATTTGTTTGTTAAACCCACAAAATATTCTGATGATGATTTTTTGTCTGTTTTAATTTTTAGTATTATACTTTTTAGGTAAAATATATTAAAATAATAAAAGAATATAACTGGTACGTTTTTTATTTTTTGACTTTTTTAAATTAAGAAGCAGAAGAAAGGGATGTAAAAAGGGCAAAGGAGCTTGCGGATTTTATTATTGTTGCACCTCACTGGGGAACCGAATATATGCATACGCCTTCAAAAAGCCAAAGGGAATTGGCCGAATATATGGCAGAACTGGGAGTTGATTTGGTCATCGGAGCCCATCCTCATGTGATTCAACCGGTGGAATGGATAGAAAGTGATAATGGAAATAAGATGCTGGTTTATTATTCCCTTGGAAACTTTATTAATTCCACCAATGAGAGGGGAGACGGAATAGCTGACAGGATGGTGGGCGCAATGGCACAGGTTACCATAGGAAAAAAAGAAGGAGAAGAAGTATCTGTTAAAAACTATAGTGCAGTACCCTTGGTAACACATATGAAAACCGGTGTCGGCCTTATCACTACCTATAAGTTTGAGGATTACTCGGCTGAATTGGCAAAAGAAAACGAGATAATAAAGCAAGATCCCAATTTTTCCTATGAATATTGTATTAAGATTTGGAACGAGACATTCCCGGATTTCAGTTATTCCTACAATGGTGTATCCGATTAGTTGGTATCCTTACGGATAACACCGGTATTTTTGCCTGAATATCTTAATGCTAAATCTTATTTCCTTATTAATTTAAAAACATCTTGGGAAATTTATATAATAATTTCATGTTTTGCTGTACTTGTTCTATAATATTATTGTAGCAATAACAATTTAATCTGATATTTTTTAATTGGGTACAAAAAAAGTTTTTGACGAAATACTACAAAATAGTCGAAGGTATTTGCAATTTCAAACTTAAATAAAAACATTGAGTCAATCTTTCTTGAAGTTAGTCCGGTGCTGTCTGCGGTTGTGTTTTGCAGACAAGTGTCATAATAATTTTGGACAGCCACAACCAAAACCGACAAACATTTTTATCCCCCTGTTTTATAATCGGTTCTGCAAAACAAAACCGGAAAAATTTTAAAAAAATATATTTCAGGGGGTTACAAAAGATGAAAACACAGTTTATTCCTAATCAGAAATTAAGGGATTTAGGGTATGAAAAAACAAAAGGAGGTATTTTGGGAGGACTGGCTGTATCAAAAGGAAATATTGTATTGCTTTTAGTGACCTTTTTATTAGGAAGAGTATCTTTATTTGACAGTCTTATGCCTTTTGGTATGGCATTTTATGCAGCTTCGGCAGGTATATGCACAAACAGGGTTTTGATGGCAGCGGCAGTAATAATGGGAATGCTCACCGGCGGAGCAGTGGAAGAACTGTATGTTGGCTTAATGTTTCTTGTTTCCTTTACTGTAATTGAACGGCTGTTCAAGAACAAAACAGCCAGGGACGGAATTAAGTATTCGCTTATCGGACTGGTAAGCATAGCTGTTTCCCAGTTAATACCGGTGAGTATGCATGGATTTTTATTGTATGATATTTTAAGAGCTTTGTTATACACTGCGTTGGTATTTTCATTGATATTTATTTTCAGAAGAAGCATACCTTTAATTGACGGAACGGGTATTAATCGTGAGATATCCAGTGAAGAAGCAATAAGTTTGGCAATGCTGGCTGCAATTGCATTGACGGGCTTTGGAGATATGCAAATAGCAGGAGCATCTTTGACAAATGTGTTTGGTATACTGGCAGTAATGCTGTTCAGTTACAAAGCCGGGCCGGCTGTGGGTTCGACAGTGGGTATAATTGTCGGACTGGTTGTTACCCTGTCCAATCCTGTTACGCCTTTGATAATTGGAACTTATGGATTTTGCGGACTTTTGGCGGGAGTGTTCAGAAATCTTGGCAAGACCGGTGCCGCATTGGGTTTTGTTATTGGAAACGCAATACTGACCCTTTATATAAACGGATCAACGGAAGTGCTTCTATATATTAAAGATATGATTTTCTCATCTATAATTTTTACGGCTATTCCTCAAAAAACCATTAACGGCTTTATGGGTGTTTTTTCGGCCAGTCCTGCGGTTTTAAAGGATAAGGCCAGTTACAGCGAGCGTATTAAGGAATTGACTGTTGAGAGATTGAACAATTTTGCAAAAGCTTTTCAGGAACTGTCAAAGACCTTTGACGAAATATCTCAAGCCAAAATGGTAACCGGAAATCAAGACATCTCATGCCTCTTTGACCGAGTGGCGGACAAAGTGTGCAAGGACTGCAGTTTGTGCCTCCATTGCTGGGATAGGAATTTCTACAATACATACCAGGTAATGTTTAGAGTGGTGGAAAGCCTTGAGAAGAAAGGATGGATAGAAGAAACGGATATTCCGGAGTACTTTATGGAAAGATGTGAGCGCATTGGCGAGTTTGTAAAACAGGTAAATAACATTTATGAACTGTTCAAGGTGGATATGTCATGGAAGAACAGGATGGGAGAGAGCAGAGGATTGATATCCCAGCAATTGGACGGGCTTTCCAATGTGATTTCAAACCTGGCGCTGGAGATAAATAACGATATTGAATTCAAAGGAGATCTGGAGGAAAAGCTTTTGTCGGAGCTTGAAAATAGCGGGGTAAAGGTTAAGGATGTTGTAGTTTATAAAAACAAGTGGGATAAATTCGAGGTTAATATTTTCCACAAGGGATGTGCCGGGGCCAATAAATGCTTGGATTCCATTGAGAAGATGGTGTCCGATGTCCTCAAAAGAAGGATGGTAAAAGACAGAAGTGAGTGTGTGTACAACCATAAATTGGGGACATGCAATCTTAAGCTGGTGGAGGAAGAAGTTTTCAGTATAACTACAGGAGTTGCCAGAATGTCAAAGCATGAGAGCATGATTTCTGGGGATAATTATACCTTTTTGAACATTGGCGACGGTAAGCATGTTATGGCTTTAAGCGACGGAATGGGTACCGGACAGCGAGCTTTTAACCAAAGCAAGGCAGCCATCGGGCTATTGGAGCAGTTTATGGAAACCGGCTTTGACAAGGATACTGCTATAAGGCTGATCAATTCAATACTTGTGCTGAAATCCGACGATGATTCCTTTGCCACTATTGACCTCTGTGCTGTAGACCTTTATGACGGTAAGGTTGAATTTGTGAAAATTGGGGCTGTGCCGACATTTATAAAAAGGCCGCGCAAAATTGAAGTTATTAAAACCGTTTCCCTGCCGGCAGGCATATTGAGCAATATAGAAACCGAGCTCGTATGCAAAAACGTAAGCAACGGAGATTTCATTATAATGGTTACTGATGGAATTATAGACTCTTTCAAGCAGGAAGAGGGGGGAGAGCAGACACTTATAAAGTTTATCGAAGACCTTGACAGTATAAATCCTCAGGTTATTGCCGACAGCATACTTGCAGAGGCATGCTCGAGATGCCGAAACAAGCCTGTGGATGATATGACCGTGCTGGTGGCAAAGATATGGAAACGGTAAACAAAGTTCTGTGTATAATTTCCTGGACATTTGTAAAAACTATCTCTGAATGCATATCACAGCAGTGGCTTGGTCTAGCGGAAATCACTGCTGTGATGGCAATATGAACTATGTATTCCCAAAAGTTTGAAAAGGGCAAACTTTTTAAGAATAATAGGATGTTCGGAGGAGTTTTATGGTATGTGATAACACTAAAAGAGTAGTAGTAATAAGAAATATTCCTTCCAATTTTATTGAAGAGGCTATTTTGGTATTAAAGAACAAGCCTGAGAGGGGTGTTGGCAAAAACATAAAGAAGGTTTTTTCAAAGAATGATAACAAAATAAGCGACCATATTTTAAAGGAGGCAGAGGAAGTAATAAACAACTATATCAGGAGGAATGGAGCTCAAAAAGAACTTGGTCCCGAGCTTCACTTAAGGCCCAGCCATAATAAACCGAAGCTGCTTACGAGTACCGTTATTAATCTGGCTTTGATAGGAAGTATTGTGTTGCTGCTTTTTCTGGTTGTAAAGCTTTTATGATATACATTATTTTTTTCTCATATTTTATAACAGTTTTATTTGCCTGGGCTTTTTTTCATTTTTTTCGTTGCTTTTACATGAACAAGGTTGTATTATAAATAGTAGATTTTTAAAAGTGACAGAGAATTAGAAATCATTTAAGGGGAAATTTAATAGTGTCAAATAACAATTTATTAGATATATTGCTTTTTCCGAAGTCATTTTATAAGAAAATATCCGATAAATTATTAACCCTGTATCTGGGAATTATTTTGGTTGGTTTTATAGACATGGGTTTTAGCTTATATGCTGATTTACCGATGTATTTTTTGCGTAAGCCTCCAACCGCACTATTGTTTAATATTTCCCTCACGCTGTGTTTCATCATATTGGCAGGGCTTATTGATATTGTTTTTTTTGCTTTGCCCCTTTTTGATATATTCAAATTTTTCAGGGTTAAGGAAAGAATAAAGAATATCAACGGACAGCTTATAAAGCTTATGAAAATATATGTGGTATCCCATTTTCTTGTTGTACCCGTAAATGCTTTTTTTCTTTTTCTTTCAAACGGATTCTACGGCCCAAAGGGGGCTGTTTTCTATATTTCATTTTTTATGCTTTCGATTGTCACTCCTGTCTGGCATAGTGCAATTATGACCAGAGGAATAAATGCGATTTACAACTTTGATGAACGTCTCAAGGGTGCGGTGTTTGGCTTGGTTTATATATGGTCAACTTTGCTGGGATATGCTCTGGGATACATTATTGATAACTGGCTTATTGTATTTTTAACGTAAAATGACGATAATTTTCAGTTGTAAAACTATAAAATTCTGCTATAATAGTGGTGAACAAATTTTACATGTGAAATGTAAGTATGTGTCCCGGTAGTCTAATGGATAAGACGGTGGATTCCGGTTCCACTGATATGGGTTCGATTCCTATCCGGGACGCCAGATACCATTAAAATACGGTGGATTGATTTTGTATCAACCCACCGTATCTAATTTAAAAGGATTCTATAAAATCAAATTACCGAAAGTGTAGGTTCCTATTTCAACAGAGCCTTTATGAGTATAATGTTAAAGGATTTACCAAGCAACAGAGGCAAGGGATCTGTTAATATTTAAAATCTCATCCAATTGAATTCTCGTACGTTCATCAATATTGTTAAACCTGACATTGTAGAAATAACCGTTATGCACAGCTTTTTTCTCTACTATGTATCCTTCTATGGAAAAATCAAATTTTGTCAGCTTGCTGTAAACATGTAAATCGTTCTTTAAAGCTTTTTCAGTATCAAAGCTCAATTTGGAGAAAAATTTGATTCCATGGGGTGAAATACCGGATACTTCAACTTCGTGCCAGCGTATTCCGTCATGACTTACATTGTCAATGCATATTGAAGTATTGTCTAGCATGTGTTTTTTATCACGGAATAAATTGATCATTGAAACTCCCTCTCTTAGGATTCAGGTAATAGCCCTTTAACAACGATTATCAGTATTATCTTATGAACCAATAATTGAACCAATAATCAAAACTTTCAGCCTTTTGTATGTTAATAAAGTACAGAAGTGAATCAGCCATCCTGTAATTGCAAGCCCTGGGAGATAAAGTTTATTGCATGGTGTTAGTCGATTTAATGGTATATTGATCTACATTAATATTTTACCATATTTTTCGATGAGTGTCGAGAGTTAGATTTTTACATTTATTTAAAGATAGTTTTGAGAAAAATGGGTTTTACATGAATTTTAAAATTCTTTACCGAATTCTTGTTTGTAAACATTATTCGTGCGTTAGCAGTATTATGACAATGATATGCTATTGTGACTTATTTTCCAATATGCTAAAATTATAAAAGGAATAATTTGCTTTTAAAGGAAAGAGAGGAATGGATTACATGGCAATAGCAATATGTTATACATTTTAAAATGTAAAGGGAGGAGAATCCATGAAGCAAAAAAGTATATTAAGATTGGGGATAATCGGAATAACCAATGCTTTGACATTTGCTTTTATCCCGCCTGTGTTTTCGTTGTTATCCCGTTTAACTTATGAAGCAACAAAGAAGAAGGGGGACAATATAATTCCGTCAAGATTTGACATGCCTTTAAATGCATCGATGATCAGTTCCAGTGATATTAAGAATATTTTGCTTTTACTTATTGTTTGCATTGTGGCATATATCAATTATAAATTGATAGAAAAAGTACTAACGAATATGTGCCGGGATTTGAAATTCATATATTCCTTTATCCCTATAGGATGTTGGATAATAATAGTTTCATTTCTATTGATTACCGAAATATATAATGAATATCTAATGTTTGCAACAAAGGATCATGGATCGTTTTTTGGAGGCTCATTTATAAATCTGTTGTATATTTTGTTATTGATGTTAAATGGAATATCTCTTATTATTTCTTCGATGGTGGCCTTCTTTGTTAGCAAGCACAGACAGAAAAATTCATAAAAAATAAGTGATAGGGTACTATTACCGAAACACCGATGAAAAACCCGATAAAGTATAGCTTGTCAGTTGAGGGGAAATTGAAGAATGCTTTAGAATTCTTAAGAGATAAAAAACATAAGAATATTACACAATTTGTGCAAGATTATTAAAGCCTGCAAATACTTTTGTATTAATGGTTTACAGGCTTTTTTGTTTGCTGTCAAACCCGGGATTTTACCATGTTTTTAGATGGGGTCGATAGTTAGATTTTTACGTATATTTAGAAATATTTTTAGGAGAATGAGTTTTACATGAATTATAAAAACTTTTACTAAATTTTTGTTATAGATAATATTTGTGCGTTAGCAGAGTTCTGATAATAAATTGCTATTGTTACTTGATTTCAAATATGCTAAAATTACAAAAGGAATATTTTGCTTATTAAGGAAAGAGAGGGATGGATTATATCAATAGTAGAGTTTAATACATTTTAAAATGAATAGTCTCGAAAAGTAACTGGAAAACCTGCTGAATGTTAATTAATGGGATAAAGTAACATTGAGAGACTGACAAAAGTAAATGCATATTGACGAAATGAACCTTGATAAACGAATATGCTGTATAACTTTCTGAAAATGGGCATAGCAAAGCAAAGCCTATGAGAAGGCCATTGGTTCATCACAATAAAGACTCGGTAGCTATCAGGCTGCTTTGCCAGAAAGTTCTTCAAGCAAAGGAATTATACTAAAGCCTGTATGCTTGACCCAAGCGTCCAAGTGGACATTCACTGCAGCAAAAGTAGCCAATGCAAACCGCTGCCTGGAGCTTCTGGCCTTGTACTCTTCAATGTCGTAATCTTCAAAGAGCCTTTTGTGGCTTCTTTCGACAGAGGTGCGTGTTTTAAATTTTTCATTAAAAGCTTCAGAGCCGCGGGGTACGGGAGTAATCAGCCGGAAATCGTCTTTGGGCTTTAAATAGACAGTCCTTCCATAAGGTGAATCGGTACATTGACAAGGTTTTTCAATGTCATGGCAGTCGAAATAGCACCTGTACTTGATACCTTTGGGGTAGGAGTAGCCGCAGTCTTCGTAAGGGATACCGCCTTTGCAGATAGGCCTGCCTTGATCATCAAGGCAGATAATTCCCGGAGGCAGCTTGGTAAGAGTTTGTTTGGTTTTTGCATCAAGGGGGATGAATGGGATGATGTTCCAATGATACATGAGTTCATAGGTGGGATAGTTGTCCATGGCCCCATCGGCAATAAAATTACGGATGCAAAGGTCAGGATAAAGTTTTCTTACCTCAGACATGGCAAAAACGGCAAGGATGCTGTCATGTCTTGAAGCCTGTGCTTTACGCAGGTAAATGGGAAGGTCATAGGGACTGTCGGAAGCAGTGATGTTAAAGAGGGTATCGCCATAGAACCACTGTTCCCTGTAGCTGTCCCAACCCCATCTTGCATCAGGGTCGGAATAACGTCTGGGGCACTTGCAATCGTAGACACCGTGTTTTTTACAATCACAGACCTTTGTACCGTAATGGGAAGCACCGGAATAGAATGGGGTGCCATCACCGGCGACAGAAAGTTTTTGCACATCGCCCAAGATACCCATTTTGGCGGAAACATCAACGACACAGCGGGCAAGGAATTCCTGGAAGATCTGTTCGGGACGATACTCAGGGAGTGCGTCTCTCATGGCGATTCTGGCAAACTTTTTAACGATGCCGTTGTGCTTGGGTTTCAGTTTCTGGCCGGCCTTGAGTTTCTTACGGGGTTTAGGCTTGAAAGGCCTCAGTTTCTTTTTCCTGGCGACATGGATTTTATGAGAAGCTTTCCATAGACGTTTAATGAAGTCATAGTAGGAACCGACGGAAGGGGCTTTTCCATATTGGAATCCGCAAATAGCACAAAGGAGGGGGTCGTTGGCCACTTTTTTGGCCCAGTTTGTAATGCCGTGGTGTTTTTGGTCGAGCATAAGGATAAGAGAGCGAATAATACCCAGCTGGTTCTTGGCGGGACAGCCGGTATTAGAATAAAGGGGTTTAATGATAGGGAGCAGGGGATCCAAATTGAGAAGGTATAGCTTGGATATGGATTTTTCCATATCCGTGACCCTGCCCCTATCGGTCTCCCAAAAAAGCAGGAGATGAAGCTTCAGGTTTTCCTGATAAGAAGTGTGAGACTCAAAGTTACGCAGCATAAATAAAACCTCCACAATCAAAGTAATGGCAAATATTACCACCTACTTCGATTTTGGGGGCGCTGTGAAAAAGTCAAGGTAGATTGGTGCCATATATGGCTAAAATTAGGATAATTTTATTGGAAAATTTTAAGGAAAATATTGGTGGATTTTAGGGGTGAGCTAAATTAGCTTGCTCCTGAAATAGAGACCTCGAAAGCAATACGAGTTTTCGAGAGCATTATAATTAAAATAGGGGGGTATCTATTATGAAAAAAGGCAAGAAAGCACTTGCGTTATTACTCGTACTTGTGTTCATCATGAACAGCACGTCGCTGATATTTTCGGCGACTAACAACTATATCGACGTACCGTCCACTCATTGGGCAAGCAAGGTAATTGCCAAGTGGTCTGGTGATGGATATGGTGTTCTGCAAGGTGATGGGAACGGTTACTTTTTCCCAAGCAAAGGAATCACACTGGGAGAATTGGCTGCTATCCTGTCAAAAAGTTTTGGTATACCGAAAGGGTTGAGGCAGAAGTAATTCCACTCTGGGCTGATGAGACCGTTGAAAAAGCTATTGCAGCCGGTATAATTGAAAAAGCCGACAAAATTGATGCAAGCAAAACAGTTAGCAGGGAACAAGCCATAAAGTACATAGCCGTAGCGTACAATATTGCTCCGATAGAAGGAGAGACGACTTTTGCTGACAATCAGTCGATTGATTCGGAGTATAAACCTTATGTAAATGCATTTCAAAAATCAGGGTATATTGTAGGTAAAGGAAACAATATTTTTGATCCTAAAGCGGTTTATACCCGTGCCGAAGCGATGCAGGTGATCGAAAATACTACAAGCGAAATTACAGATAATTCTGTTAGTGACGAGACATATGAAAAATCGCTTATTATTCGTAAATCCGGCGTAACAGTAAAAAACACTACTGTGAAGGAAAATCTAATAGTTGGGCAAGGCGTAGGCGATGGAGAAGTAACACTTGATAATGTAACAATAAATGGAGCACTGATAGTATATGGTGGCGGTTCTGATTCGATTAAGGTAATAGGTGGTAATCCAGTTTCATCAACGATGGTAAACAAGCCATTCGGTGAAGCTGTGCATCTTGATGGTGATTTCGATACAGTTATGGTTTCGGAAGGCTCAAAAGTAATTATAACAGGTAATGTTGCAAGTCTTATAATTCTCGGTAATGCTGAGGTTACGTTAACTGATGCATCGGTCAATAATATTGATATTAACGGTGAAAATGTAAAACTCTCTGTTGAAAAAGGCAGCACTGTTCAAAATGTAAACGTTAATGCAAGCAAAGTCGTAATAAGTGGAGATGGCATTGTTAAAAGTGTTATTGTCACAGAAAAAGCCAAGAACGGTGTCGAAGTTCTTACTGTGCCTACGAAAATTTCAGTGGATGCTAAAGCCGGTGCAGTCAAAACAAAGAATAACGGTGAAATACAGCCTGGCAAAACAATCATTACATCAAATTCGACATCATCTCATAGTGGAAGTGGCAATAGCGATAAGGGTGGCTCAGAACCCAAAAAAACACCTACTTCACAACCTATACCTACACCTACTCCAAGTAAGAATGATTTACCTGACGAGATTAAAGAGATTCTTGGTCTGGATAAAACTAAAGATGATACAGATGGGGATGGGTTGAAGGACTTTTTTGAGTTTTCATACCTCACTACAGACCTTTTGTTAGTTGACACAGACGAAAACGGTATATCAGATGCCGATGAAGATTTTGATGGAGATGGTCTAACTAATATTCAAGAACAAGAATTGGGAACTCGTCCTGACAAATGGGATACTGATGGTGATGGACTTAGTGACGGTGAAGAAGTTAATATTTATGGTACTGATCCATTAAGTGTCGATACTGATGGTGACGGATTAACAGATTATGAAGAAATAAAACTTGGGCTGAATCCCAATAAAGTAAAAACAGATGATACAACGCCTGATAATGAGAAAGAGTTCTATCAAGTTGCTTCTGACACTGTTAAAGATGATGCTTTGCTAAATAGTGACAATTGGCTGGTTCCATCTATTTCAGGTAATGTACCGGGTGATATTTCAAAGAACGTATTTTTAGAAAAGTCAGACAGTTATATTTTTGAGGATAATCGTGCAGTTTTGAGTGATGTAATAAATGTTTATACTTCGTATGAGGTGCCGTTAACTCTTTCGTTTACGTACAGTCAGGCATATACAGGAGATTTAAGGAACCTGACAATTGTATCATTTGGTGAAGACGGCTTAGAGATTATTGATACTGATATAGATGAAGATGAAAAAGTGATTTCCGGTGAAATTACCGGTAGCGGCATGTACTTTGTTATAGACCTTGACGAGTTCTTAAAAGGATTAGGTATTGATGTTTTTGCAAATATTGAATCTGACGAATCTTTGACGGAATCATTTTCTGTACTTGATATGAAAATGGATAGAATTCAAATAACTCAAGATGATTTTGATTACTTTTATGATAATGAGGGAAATGTTATTGAGCAAAGGGAAAAGTATAGTACAAAATCAGATGATTTGTTTTCGACCCAATTTGCGATGACTTCTCCGTTGACACAAAGTATCAATACTTTCTCGGTAAGTTCTAATGCAACGGGTAAAGCGGATATAGTATTTGTTATTGACACCACTGGTTCCATGAGCAGTGCTATAGCAGGTGTAAAAAACAATATAAATATATTTGCTGATAAATTGGTTAATGAATATAATGTCGATGCGAATTTTTCACTTATTGAATTTCGCGATATAACCGTTGATGGAGTAAACAGCACCAAACTTCATAAAAATATGACATCTAACTGGTTTACTAATGTGAATTCATTTAAAAGCAATGTAAATACACTGACAGTAAATGGGGGTGGAGATACCCCGGAAACTCCAATTGATGGACTGGAGATGGCCCGCAGACTTGATTGGCGTGGAGATGCAACGAAGTTTATTGTCCTTGTTACGGATGCAGGATTTAAGACAAACAATAGTTACGGAATTTCAAACATGAATGAAATGGTAAGTTTACTTGTAAACGACGGCATAATTGTGTCAGTTATAGCATCTAGTAAAAGCAATTATGCATTATTAACAGACGAAACAGGCGGGCTGTTTGGATACATAAATGGAAATTTCAGTGATATATTATTACAGCTTGCCGATAAAGTGGGCAAAACTACTAATGAGGGTGGAGAATGGGTGTTTCTCAATGATTTTCAAGCTGTTAAACTCAGCGATGCCCTTGCTAATGCCTCAACTAATGACACAGACAAAGACGGATTAACTGATGCACAGGAGTTGGGAGAAAGCATTGAAAAGGATATGATGCCATATATCAGGTCATTAATTAACAGATACGAAATCCCTGAAGAATATTATACGGGAAAAACTAAAATAACCGTTTGGAATTATATATCAAACCCCGTTTTACTTGATACTGATTATGACGGGATTCCTGATGGCAAGAAGGATTACGATGGAAAAACTGTTACACCTGACCCGTTTCCAAAGAGCAATTCTTTTGTGGGTAAACTTTATTGGAAAGAAGGTAAGCATTCAAGGGAAAGCACGGAAAATATTGAGTTTGTTGTGGATTATAGTTTGCTGTTTAAAAGCAATACTGTTTATAAAAAAGATTTGGCCGTTTTAACTTCGTTATATGTTGGTGAAATATATGACAATACATATCTGAAAGTGACTAGGGGAATAACCGGTGGTTCTGACGATCCTACAGCATTTTGTTCACTGTTTGGACTGAAGGATGTAGAAGACATTGATATCAATGGTTCGGATTATGGCGTAGACGTTGACGATTGCTCTGAATTTGTAATTGGACATCGTAGTGTTACTTATAAAGGATTAACAAAAGAAATAATTGTGGTTATCGTTCGTGGTACAAACGGAACAAACACTGAATGGTCAAGTAATTTTGATGTTGGTGCAGATATCAGTGAATACTACAATGCTACCGGTTATAGTCATCCTCATTGGAAAAATAAGAACAATCACAAAGGATTTGATGTTGCTGCAAATAGAATCATAGAAAAAATTGACGATTATTTGTCTCGCCACTCGTTGACATCGGGACAGAGAGTTATGCTAATAACAGGACATTCCCGCGGTGGTGGAATAGCCAACTTGCTTGGTGCATATTATGAAAAAGATCCTAATTTTACATCATTCACTTATACTTTTGCCGGTGCAAGTTCTACGACGGATAGTAATGCAGAAAATTATAAGACTATATTTAATATTGTTAACGAAGATGATATTATCCCATACCTTCCTCTTTCAACCTGGGGATTTAAAAAATATGGGATAGTAAAAAGCATAAGTGTCCAAGATCATTATGAAAATAAATGGGGAAAGGCTCAAAAAGGGACATGGGAATGGCTTACAGGGGACGACTATAACAATGACAGGGGAACTCAGCGTACTTTAAATACTTTTAAAAAAATTGCAAGTAACCGCAATGAGTTGTATATTTTGGATAGTTCATCAGACGGAAAGGTATGGGAAAACAATCTTGGTCACACCACATACGCAGGAGCAGAGAGAGAATTACAAAAATTAACAGACACTTTAAAAAACGAAAAACTCCTAAGATTCTGTAAACTTAGCATTGTCGGAGGAGGTTTTTTGCAACCGTATCATGTCGAAATAAACTACTGTCCTGCGTATTTTATGCAGATGCTGGCTAATATGGCATCTGATCCCACTGTGGGTCCTATGACAGGCCACGACGTTAAAGGAAAGTATGCGAAAGCAAAAGCCTCTTTTATTGCATCAAGTGGAGCTGTAGTAATTGGTGGGATGACACATCCGCATTTGACAATAACCTATTATTTGATAGTATATAACAATTTTATTGACCGTGTATAGTCTATACATAATATGTCAGCGAGTTCAATAGTTCTCGCTGGCATATTAAAAAAGGAGATGTATTATGAGGAAAGCTATATTAAAGGTTTTATTATCAGATTTCATTTTATATGTGCTTCAATTCTTAATTATTCCATTATTATATAGTAAAGTGTTTGGGAGAAGAAACGAAGCAACAGCAGTACTGTGCATCACTACGGTGATAATTACACTAATAGCAATGATTGCTTTTTCAGATAAAATGCGTTTCTGGTTGCTTGGTCTAGTATTCTATACGGCACTGATTTTTTTATATTCTCCCGGAGATGCGTATGGAATAGGGCTACTTGGGATTGATTTGGATGGGTCGCACTCATACTATGATCCATCGGCAAGGTATATAGGTATTACGGTAGTAGTTATATTGGTTTTGCTTATGCAGCTTTCGGTGTGGTGTTTTGTAAAATTATTAAAATTAATAAAATTCATTATAGGAAAACTAAAAAAATGGTATTGATTCCTTAACTCACAAGGCTCACAAACATGCCTTTCGAATTTTATGCTTTCAAAATTGTGATTAATCCTCATTTTAAGGCAATTATCAATAAAATAAGTATTTTGGTTCAGCTGTCCATAGCTGGATCTGGCTTTGGGGCTAGGGAACTTGCGGCCAAAGCGTTCACTGGCCTCTACCACATGCCCTCAGCAAGTCAAAGTGTCACTAAGCTTCGGGCATATAGCAAATGCAGACCGTTATATGAAATTCTTTTTCCTTTTATAATAGCCCCGTGCGGGCTAAATGTGAGTATTACAAGGAGGTATTTGAATTGTCAACCAGTTTTAGGATGCACTCAAAACATAATAACCCTGATGAATGGTTGTGCATGTCTAATGGAGGCACTGCAGTATTTTTATCTGTTCTTGTTTTAAGCGGGTCAAGGTTAGCCCAAGAGAAAAAGGAAAAAGAACTTATAATATGGATAAGTGAACATGATGATACAGTTAGAGGAAGAGGCTGTAATGGCTTTGATATAGAAGATATACCATGGGATTTTAATAATTTTGAAAGAGAAAGAAGTTTTATTTTGAAAGTTATTGAAGGGGCAAGAGAGAAACTTGGATGGGAAACCCTCCACTATGAACCAAATGAGGCTTTTGTATTTTCCTATCTGGATACATTTAAAAATTTAATTATTAATTTCGATCCAGTATATATTGACAAAGAAGCTTATCGTTGTTGGAAAGAAGAAGGCAATGATCCAAGGTTTGCTATTCCTGAAGGTTTCACTAAATGCCCTAAGCATGGCACGCTTTTATATTTTAATGGGTGCATTGCATGTAATGATTGTTAAAAAAGGTAGAAAAATGGATTTCATATGTTTAAGCAGTATTCTGAAGTATTTCAGGAATTTATTATTGATGTAAATTTATGAAAACTAATTTAAAACAGGTTAAGAAAAATAAAATAGGGGACGGTTCTTTGTTTTGTTAAATGATGGATATTTATGTATAAATATACCTTTGAAAGTATATGTAATTTTCGTATAGATGTAAACGGTATTTTGAAAGTATCAGTGGAAGATTTGGATATGGGCAAAGAGCAATCCATCATCATTATAGATAATGAGCGTATGTACGATGGGAAAATTAAGTGGACAATTTGTGATGCATAGCAATACAGTGATACAATATGGCATACGTTGACAGGCAAAGATATAATCTATGAGGCAAATAAGTGTTTAAACCACGCTGAAACAGCATTCAGCAAGAAAAAGCTTTCAAAGGAAGATTACAATTTAATTCTCCATCAGACGCTTTTGGCCAACGTTGAGCTTGCCTTTATGTTGTCCGGAGTTCCCAAAAAGGAACGGCGCAGATGGGCAAAAGAAGCTTTGGAAAAAGTAGGACTTGCAGATCGGATGTGAAAGAAGCAGGAACAGCTCATAACGAATTTACTTTATAAATATTATAATATATAATATCTGTGTAGATGATCGTACAATATTAACCTATATTGTTTCAGCATGGTAAAATGAAAGGAAAGGATTACCCTGAATAAATATATTATTGCTTTTACTCTTTTTAGTTTTTTGGGATGGATTTGGGAAAGTATATATTACGCTATTCGTGAACGTAAATTGGCCAATCGTGGCTTTCTTAACGGCCCAATTTGCCCGATATATGGATGTGGAGCGCTATTAGGTTTTCTTATCTATGACTTGATACAATCCGGTCATCTGCCCAATATTGAATGGTGGATGATATTTATACTTGGTTTTATTATAAGTATGGCATTAGAGTATTCTACATCATGGACCCTTGAAAAATTGTTCAAGGCACGGTGGTGGGATTATAGTAACATTCCGCTGAATATTAACGGAAGAACAAGCGTGCCCACATCTGTTACATTTGGCGTTGTAGCAATATTGGCGGAGAAAGTCCTGATACCATTAGTGTATAGAAGTCTTAGTAAGTCATCTGAATCTTTGTTAGATATTTTGGCTCATATATTCGTTTCAATTATATCCATAGATACCACGCTAACAATATCATCACTGACGAATTTTCAGAAACATGTTGCTTCTATAGACGAAGCATTTCAAAATCATATGGCAGATATCGTAGAACGAGTTTATAACAATCAAAATTTTTTTTGTTATAAAGTTATTGAGCGTATTAAAGTTTTTAAACTTCCGGGACGTAAAAATCGGATAGCTAAACAGCTTCGTGAAAAGCAATTTGATGAACTGATTAAAGATTACTTTGAACACGATGTAATAAAGCAGATGGATAAGTATATTCAGCATGGTACAACTACAACATTACAGCATTGCGAAAATGTTGCATGGATTTGTTATCTTATTAACAGAAAATTAAATTTAAACGCAGATGAAAAGGAACTGGTAGAAGCAGCAATACTTCACGATCTATTTCTCTACGATTGGCACGATGGTCACCCTTCCCGAAAAACGCATGGCTTTGATCATGCTGATATTGCATGTAATAACGCGGTAAAACATTTTGACATATCTGAAAAACAACGGGAGGCTATACGTAGTCATATGTGGCCGCTGAATATTACGAGAATTCCTAAAAGTAAAGTGGCCATAATTATATGTCTTGCTGATAAATATTGTGCTCTTATTGAGACAATTCGCTTAAATAAACACTTTGGATTGAGAAACTGAAAATTTAATATGAAACAGGGGACGGTTCTTTGTTTTGTCGAATAATGTAATTTATGTATGATGATACCTTAAAAGTGATATGTAATTGTTTAATTTTATAATACACATTTCCAAAAATAGGTAAAAACGCTAATAGGGAAAAATTTAGAAGTCTAAAAAACACCGAAGTTTCAATCCTTATCTTGCAAAGATTCGTAGGTTTTTGTTACCTGACGTATCTAAGTTGATTTGTTTTGCTTAGGTCTTCCATAAAGTATATTTTTTTGATGTCCTCTAATTGCGCTATCTTAATCGCATCCTTTCCTCCTGTACGATGATGCTGTCAACTTAATCATATAGGAAATTTGATTAAGGGAGCCCATTTTTCACCTACATATGTTACTAGTTTACTGCAGTATTAGCACCAAACTAAATAAATACATCAATAAAGTCGATATTAAAAAAGAAATATTTTCTATATCATGAAATATTTTATTATTGCTCTTTGTAAGATGAAAAGCTACAAAATGCAAAAGGTTGCCACTGGATGTACATTACAAAAACACTTTGAGGAGGTATTTTATGAGTTCAAGAAAGTTTTTGAGTATATTGGTGACAGGTTTGCTAGCAGCAATGTTTGTTGGTGTAATAATGCCAAGTAAAGTGTTGGCGGAAACTTCAGGAAAAACTGTTGTTCTGCAGGTGAATAGTACTACTGCCATAGTTAATGGTAAAAGTGTAACATTGGATGTTGCTCCTTATATTGATGAAAGCAGTGGCAGAACATTGGTGCCTTTGAGATTTATATCGGAATCTTTGGGATATATAGTTGAATGGGATGACGAAGAAAAAGCCGTTAGAATTTGCAATAAGATTGATATGAATTCAATAGATAGCTCAGAAGGTTCAGTAGAATATTTCAGATCATGGAGTACATATAAATATATAAAATTGACAATAGGCAATAATGTTGCCGAGACTTGTGACGATTATATAATAGGAGAATATGTTTATATTGAAAAAGAACCTTTAGATCAGGCACCGGTAATTAAAGATGGAAGAACAATGCTTCCAGTAAGATTTATTTCAGAACAAATGGGTTTAAATGTAGAATGGGATAGCAAAACCCAAAAAATAACAATCTCATCAAAAGGAGAAGGGTATGTTCCAGAGCCCATTGAGGCTGCACTCGAAAAAGTTGCAAGTAAGGTTTTTGAATTTGACGCCATTTATTTGAATTCCAAACAACCCGATGAATATTCAATTTATGTCCGCACTGACGGCTTTGAGTATTACATAGGTTTAAGCGTTAAAAGAACTTACGATTCAACTATATTTTATGAACAGGTATTACGTGGAGATATTATTGGATTAAAAGGTGATACAGCATGCTTTGCTTATTCATTGACTCAACAGGAAGAGCAAGAATATAGATATGATGGAACAATAAAGGTTACGGAAGAAGGCTTTATTGTTAGCTATACAAATGAACAGGGAGAAAAGTGTTCTATTACATTTCCAAATAAGTAGTTTATAAGATTAAATAAAGGCCTTGGCTCTTTTTAGCAACCGAGGCCTTTTTTGATCACCGCAAATATAAGTAGGGGTTGATGGCAGCTTCTGTGTTTTATTATTGTGCAAGGATAAATTGATTTAAATTAAATTCCTATGCCGGGTAAAACTGAAAGTTAAGTTTAACAGCTTTCAATAATTATTTACTTTAATTATTTACTCTGATACGGAGGATAGTTTCATTTGTATCGGTATCTGTATAGGCATTGACTCCAATTATAACATCATAATTGCTTATTTTTTTCTTGTACTTCTCCATACCATCATCTGTTTCAATATAGGTCCACTCATTACCTTTCCTAAAATTTTTCATGACCTCTTCTTCAGTCAGGCCTTCAAAAGCAATGTGGTCCTCATACCTTTTTCCGCCTTTTATATGACTTAGATGCTTTTCTATTATTTCGGCCTCCGTTGGCCATGGGGGCAAATCATTGTATTTGCTGAAAATTTGCTTTTTACTTACATTTCCGTTGTCAAATACATATAAATAAAGAGATCTCATATCATACCATTCGCTAATATCGTATTTTAAACCTATCCATTTGTCCGGATCGATTTTGGCAAAATTGTAATTGAATGAACCCCAAACCGTATCTTTAAGTAAATTTTGCACTTCTTTATTATCATCTGAATATATATTGTCGGAATATTCTTCAAATTCTTCTTGTTGCGTAATTTCCAGTTTGTCTTTTTCTATATCATATAAATAAGTGGGAACAGGGTTTTTAGGATCTTTAAACATCCTCTTAATAATTATATGTGTTCCCTCTTTGTTAACCGAAACAATCCTGCAGAAATCCCCCTGGGTATGAGACATATTAATGGAGATCAAATCCACAACCCGGCTGAGCCTTTCTTTTACAAGGTCGTAAACGGCAATTCCCCAATAGGCGGAAACTATTGCGATTTTGTCAGAAGCATATACCAAAACAGGCATGTCAGCACCGTAACTTCTCAATGCCATTCTTTGAGCCAAGTCTTCGTCTTCTTCAGGTAAATCCCACAAGTCCCTCGTTACAGTGTTATTGGTTTCTCACGGTTGGGGTGATATTCCGACCTTTTCACCGCAGGAAACGAATAAATTGGAGATTATTAGCAACAGAGCAATGCCCGCTGTAAATTTATATCCTTTTTTGTACTGTCTTACATTTAGAATATTTACAAATCTTCTTTTTATTGTTTTTACACCGCCAAATATGCCGGTTGCAAGATGTACTTGGCTTTTTGCCGCACTGGCTGAGTCAAGCAGGAGCTTTGAATATCTTTCCCTATACTCGAAATCCTTGTTTTTAACCACTTCCTCGTCACATATGAGCTCTAAGTCTTTGTTTGCTTCAACAGCCATAAAGTGTACAAAGGGGTTAAACCAATGGACGTCTTTTACAAGCATGAGCAGCAATTTATATAATAAATCATGTCTTTTATAGTGAATCAGCTCATGTTTGATAATTATTTCAAGTTCTTCCAGGCTGTAGTTTTCATGGGGAATATATATTGACGGTTTGATTATACCTGCAAGCATTGGAGTGTATACTGCTTTAGATACGTACAGGTTAACTGTGTTATTTATTTTCATTTTATTTAGACTGTCCGAGAGAACTTCATTATATTGCCCATTTTTAATTGATAGACTCCATCTTGTAAGCTTTCGCTTAAATATGCAGTATTTAATTATGTCAATTCCCATGAAGGCTAATATACCCGATAGCCATATAATAAAAGCTATTTGGTGTGGGGTCAAGGTTTTTACAACCTTTGTTTTTTCGGTCTTTGATATTTCTTCTTTGTGTGTGGTATTTTCAAAGGTCTGGTTTGATGTGTTTTTAAGATTGCTGTCCGGCATGCTTGTCAAATTGCCCAAAGGATGATTCAAGCTTTCGTTCGAGAGATTTTCGTTTATAGAAACTTCATCTTTGCTGATACTGCCTTGAAAAGTCGGTACATTGAGTGACAGTGATTTTATGGAGATATCCAAAGGAATCAACAGCCTTATTGCTAAAATCAGCCAAATATAGTATTTCCACTTTGCGGTGTATCGGTCTTTTGAAAGACTGTAAACCAGATGGGTAAGAACAATAAATATCGAGCTTGTAACCGATAACAATATGAGGTTATTAATAAACAATTCCATGGTTATTTGTCCCCCTGCTTAATCTTTTGGTCCAAAAAATCTCTTAATTCAAGCAGTTCCTTATTATCCAGTTCTTTACCGTCATAAAGTGCTGCAACAAACTTTTTGATTGAACTTTTATATAATTTGTCCAAAACGGTTTTCGCCTCATTTTTGATGTACGATTCCTCATCTATTAGCGGGGAATAGTAATTGTTTTTTCCGATTCGCTCCACCTTGACAAAGCCCTTTTGCTCCAATCTTGATAAAAAGGACAATATTGTTGTCGGAGCAAGCTTCTTATCCTCCAACCTTTCTTCTATGTAGGCCCGGGTGACAGGTTCCTTTGAATTCCAAATAATTAACATTATTTGCAATTCTGAATCGGGTAATCTTTTGAAATTGCTTTTCACTACAATCAACTCCTTCTACAAATGCAGAATATAATATTATTCTACATTTGCAGAAGATAAAAGTCAATAGTCAGTTAGAATAGAATATGACATACAGATGTCAAATCAAAGTGGGGCAAAATTCATCTATCCTGCCTTTGGTGTGGCTTTAAGGCAGAATCAAACGGAATGGTATTACAATGAATTAGACAAACTTTTTCCGTCGGTTAAAGAGAAATATATAAAAAACTATGGAAATTCCTATGAGTACCGCTCGCTTAGGGCAAAGGAGTTGTGGAGTCTGTTTATGTATAAATGTAATAAATACGGGATTATTTATAAAATGAATGACATAATAAGAGGATGTACTGAGACGTATATAAATACGCAAATTTCACTGTTTTGATACATCCATATTATCGGTGATATTCTTAAAAGATTGCAAACTTTTTGTCTGTTAATTGGTAAGTTATTCCCTTATACTAAAATTGTTCCACTTCCCAATAGCAAAGATTTCCGAATGGTCTTGCGGTATTTCTTGCCTTGGTCGTGAGAGATATTCCGGGAAATTGGAGCTCAAAGTACCTTAGTGTCGGAGGTTCGATTCCTCCATTACCGGGAGGTAATTAGCTCAGCGGCAGAGCATAAGGAAAGGAAAAGGGGTTCGAATCCCCGTCAGATTAAGATCTGATTGCTATGGTTAGCACTCGACAGTTAATCGAGGTAAGTAAAAAGGGAGACTCTAGAGAATTCTCAGGCTTTCACAAAGTTTTTGTGAGGCGCCGGGACTTAGGCCTTGAAGTATGCGGATACCGGATAGGTCGAGCTTATCCTTGTACATTGCCTTGCATTTACGGTAAAAGGGCAATCCTTAAAGCTGTAAATGAAGTGATGTATAACGATATGCGAGTAATATCCTCAAGCAATACTCCGCTGACGTCTTGGGAGAATTCTCGAAGAGGACTCGAAAAAGTTATTGGTTTTTAAAAGGGGTGTAACAAAATGAAGGTAATAATCAAAAACGATGAAAGAGGATTGTTATTTAAGGACGGCAACTATGTAAAATGTCTAAAACCCGGAAAATACTTTTTTAGCCCGTTTGCCAAATACAGCGTTGTTGCTGCTGATGTAAACAAACCCTTTGACTGTGCCGGTAAAAATATAAACCTGTTTCTTGAGGACAAAGAATTGTTGGAAGAGCTTACTGTGATTGATGTGCAGGATAATGAAATTGCCATTCATTTTGAAGACGGAAAACTCGTGGACGTACTTAATTCCGGTAAATATGCCTTTTGGAATGTACTTAAAAAGCACGATTTCATAATAGTTAACATTACTGATCCTGAAATAAGACCGGATATTGATATTTCTATATATAGCAGTCCAAAACTTGCGGCCTTTGTAGAATGCTTTGAAGTGAGCAATCATGAGAAAGGAATTCTGTATTACAACAATGTTATACAGAAAACTTTAGAACCTGGGAGGTATTTCTTCTGGAAAAGTCCTATACGTGTCACCGTAAAAAATGTGGATTTGAGGCAGCAGCAGTTGGATATGACCGGTCAGGAGGTTATGACTGAAGACAAAATCACATTGAGATTAAATTTTGTTTGTCATTACAAGATAGTTGATCCTTTGAAAACAGTTGGTATAAAATCCTTTGAGGAACAACTGTATATAATATTGCAGTTAATTTTGAGGGAATATGTGGGTAGTCTAAAACTCGATGACCTTCTTCTGAAAAAGCAGGAGATAGGCAGCTTTGTTCTTGATAGATTAAAGGAGAAAGGCGAAAGTTTCGGTGTGGAATTTTTGTTCGCCGGAGTCAAGGATGTTATACTGCCCGGAGATATAAAGGAAATTCTAAACACTGTTCTGATCGCTGAAAAGAAGGCACAGGCCAATGTCATAACCAGAAGGGAAGAGATTGCCTCAACAAGAAGCCTGTTGAATACTGCAAAGCTTATGGAGGAGAATAAAACTCTTTACAGGCTTAAAGAGCTTGAGTTCCTTGAAAAGATCTGTGAAAAGATTGGCAATATTTCATTGAGTGGCGGTGGCAGTCTGCTTGAGCAGTTGAATGCCTTACTTTCCAACAGTATGGGTGATAAAAAATGCAAGGCATGATATTATTTATACTAATGTTTATTGATTTTTAACAGTTGTCATAGCGAAAAAGCTATGGCAACTGCTGCTTATGACATCCTATTGCCTGTCATATCTGTTTTACATCAGACGGCTCTTTGTTTTATTAAGTAAAGGTATTTATATATATGAAATAACCTGAAAGTTATATGTAATTATTTTATATAGTAAAGTGCACATTTCAAAAATGGGTAATAAGGAAAGATCAGAAGTTTATAAAACATCGAAGTTTCAATCCTAGGAAAAGTAAATTGGGAGATAAGTAAAAAAGAAAATTCAGAAATATATGAAAAAATGGTTTTAAATAAATCAAATAAATGGATTGACAGGGACAAATAATAACAATACTGAAAGAAACGAAAATAGAACAGAGAACCGTCCTTGCGCAATTAGTTTTAATATTATCAAAGATGATGGGAGATACATATATGCAGGAGAGCAGGTTGTTCAAAATTGTGTATTATTTGCTGAACAAGGGACAGGCCAGCGCTTCCGAGATGGCGGAACGGTTTGAAGTATCTGTTAGGACAATTTACAGGGATATTGACACATTAAGTAGTGCAGGCATTCCTATATATGCGAAAACCGGCAGGAATGGCGGAATCCGATTTATGAATGGTTTTGTTCTTGATAAAATACTGTTGTCCGAACAGGAGAAACAGAAAATACTGTCTGCACTGCAGAGTATAACAGCTCTTAATGGTGGTAATGAAAAAGATATACTGGAAAAATTAAAGGCACTTTTTCAAGTTAATTCGGAGAACTGGATTGAGGTGGATTTGTCCCGATGGGGAGAAAAGAAGAGGGATAATGAAAAGTTTGAACTTTTAAAATCTGCAATTATTAACCATAGATGTGTAAGGATTATTTATGCAAATACTTATAAAGAGCCTGGGCAAAGAACCGTACAGCCGCTTAAGCTGCTTTTTAAGGCGAGGGATTGGTATTTGAAAGCCTATTGCCTTGAAAAAATGGACTTTAGGATTTTTAAGCTAAATCGTATTCTGCAATTGGAGCTGTTAAATGAATACTTTTCTCCCATTTCTTATCCGGAACAAAAAATTGAGGAATCGCAAAAATACACTCCAGTAACGCTTCGTTTTCCTAAAGAGATGGCTTACCGCGTGTACGATGAATTTGACATTGAGCATATCAAGACTGATGCAGAGGGAAATTTGACAGTTACAGCTCATATGCCTGAAGATGCTTGGCTTGTCGGATTTCTGCTTTCCTTCGGAACCAAGGTAGAAATTATTGAACCTGTGCGTTTAAAAGGAATTGTTGCAAAAGTGGCAAAAGAGATTTATGAAAAGAACAAAACTTGACATAGGATGTCAGAATTTTATTGTCATAATATCCCTATGAGATAAAAATTAAAATACCAAAAAGGAGAACACGTTATGCAGGGATATGAAAACAAGAAAGCTCTGATTTGCGAGATTGAAAAAACGGCGGAACTTTTTATTAATGAGTTTGTGAATGTGGAAGAAGCCGACAAGGACAAGCTTATTGACGGTGTGGATAGAACACCGGCACAGATGATAGCCTATCAGTTAGGATGGATTGATTTAGTTATGGGGTGGGACAGGGCTGAAGCTGAAGGGAAGACGGTTGTTACTCCCTGTGAAGGCTACAAATGGAATAACTTAGGTGCGCTATACCAAAGCTTCTATGATAAGTTTTCGTCATATTCTCTGACTGAATTGCAAGATTTATTTAAAGATAAAGTCCGCTCTTTTGTCTGCTGGCTTGACGGTTTTACAGAGGAGGAGCTTTTCATAGCAGGCAGCCGTAAATGGGCATCTTCTACACCATCCAATTGGCCGGTTTGGAAATGGGTACATATTAACACGGTTGCTCCGTTTAAGTCCTTTCGCAGCAAGATTAGAAAGTGGAAAAAATTAAATGCGAAGTGATAGTAAAAAGCCTTAGGTACGTTTTTAGAGTTTACTTATCATAAAATGCCAATCGTAAATATTTGAAGATAAAATACTTATATAATATTGCTTTTTTTTAATAGGATAGTGAGATGAGGGACAGTTCTTTATTTGATATATAACAGTTTTTATAGGATAAAATAATAGAAGTACAGTAAATAATTGACATATAAAATATTTATTAATTATAATATAGATAAATAAGTTTTTCTTATGATAACAAGGCTTAAAACAAAATTGTCAGGAATAAATAATGAATAGGTTTATAACAATATTGAGAAGAAAGAAGAGATTAATAAAGAACCTTCATTTCATTAAAAGAGCCGGAGCTATAGGAATTAGTGTTCTTATGCTTTCTTTATCACTTGTTGGCTGTGAGCATAATGAACAATTACCGGTATCCAATCAGGAAACTTCTGCACATGTCTTAACTTCAAAAGTGAGTGAGGAAATCAAGACTGAGGAATTAAAGGGAGAATTTATGTTCTGGCACTTTGATATAAATGAAGGTATAAAACTTGCAAGGGCATTTGAAGCAAAACATCCGGGAGTAAAAATTAATGTGCAAACTAACAAAGAACCATATGAGCATTATTCATTCCCGTTTGGATTTTATGAAAATTATCCGGATGTTTGTGCTGCAGAAATTGGATATGTCAAAAGGTTAGTGAACATACCGGATGCGCTTGAAGACCTATCTTTACCTCCCTACAATGCAGAAGAGTTGACAGGCAAAATGGTACCCTACACTGTGGATGTTGGAAGAAGCGATGATGGAAAAATTAAAGCATTGACAAATAGTGCAATACCCGGTGGTATAGGATATAAGAGGGATATTGCCAGAAAGTATTTTGGAACTGATGATCCTGATGTCATAGCAGAAATGCTCTCTTCAACTGAAAAAATAATTGATACGGCCAAAAAGCTAAGAGAAAGAAGCGAGGGAAAAGTAAAGCTTGTTCCAGGACATAATGAATTAATGATAATATATTTGGCCGGACGTAGCGAAGGATGGATAAAAGAAGGCAAATTAAATATCGATCCAAAAATGTTAGAGTATATTGACTTGCAAAAACAACTTAGAGATATGGGTCAGGATGGTGGTTTGGAGGCTTGGACACCAAGTTGGCAAAAGGCTGTTGCCGATGATAGTTATTTCATGTTTGCTATTCCTACATGGGGTATCCCTTACATAATCGAGATATACGATACAGTTAACAAAGATACCGGTAGATGGGGGATAGCAAAGCCTACTTATCCCTACTTTTGGGGTGGTACATGGTATGGTATCACCAAAAAATCTACCCCTGAGAAGAAGAAACTTGCATGGGAATTTATTAAATTTATATGTACAGATACGGAACTTCTTGAATCAATTGCTAATTCTCCTGGAGCATTTATTAATAACACGGAAATGATTGAAAAGCTGTCAAAGGATGCTGGTTTTATAAACAAGACTATTAATCAGAATCTGTATGAAGTGTTTAAATCGGAACTTTCGAAGGTTAATGGAAAGTTGGTTCAGAGATATGACACATCTTTTGAAAATATGTTTGTAGATTTTGTGTTAAGTTATTTAACCGGAAATATGTCAAAAGAAGAAGCGCTTAATTATTTTAAAGAAAGTGTAAAGGAAGATTTCAAGGATATTGTTGTTGAATAAATTTTGTATGACGGGATAAGGTTTATTGACTTAAGAATATAGCTTATGAAAAGCAGAAAAACTTGATATGATTGATTCAAGGGATTTATATTTTTAGGAAAGGGTTTATAAATGGAATTCATTGATGCAAAAACAATAGTATCCGGGTATTCAGAAAACAATCCCTGGTTCGGGATTAATTACAATATGAATATCTATAAGGGTTGTTGCCACGGCTGCATTTACTGTGACAGCAGGAGTGAGTGCTATGGAGTGGATGATTTTGACAGGGTGAGAGCAAAGAAAAACGCTCTTGCCATAATTGAGCGAGAGCTTAAATCAAAGCGAAAAAAGGGTGTTGTCGGAACCGGTGCTATGAGCGATCCTTACAACCCTCTCGAGAGAGAATATAAGCTTACAAGAGGTGCGTTGGAACTGATAAATCGGTACGGTTACGGTGCTGCAATTGCTACAAAAAGTGATTTGATATTGAGGGATATTGATATTTTAAAAGAGATATCGAGGTATTCTCCGGTGCTAATAAAAATAACTATTACAACTGCCGATGACCTTTTATGCAGCAAAATTGAACCTAATGTATCCCTTTCCTCCGATAGGTTTAGAACAATAAAGAAGCTTTCCGGCGAAGGGATATTTGCAGGTATCTTGTTAATGCCTGTACTTCCTTTTATTGATGATACGGATGACAATATAATAAAGATTATAGAGCTCGCAAGTCAAAATGGGGCAAAATTTATCTATCCGGCCTTTGGCGTGACTTTACGGCAGAATCAAAGGGAATGGTATTATAGCAAACTGGACGAGCTTTTTCCGTCACTGAAAGAAAAATATATAAAAAGCTACGGAAATTCCTATGAATGCCGTTCTTTAAGGTCAAAAGAATTGTGGGATTTGTTTAAAAATAAATGCAATGAATGCGGTATACTTTACAAAATGAATGACATAGTTAAAGGATACAAGGACCCGTATATAAATGAGCAGATTTCACTATTTTGATTCATATATGCTGAAATAATATAGTTAACCCAGTTTATTTAATGCTGTTTCTTATATTGGGAGAATTTGAAACATTCTATCATATTATGCTTTATGCTGTTGACGCCAATATCCTAAAATAATAAAATAATCATATAAGGAAAAATTTATTTTATAGAAATATATATTTGATAAAGAAAGTCTTGGGAGAATTTATGTCTGATTTTTTAGCTCCTATCAAGAAAAAAGTAATCAATAGATTTTTTATTGCTTTTAATGTCTCTATTTTATTGACTTTTTTGGTTTGTTCATGTAAAGCTGAATTTCCTGTTGATTCTGAATCTAATCATAATTCAATGGATAGTACTGAACTTTTAAAGGTTACACCTTTGCCGATTTTATCGACTGATTCTGTTTCATCCGAAAAATCAGGTTTATCGGATATTAAAACTCCTGATGTTATTAATACGTCAACTGTAGTCTCGTCTCCGGAAATTTCTCCCACACCTCCATTGCCTGAGCCGGGAGAATTGTTTATTGTCGGTATAGATAAAGAAGGAGCTGTTGAATGGGATAACTCCATAGGTTACGATAGTTTGCAGATATGTATGAACTTAAATGTTGGTGAAGCAGGAACTTATATTGTCAATGCCACTTTATCCACTTTAGATGGTCAAGTAATATCTTTTGGGAACCTGATAAGAGGTGGAGGAGTTACTAACGCATTGGCTTCAACATCAATGAAATGCGATAAAGGCTTAAATAACAGATTTGTTTATTTTGGCGGAAGTGCAATAAGAAATTCAAAAAAGAACGGGCCATATAAGGTTAATATAACCATTTATAATACATCAAAGAAAAAGTTGGACAGTATTGAATATGAAACAAAAAAATATGATTATAAGCAATTTAATTAAAATTATGTTGAAACAGCGTGACAGACATTCGACTATTAATGAATTTTATCTATAACGTTAATTATAAACACCTGTATGAGCAATTTAAAAACAGAAAACAGCTTCCAGTGCTATAAGTCGGCATAAAAGTACTGGAAGCATTTTGTTTTTAAGAGCTCTTCAGCAAAGGAAAATTACAACCTACCGGATATAGGTGTTGCCGTCTAAGGGTATAAGCACTTGAAGAGGAGGAGTTCCTGCAACAACACCTATGGCATATATGGTGTAAAACCTTCCGGATTCCAATAGAATGTTTGGAACATATAGAATTCTTTGACCTGTACCTGAAATCTTAAGGTTAAAAGTATATGTTCCCGGATTAAAAGGTATATATTGAGTTATTCCTGTATATGTTACATTGCCAAATATTATATTCCCGCCCTGTATCTCTACATCAACAGCAGGTGCGTTGGGGGAAAGATTTACAAACCTTAGCATTAGGTTACCGGCGGGAATGTTTATGCGGGGTTCTTCTATCCGAAGTAAGGTAATGCTTGAGGGTATACCTACGGCCGCTATGGTAAATATTGACCCGCCAGGTATGTTAATTACTGTACTTAGGATTGGATTGACTGTTTGACCTGCGGGGAAGACGGTTATATTGTAGCTTGCGCCGGGAAGTGCCAAATATTCGGTAAATTGCCTATAACTCAGATTTCTTGCAATGGGGCTTCCATTTGCATATATATCGACGGCCGGAGCATTCGGTACAGCATGCAGAAGTCGGATGTACGAAGGTATTATTGGCTGCCTGGGGTAAAGGTTGTATGGATAACCATAAAAATCGGTATACATTTATTGATAGCACCTCATTTTATTTTTTATGACATAATATTCATAAAATATGCAAAAGGTTCACATAATGTTATAATAATATCAGTGTTTCTGAATATTTTCTGTTATCTGGAAATCCAAACGGATGGTGTAAAAATGGCAAAAGTAATTTTGATATGCGGTAAAATTTGCAGTGGAAAAAGCTATTATTCTAAAATGCTAAAGCAGAAAATTAATGCTGTTATTCTGTCCTGTGATGAAGTGGTATTTGATTTGTCAATGGAGAACATTGGTGATAAGCACGATGATTTGGTATGTAAGATAAAAAAATATTTATATAAAAAGTCACTGGAAATTATTGAAGCAGGAAACAATGTCATTTTGGATTTTGGTTTCTGGAGCAAAAAGGAACGGGACGAAGTATCAAGGTACTATATGGAAAGAGGTATTGATTTTGAGTGGCATTATATTGATATTTCCGATGAAGAGTGGAAGAGAAATATAAATGAAAGAAATGATCTGGTATGTAAAGGTCTTTCCAGGAACTTTTTTGTAGATGAAGGACTTTTGAAGAAAATGGAATCAATATTTGAAGAGCCTTCAAAAGAAGAAATTGATGTGTGGTATATTTATAAAAGATTGTGAAAATCAGGTAAAATAAGTTAATTAATAACTTTTAATATTAACAGTTTTAATACATATAAAGTAGTACTGGTTGACTTTATTAGACAAAATTCGTATAATAAAAACAGTAGTGTTTTTTATAGTAATTTAAGAAAAATGCACATCAAGTAACTGCTAATCATTGAATTGCTGGTCAATAGGTAAATGAATTGTCAGGAAAAGAAATTAAGGCATTGAATTTTTTACAAATAATCCCTTTTACCTGGAGGATTAATGAATAATTTGTCGAATATAATTAAATTACAGTTATTTTAATTTTATATTTTTAGGAAGGGTAGAAGGAGGCTTATATATATATGCCTTTACCATATATATTTTCGCTGTTGTTTCTTATTACAACTGCAGTTTTATTGTTTTATGGCTTGTATGTTCTTTCGCTGAATATAAAGTCGTCACTTCATATATTATTTTTTATCCTTTGTTTGTGTTTGTCGGTGTGGTCCTTTTCCTTGTCTATTTCAAATACTGCACAGAATTATGAAACATGTTTATTTTGGAGAAGAGTCGGAACCTTAGGATGGGGAACTTTTTTTAGCTTTTTGCTGCATTTTATTGTTATTATTACTGAAAAAGCCGATATTTTGAAGAAAAAATGGATATACATTCTTATATATCTTCCAGCTGCTTTAAATGTTTTTGTCTTCGGCCTATACGAAAAAATAGCTGTAAAACAGTATAATCTCATAGAGACAAGTTCCGGATGGGTTAATGTCTGCTGCAATACATTTTGGAATTGGATGCTGTATGCATATGACTTAAGTTTTTTCCTGGTAGGGTTTACGTTGTTAGTCCGCTGGGCTGTTAAATTGGAGGAAGGGGATAAAAAGAGTAAAGCCTATTTGATATGTTTACTGTTTGCTTGCAGTTTTGTAGCAGGAACTTTGTCTGAAGTTATTATAAATTCCATGTTTTCAATTAAGATACCTCAAATAGTTCCGTTACTTTTTATTATTCCAATGACTCAAGTGCTTTACTGTATCAAAAGATACGGATTTATGCTTAAGAAAAAAAATAGCGACTCCTCTGATTTTCATAGCATTCTTAATGAAGACAGCCGGGAGAGGTTATATCTTAATTTTAGTATAGCCTTTTTGTTAGGAGCCTTTGTCAATATCGGAAGCATGTATTTTACTAAAAGGGCAAACTTGGAACCGGTTTTGCTGTTTAGTGCTTTTATGATATTTATCGGGATTGGACTTCAGGCTATTCAACAGCTAAATATCAGATTGAGCTATAAAGATTTGCTTTCGAATATAATTTTATCAATTTCAATTCCGATTATTACGCTGAGGTATTTTGATTATAGTGCCATTTATGCCGGTATAATCCCTGTGTTATTCATCGTTACGTCAATAGCGTTCAGCCAAAAGCACATACTGGTGTTAAATGGGATTTCTTCATTATTTACTCTTGTCTGGATTTGGATAAATTCTCCTTCTACTATAGTTGTTAGGTTTACACACGTAGATCATGCCGTTAGAATAATTTTGTTGCTGTCAATATTTATAGTTGCTTATTATATTAATTATGTCTATAGCAAAAGGCTCATAGAGAACGAGGAAAAGTTAAATGCCCAGAAACTCCTTTCTCGTATATCTTCCATATTTATGAATACCAATGAAAATAATATTGAAGAAAGGATAAATGAGGTTCTTAAACTGTGCGGAAACAATTTCAATATAGATCGCACTTTTGTGTTGTTTTTTCCCAACGGTCAAAAGACAATGAAATATTTTGAATGGTGCTCCGACTGCGAATCACCTATGAATGATGCTGCAAAGGAAAAAAAGGTCAGGAAAGTTTTTGAATTGTTGGATATAAGTCCGTTTCAGCAGCAGGAATTTGACAGCCTGCCATATTTAGCTGCAACTATGGAAGAATATATGGAAAAAGAATATGTCAGAGATGAAGAGACAATTTCTACCATTATAAATCCATTACGAGACAAAGAATGTGTAATAGGATTAATGGGATTTGAAAGTGCAGGACAAAAGTTAAAATTTAAAGAATATCATAAAGAAACTTTTAAAGTCCTGGCGCATATGATTTCAGACATAATGCTAAAAGTGGATGCTGAAAAGGAAATTAATTATAGAGCAAATTATGATGCCTTAACAGGGCTTCCAAACAGGGCTATGTTTATGAATCAGGTAAGAGGAGCCATAAAATTGGCGGAACGTTCGGAAAAGCTTGTTGGAATTGCTTTTGTGGACATAGATTCCTTTAAGTATGTTAATGATACTTTAGGTCATGATGGCGGAGATTCCCTGTTAATGAAGATTGGAGAAAGGATTTCGAGTTGCCTGCGCCTGTATGATATTGTGGCACGTTTTGGAGGGGATGAATTTGTAATAATGATCCCTCAAATTTCCCATGTTGAAGATATATGTGCAGTGGCAGAAAAAATTACAAGTAGCTTCAAACACCCTTTGACGGTGGGCGACCAGGAATTTTTTATAACTGTCAGTATGGGTATTTCTGTATATCCTATTGACGGCAATGAGGTGGAGAGTCTTGTTAAAAATGCTGCTGCGGCAATGTACATTTCAAAAGAAAATGGAAAGAACAAATACACCATGTGCTCGTCTTTTTTGCAGAAGCAAATTGAAGTAAATGCCAACCTTACAAACAGTTTGCATCTTGCAATACAGAGAAAAGAATTTATTTTAAACTATCAACCGCAGGTTAATGCGCAAACTGGTGAAATAGTTGGCGTTGAGGCTCTGATTAGATGGAATCACCCACAAAAAGGATTAATATCACCAGGAGTATTTATTCCATTGGCTGAAAAAAATGGACTTATTAATCATATTGGGCAATGGGTGCTTCAGGAGGCTTGTGAACAAAATAATAAGTGGCAGAAAATGGGGCTTAAACCGATAAAAATGGCTGTAAACTTGTCTTTGGGTCAGTTTTTAAATCCCAATCTGGTTGAAATTGTAGAAAATATACTCAAAAAAACCCAGTTGGATCCTGCTTATCTTGAATTAGAAATTACTGAAAGTATTGCTACCTATGATGTAGAATACATTACCAGTACACTGAACCGGCTTAAAGACCTTGGAGTTACCATTTCCATAGATGACTTCGGTACGGAATATTCATCCTTGAGTAGATTGAGAATTATGCCTGTTGACAAGATAAAGATTGATATGAGATTTACACAGGGTATATATAGGGGAACTAAGGATGAAAGTATTATTAAGGTGATGTTGCAGTTGGGAAAAACTTTTGGGCTTAAAGTTTTGGCAGAAGGTGTGGAAAATGAATATCAGTTGAGATTTCTAAAAGAGAATCAGTGCGATGAAATTCAAGGTTTCTATTTTTATAAACCGATGCCTGCGGAAGAGTTGGAATTGATTTTGAGGGGAAATAAGAATATTTAGTCCAGCCGAATCTTTTCTCGATGAAACATATCGAAAAAAATTAATATTTTTGTCATTATTATTTCCAAATAAATGATCATATTTTATAATATAGCAATACCGGAATGCTGTTTTGTAACCTGGGGCCGAAAGAGAACAGCTGTTTCTGCATGACATTATAAAGCAATATGATTGACAAAATATATGCTTTGTAATACTATATAACATATCGGATAAATAAGGATAAAAACTATTATGTTTTGAGGAAAAGGGCATTTCTTTTTTTTATAGAAATTACAATTAAGATGATAGGAATAATTGTGAATGGGAGGAGAACGGAAATGGGAGTCAATATTAACACCAAACTGGTACATGGTTACAAAGGCTACGATCCGCAAACAGGTGCGGTGAGTTTTCCAATATATCAAAGTGCAACTTTCAGGCATCCCGGTTTGAACCAGTCCACTGGATATGATTATTCAAGGCTTCAGAATCCTACAAGAGAGGAACTGGAAAAAACTATTGCATTATTGGAGAACGGTAAACACGGATTGGCATTTTCCAGTGGAATGGCTACGGTATCTGCAATATTAAAGCTTTTTTCTCCAAAGGATCATATAATTGTTTCTGATGATTTATATGGGGGTACATACCGTATTTTTGAAGAAATATATAAAAAATACGGTTTGGAATTCAGTTTTGTAGACACCGAATGTATAAAAAATATTGAAGAGAGTATAAAGCCCAATACTGCAGCCATATTTGTTGAAACTCCGTCAAATCCCATGATGAAAATAACTGATTTACGTGCAGTTGCGGAACTTGCAAAATCAAGGGGAATTTTAACTATTGTTGACAATACATTTCTTACACCCTACTATCAAAGACCCCTTGAGCTTGGAATAGACATTGTACTCCACAGCGGAACGAAATATCTTGCCGGACACAATGACACATTGGCAGGACTTATTGTAGTGTCCGATGACGAAATAGCAGAAAAGCTAAGATTAATACAGAAATCTGAAGGAGCTGTGCTGTCACCTTTTGACAGTTGGCTTGTATTAAGAGGAATAAAGACTCTTGGTGTACGCCTTGACAGACAGCAATATAATGCACAGAAAATTGCCAATTGGCTAAAAACGCATGACAAGGTTGAAAAGGTTTATTATGCTGGACTGCCTGAAAATCCGGGCTATGAAGTACTGTGTAAACAAGCCTCTGGATTTGGAGCTATGATTTCTTTTCATGTTAAGGATGAAAAACTGGTAGAATCGTTACTTGAGAGGTTAAAAGTTTTCATTTTTGCTGAAAGTCTTGGGGGAGTTGAAAGTTTGATAACCTATCCTGTAGCGCAGACTCACCAGGCTATACCTCCTCACATCAGAGAAAGGTTGGGGGTTAATGAAAAGCTGCTTAGAATATCTGTGGGAATTGAAGATGCAGATGATTTAATACAGGATTTGGAACAGGCAATGAGGTAGATATTCCGGTAAAAAAATTTTACAAAATAAATGAACAGAACTAATGTTTTACTTAAAAATACTAAAAGGGGAAAGTTTTAATTAATTTTCCCTAATGATAAAATTAACCCGACTAATCCTATATGTAATATCATAAATATGTGTTGACAATATAATGAATGTCATGGTAATATAAACCTAACAAATTATATAGGAATAGTAATGTTATTGTATGAAGGCGAAATGTTTTAGTTCCCTTTGTATAAGGACAGACAGAAGGATATATAATACATAAAAACTTACAAAACATATAGGAAAAATAATAATTGTGCCGATTTATATTTGCAATGAAGTTTGGATGAATCGGCTATTCTTACAAAACATGTACCGATTAATAGTACATAAATGGCTGATGTTATGCCAGGGGGGTTGACACATGGCGTATGAGCAAATTTGGAATCAGAATATCCAATTGCTGAATGATGTTGAAAAAATAAAACTTAAAAGAGATGGATTGGATGTTATTGAAACCATCGTCAATAAGTACTCAAAACAAGGTATTGAGTCGGTGTCCGATGAAGACAGGATACTGCTCAAATGGGCGGGAATTTATGAACAAAAGCCCAAAAACGGATTGTTTATGCTAAGAATCCGCATCAATACCGGAAAGATTGATGTACCTGCAGCAAAAATATTGGCCGAAATTGCAGAAAAATACGGCAGAGACTTTATGAGAATATCCACCCGTGGGGCAATTCAGTTTTATAATATACGCATGGAAGATTTACCGGAAATATTCCTTAAGCTAAACAGTGTCAAGCTTGCAAGTTATGAGTCGTGCGGAGACTGTCCCAGGACTGTTATAGGGAATCCATTAGCAGGAATTGACAAATACGAGCTTATGGATACCACCGAACTGGTAAATCAGGTTAACGATTTCTTTCTTCTCAACAGAGATTTTTCAAATCTTCCGCGAAAACTTAAAATTTCAATTTCTGCAAGTACAAGAAATGCCGGAAATTCTGAGATAAACGATATTTCCTTTACACCTGCCGTAAAAGTTATAGACGGCGAGGAGGTAGCAGGGTTTCATTTAAAAGTAGGAGGCGGGCTCTCCTCCAAACCTATGATGGCAAGAGAAGTTGATGCCTTTATACTTCCGGAACAGGTACTGAAAGTAACGGTGGCAATAGCGACTATATTTAGGGATTTTGGATACAGGAACAACAGAAGCCGTGCCCGGCTTAAATTCCTAGTGGATGACTGGGGAATAGAAAAATTCACCGAGAAACTCTTTGAATATACCGGTGAATTGCCAAAGAGAGGAATTGATAAAAGCGACGGTTCCAATTCGATAAATTACTACGGGGTACACAGACAAAAGCAGGAGGGTAAGAGTTACATAGGAGTTCATATTCCTTTAGGACATATGACATCAACAGACTTTAAAGAGCTGATTGAAATAAGCGAAAAATATGGAGACGGAATTCTTCGGACCACGTCGAGCCAAAACATTATTATTTCGGGGATTGATAATGAAAAAGTTTCCGAGGTGCTGAAAAATAAAATATTTGAAAAGTTCAGCCATAAGCCTGAAACGTTCTTAAGCAAAATTGTGGCATGCACTGGTTCAAAATTCTGCAACCTTGCCTTAATTGACACCAAAAACATAGCACTAAAGCTTTCAAGCTATATAGATGACCGATTAAAGGCTGATGTGCCCATTAGTGTTAAGATTTCAGGGTGTCCCAATTCCTGTGGGCATACATTAATTGCGGACATTGGAATTAGAGGTGCCCTGTTAAAGGAAAACGGAAACTCCTGTGAGGGCTTTGATGTGTTCTTGGGAGGGGCTTTGGGAAAAAATGCTGCTTTTGGGCAAAGACTTAATTTAAGGTTTAAGGAAGAAGACTTGCTAAAAGCAGTTCACAGTTTCATTGAAAATTATTTAAATCATCGAAAGGATAATGAGACTTTTCACAGTTTTGTAGAAAGAGTCGGTTTGGAGTATTTTGAAAAATTGCAAAGTCAAATTGAACCCGGTTATTAGTTGTAACTTAAAAGGAAAAGGATAATTGAATGTAAGTAAGGAGGTAACTCATGATCAAACAGGAAATAGAGAAATTGAACAAGGAATTTTTGGATAAATCACCTAAAGAGATAATCTGCTATGTTTTGGATAGATTTGGAACATCGAGAACAATCCTGGCATCAAGTCTTTCCATTGAAGACCAGGTGCTGACCGAAATCTTTGCAAAAAACAGTGCAAATCCCAGAATATTTTTCATTGATACCGGAAGACACTTTCAAAACACATATGATTTAATGGAAGAAACATCTTCAAGATATGGCTTCAAATATGAGGTTTATGCACCGTCTAACGAGCAATTGGAGAGAATTGTTTCACAGTATGGTCCAAATATGTTTTATGAGAGTGTCGAGTTAAGGAAGAAATGCTGTGAGGTAAGAAAAGTTGAACCTTTAAAGAGAGTACTTGCAACGGCGGATGTGTGGGTGTGCGGTCTTAGAAGGGAACAGTCTGTTACAAGAAGCAATATTGAATTGTTTGAATGGGATCACGCCCACGATATGCTAAAAATAAATCCCCTGGCCTATTGGACCGAGGAGCAGGTATGGGAGTACATACGCAGCAAAAACATACCTTATAACAGCCTTTATAACAAGGATTTCAGGAGTATCGGATGCCAACCCTGTACCCGGGCGGTTAGAAAAGGCGAAGATATCAGAAGCGGCCGGTGGTGGTGGGAAGATCCGGATAAAAAGGAATGCGGACTTCATGTTTCAAACGTCGTTAAGGAGGGGTAATAATGGATCATTTGGATAAATTGGAGGCACAGAGTATTTACATATTGAGGGAAGCATACAGGGAGTTTAAAAACTTATGCATGTTGTGGTCGATAGGAAAGGACAGCACCGTTCTTTTGTGGCTTGCCAGGAAGGCATTTTTCGGGCATGTTCCCATTCCGCTGGTACATATAGATACCCATTATAAAATTCCTGAAATGATTGCTTACAGGGATGAACTGGCGTTAAAATGGGGACTTACCATGATATATGGAGAAAATTCAAAGGCATTAAGAGAAAAGAACACGTTCCCTGACGGCAAAACAGACCGTTTGTCCTGCTGCCAGACCCTTAAATCCGAAGCACTGAAACATACCCTTTCCGGGGAGTGGCCCAGATATATTTTGGACCATAAAACTGGAAAATATGTTGAGGATACCAACAGAGAAAGATTTACCGGCGTGATTGTCGGTGTAAGGGCTGATGAGGAAGGCAGCCGTTCAAAGGAAAGGTATTTTTCACCCAGGGACAAGGATAATGACTGGGATGTGGGAGATCAGCCACCTGAATTTTGGAACCAGTTTAAGACGGATTTTGCACCCGGTACCCATGTGAGAATCCATCCTCTTCTTGACTGGACGGAACTCAATATATGGGAATATATCGAGAGGGAGAATATTCCTATCACTTCACTGTATTTTGATCAGGGAGACGGAAAGCGATACAGGTCTTTAGGTTGCTATCCGTGCACTTCGCCGGTGGAATCCACTGCTAAAAATGTGAGGGAGATAATAGAGGAATTAAAAAGCGGAAAATTTGCAAAAATTGCTGAGAGAGCAGGTAGAGCCCAGGACCAGGACGATGGCGGAGGCCTTGAAACGCTTCGCAAAGGAGGTTATATGTAATATGGCGGAAAGAGAGCAGATGAATATTGTTATAGTGGGGCATGTGGACCATGGAAAGAGTACTGTAATAGGCAGGCTCCTTGCTGATACCGATTCACTGCCTGAAGGCAAGCTGGAATTTGTCAAGGAATATTGCCGGAAAAATTTCAAACCCTTTGAATATGCGTTTCTGCTGGATGCCTTGAAGGATGAACAGGCACAGGGGATAACCATTGATGCTGCCCGGTGCTTTTTCAAAACCGGTAAAAGGGATTACATAATTATTGATGCACCGGGACATATCGAATTTCTGAAAAACATGGTTACCGGAGCATCCCGGGCTGAAGCTGCACTGCTTGTTATTGATGCGAAAGAAGGAATCCAGGAAAATTCCAAAAGGCATGGTCATATTGTTTCTATGCTTGGCATCAAGCAGGTTGCCGTATTGGTTAATAAAATGGATATGGTCGGGTTTAACAAGGAAGTTTTCGATACAATAAAGGCACAGTTTACGGAATTCCTTAACGGTATAAAAATCAGACCTGTAAATTTTATACCTATAAGTGCTTTTCATGGAGATAATATTGCATCAAAATCCGGTAATACACCATGGTATGAAGGGCCTACAGTATTGGAACAACTGGATGGATTCAGCAATAAGAAAAAAAATGCAGAGCAAGACTTTCGCATGCCCGTTCAGGATATATATAAATTTACTGAAAAAGGCGATGACAGAAGAATTGTGGCAGGGACAATAACCAGCGGAACAATAAGGGAAGGTGATGAAGTACTGTTCCTGCCGTCCTTTAAAAAGTCGGAAATTGCAAGTATTGAGGGATTTAACGTACCACCAAGGAAGGAAGCTGGTGCCGATGAGGCAATAGGGGTTACTCTTAAGACACAGATTTACATAAAACCCGGAGAAATCATGGTTAAAGTAAATGAACAGCATCCCAATGTCAGTTCGAAGTTTAGAGCTAACATTTTTTGGGTGGGGAAATCTCCTCTTGTGAAAAATAAAAAATATAAACTGAAAATAGGAACAATGAGAAGCAGTGTAAAACTGGTGGAGATTATAAGCATAATTGATGCAGCCCAGATAAATATCGACACTTTTAAGGACCAGGTGGAAAGGCACGATGTAGCAGAGTGTATTTTTGAAACACCAAAGCCCATTGCATTTGATATAATTTCCAATTTTGAACAGACAGGGCGCTTTGTAATTGTTGACAATTATGATATCGCAGGAGGCGGAATAATTCTTGAAAGCGTTGATGATCAGGAGAATAGTCTGAAAGAGCATATCAGAAAAAGGGAGTATTTGTGGGAAAAGAGTCTTATAACGGAAGAAGAGAGAAGAGAAGTATATGGGCACAAATCGAAGTTTATTGTAATTACTACGGGAAGTGAAGAGCTTGAAAAGAACATTCAGGATATAGGAAGGCAGTTGGAAAAAAGGCTTTTTAATACGAAGCATAAAGTTTACTTTCTTGGAATTTCCAGTCTTCTTGGCGGCCTTGGTTCGAATGTAAGTACCGAAAACGAGGACAGAATTGAGCAAATACATCAGATTGGTGAATTGGCAAGGATATTTACCGACTCGGGACAGATATTTATAACATCGGTTCATAATTTGGACGATTACGAGGCCTTAATATTAAAGGAGCTAAATGCGCCCAATGATATTCTGGTTGTCAATATTGGAGAATCACCCTTTAGCAATTTCATACCTGATGCCAGCGTGGGTATTGATGATGCAGTAAATGAAATTTGCAATATACTTGTCAAACAGGAAATAATTATCGATTATTTTATATAGTTTTGTAGAATCCTTCAGATGTGAGTAAACTTGCAACAGTCTGGGGTTATATTGATGAGCAAGCCTAAATACAAGCCTGAGCGAATGTACGACTTGCCAATAATTGAATGGAAAAAATCTGATATTTGTATAATAGGTTGCAAGTTACTTATAATACTATTGAAGGATGTGATTTGATTGGATGCAATAGATTTAATGGTTGAGGAACACAAACACATAAAAAGAATGCTGTCGGTAATAAGAAGAGCATGTATTGGAATAATGCATGGAAGAGAAATTGATTTTAACGATTTTAAAAATATGATTGATTTTATAAGAAACTACGCCGATAACCATCATCATGGAAAAGAAGAAAAAATCCTTTTTAACAGAATGATAGAATTAGGCGGTGCTGCAGAAAAACTGGTCAGGTTCGGAATGTTGGTAGAACATGATTTTGGCCGATTGTATATGCAGGGGCTAGGAGAAGCACTGGAACGGGTAAAGAACGGCGATGAGGATGCAAAGGTGGATGTTATTGCCAATGCCGTTTCCTACACCCATTTGCTAAACCGCCACATAGATAAGGAGGATAATATTGCCTATCCTTACGGCAAAAGGGAACTTGATTCAGAAGCATTAGACAACGTAAATGCCGAGTGTGAGGCTTTCGAAGCAGAAGCCGAAAAGTCTGGGATTCAAGAAAAATATTTGCGAATGTTGGATATGCTTGAGCAGAAATATGTGCTTATATGAAGGAAGATTTCAATGAGTGTGAATTGGTCCAACCTGGCCAATTCTTTTTGTTTATGAAAAGAGGATAAAGTGGGTATGCCTTAAGAGAGCTTAAATTGTCAAATGTATTGTAAATTGCTACCTGTTTATGCTATATTATATTAATTTTGGTTGTATTACAGTATATTATTTGATATGATTATTTAGAGCTTTTCTTGCGGAGAATTTGGGGAACTAATATCTACAAGCAGTAGCTTTTAATTTGCTCTGTGAGTTTGATAGTAAAAAAGAGGTGGAATTGGTCAGTGATAAACAGGATCAAGTTCCGGTTGCATTATTAGGTACAATAATGGATAATTTATCTATGGGCAGTCTGCAGCAATTTGGAAAAGAGCTTTCTATAGAGTTTTAAATCTGTTCAGAAAAGATTTTTAAATTTATCCGACAGTGATAAAAAACGTATAAGCGAGAATTGTGTATGGTTTGTGCAATCCTATATGGATAGACTTGGATAAGTTGTAATGTTTGCTTTAAAAGCTGTAAATTGATGACTGAACATATAAAGAATTGCAATAAATGGGGAATGGGTACTATGAATAAAAGCTTTGAAAAGGTAATTCTCAGATCCACAGGAGCAAAAGAAGTGTATGAAATTGAAGAGGTACAGGAACTTTGGAGCGGATATGGGAAAATACTGCGCTACGAATTGTCCGGAACAGAAGTGAAGAGTGTAATAGTAAAAAACGTATGCCTGCTCAAGCGGGCAGGTCAAATCCGGGGCGGGGATATATCCTTTGAGCGTAAACTGAAATCCTATAAAGTGGAAATGGCTTTTTATCAAAATTGGAGCCAAAGGTGCGGAAAAGACTGCAGAGTTCCAAAAGGATATGCTTTCGAATGGCAGGATGATGAGTTTTTAATGGTATTTGAAGACCTTGATGCTTCAGGTTTTAATGGGAGAATAAGAAGCGTGGGTTGGAAGGAAATACAGCTATGTTTAAGCTGGCTGGCTAATTTTCATGCAACTTTTATGGGTGAAAAACCTGAAAAACTGTGGTCAAAAGGAACTTACTGGCATTTGGATACTCGTCCCGACGAACTTAAAGCTATGAAGGACATGGCTTTAAAAAACGCAGCCCGTGCGATAGACAGAAAGCTTGACAGCTGTACCTATAAAACTTTTGTACACGGTGACGCAAAAATAGAGAACTTCTGTTTTTCCAATGACGGAAACAGTGTTGCTGCAGTGGATTTTCAATATGTGGGTGGCGGCTGCGGAATGAAGGATGTGGCATATTTTATTGACAGCTGTCTTTACGATGATGAGTGTGAAAGCTGGGAAAACGACATTTTAGAGTTTTATTTCAAGGAACTGAAAAAAGCTTTGGAAATGGTGGAGAAGAAAGTGGACTTTGAAGTATTGGAAAAGGAATGGCGTAAGTTGTATCATGTAGCCTGGGCTGATTTCTACCGTTTTCTTAAAGGCTGGGCACCCGGGCATTATGAAAGCAGATTCAGTGAGCGTATTTGCCGCAAAGTAATAGATGAACTTACATAGTTATTCTTTTTTGATATTTATAAGTAATATAATTTTTAATTTAGATCGATAAATACAGGGGTTAGTATAAGAATGTGAAAAGTTTGGAAATAACCGTTTTATTACGCTGTATTATGGGTATATTAAATAAAGATAAAGTTTAAAGAAAAAGTGTTTTTTAATACTTACTCAGAAAGGATGGGAATATATGATTAGTGAAAAAATGGAACAGCTTTTGAATGATCAAATCCAGAAAGAATTTTATTCCGCATATTTATATCTGTCTTTTTCAGCTTATTTTACTTCAAGGAACTTAAACGGTTTTGCCAATTGGTTTAAAATACAGGCAATGGAAGAAAGAGACCATGCCCTTATTTTTATCAATTATTTAAATCTTGTTGGCGGCAGGGTTAAACTTCAGGCAATACAAGCCCCGGAATGGGATTTTAAATCCATTGAGGAGGTATTGGAAAAATCCCTTGCCCATGAGAGGTCTGTAACCCAATCTATATATAGAATTGCCGATTTGGCTATTGAAGAACGGGATCACAAGACCAATTCCTTTATCAAATGGTTTATAGACGAACAGGCGGAAGAGGAGGACACTGCACAGCAAAATTTGAGCAAGATTAGACTTGTGGGGGAAAATGACGGTAAAGGAATTTTAATGCTGGATACCGAGATGGCGACAAGAGTTTATACAGTTCCTTCTCCTTTGGCAGGAAAAGAACAAGCATAAGGTGTTAATAGCAAATATAAAGGGGGCATTTTACATGCTTTGTAAAGATTTAAAGGTTGTAAATTTGAACATCACTGAAGATAACTACCAATATAAGGCTTTGTTCAGACTGTGTACCGATGAAAGTTGTATGGATATTGATATGGAAAATCTATCCGACAATACATTGCTTGAAGAAATAAAGAAAACTTTTTTCCTTGAGGATTCCATAGAAGAAATAAAGAATATAATAACGGAAAAAGTTATGGAAGCATCAAAAATTGAGTCTCGGATTGTGGAAGGCAAAAATTGCTGTGACGAGACCAAAGACAAGAAGGTGCAGAGGGATATTGATTCCCTGAGTACATCGTGACAAGAGAAGAAACTGAATTTCTATTAGCAGAAGGGGCTGTTGCACTAAGAAAATTAGTGTAACAGTCCTTTTGTGTCTAAAAAGCAAATTCCGGACTTCGAAAAGTCCGGAATTTGGTGTAAAATGTATTTATGCCACTAAATAATTTAACACATAAAGATTATACCATTCGCGGTGATTTCTATCAATTAAAATTGCCGTTAAATATTGAGTACATGATACCTAATGATGATTCTGTCAGGTTGCTGGGTCAGATAGTGGAGGAGATGGATTTAACAGAATTATATAAGACCTATTCCCGTATAAGGAAAAAACAAGCAACCCCAACACAGATGCTGAAGGTCATGCTCTACGCATATATGAATAATTGTTATACTACTCGAAAAATTGAAAGTGCTTGTAGGAGAGATATCAACTTTATGTACCTTCTTGAAGGGTCTCCTGCTCCAGATTATACAACAATAGCGAGATTTCGGAGCCTTCATTTTGCACCTGTTTCAGAAAATCTTATGGCACAATTTACTGAAATACTTGCTGAATGTGGAGAACTTTCAATGAAGAATCTTTTTGTTGATGGGACAAAAATTGAAGCTTCTTCAAACAAATATACTTTTGTTTGGAAAGGTTCTGTTACTAAAAATCAGCGAAAACTTATGGATAAGATTCCTGCATTTTTTAAGAAAGCAGAAGAAGATTACGGATTTAAAATTGTATATGGAGATAAAATCAAAATGTATCATCTAAAAAAGCTTAGGCGTAAACTATGCAAAATAAAAAAGGATGAAGATATCGAATTTGTCTATGGAATAGGAAAAAGAAAATCTCCTCTCCAAAAAACATTGGAACAGCTGGATGAATACATATCAAGACTTAAGAAATATAATAAGCATTTACATACCATGGGAGAGAGAAATAGTTTTTCAAAAACAGACCCTGATGCAACCTTCATGAGAATGAAAGAAGATGCTATGAAGAATGGGCAATTAAAACCTGGTTACAATATTCAGTTTGGAGTAGATGCTGAATACATAGTATGGATAAGTGCTGGTCCTCAGCCTACAGATACAACCACTCTAATACCATTCTTAAACAGTATCAAAAGTCATTTGAGGTATACTTACAAAAATATAGTTGCTGATTCAGGGTATGAAAGTGAGGAAAATTACGTTTATCTTGATGAAAACAACCAACGTGCGTTTATTAAACCATCCAATTATGAAGTTAGTAGGACACGTAAGTATAAAGCAGATATTAGCATAAAGGAAAATATGATATATGACAAAGAAAAGGATATTTACATATGTAGTAACGGAAAAAGGCTTGTAGTAACAGGAATAAAGTTCAGTAAAAGCAAAACAGGATATATAAGTAAGAAAACCTGCTACACATGTGAAGATTGTAGTGAATGTACTTTCAAATCAAAATGCATTAAGGGAAACAGCAAAAAACCGCTGGAAGAACGGACTAAACGTCTTGAGGTATCTAAATTATTCCAGCAAAAACGTGAGGAAGCCTTAGAAAGAATCCTCAGTGAAGAAGGAATCGAACTCAGAATAAATCGGAGTATTCAGGTCGAAGGGGTTATTGGAGAAATAAAACAAGATATGGGATTCAGACGTTTCTTGTGTAGAGGCAAAAAGAACATCTTAGCAGAATGCATTCTTCTTGCTTTAGCACATAATGTAAACAAACTGCATAACAAAATTCAATCACAACGATGTGCCACGTATTTACATCCAATAAAGACAGCATAAACATAAAAAATATTTATTGTATAATTAGCGAAGTGTGTGTCGTTTATTTAGTATACCCTTTTTTCAGGATCAACAAATAAAAGACAACGTTTTAAGGATAAAATATATTAATTTTAAATAAAAAGGGGCTATTGCATTACGATTATTAGTCTGTAATGCAACAGCCCCTTTTGTAGTTTTATGGATTATTATTTGTACTGCGGTGCTTGAATAATTATGTAAAAAAAGCTAAAATGATAGTATAGGGGTTTTTATCCGGAAAATAATTTGTAATAAAATGTATAAAATAGGGATTTTAAGGCATTGTGATAAGAAGGGTGTAAATGAGGTATTACGATAGGGTTATAATTGGTGCAGGTTTATATGGTTTATATGGGGCTCTGATTTGCGGAAGAAAAGGTTATAATGTTATTGTACTTGAATGCGAAAACGGCCCTTTTTTGCGTGCTACATATATAAATCAAGCCCGGGTGCACAATGGCTATCATTATCCCCGTTCTTTGTCAACAGTTAACAGTGTTACGGAATATTTTCAGAAGTTCAATAGAGAGTTTGAGTTTTGCATAAATTCATCCTTTAAAAAGATATATGCTACATCTTCAAAATACTCGTGGACCAGTGCAGCACAGTTTAAGAAATTTTGTAAGAATGCCAATATAAAGTGTATTGAAATTGACCCCGGTGAGTTCTTTAATCCGGGCATGTGTGACGGTGCCTTTGAAGTTGAAGAGTATACATATGATTCTGCAATTCTTAGAGATTATCTTTTGGAAGAAATAAAAAAATTTCCACAGGTTGAGCTGAAGTTCAATGTAAAAATAGAAAGTATTGAGAGAAGTTCCAGGGAATTTTATATAAATATAGATGGTGAAAATACAATATCTACCGGATACATTCTGAATGCCACCTATGCATCTGCAAATCAGATCAACACAATTGCGGGGTTTGAACCTTTTAAAATAAAATATGAGCTTTGTGAAGTAATACTATGCCATCCTGGGGAAAACCTGAAAAAACTTGGAATAACCGTAATGGATGGACCTTTTTTCTCTATAATGCCCTTTGGTAAAACCGGGCTTCATTCTCTTACTTCTGTTACTTTTACTCCGCATATGAGCTGCCATGAAAATCTGCCGCTTTTTGAGTGTCAAAAAAATAATCCTCTGTGCAGTGAAAATAGGCTTTTCAATTGCAATATCTGTGAATTTAGGCCGCCAAGTTCCTGGTCATATATGTCGGGAATAGCAAAAAAGTATTTGCGCAGCCAATATGACTTCAGTTTTTACAAATCCCTATATTCAATGAAACCGATTTTGTTGTCATCGGAGATTGACGATTCAAGACCGACAATAATAAGAAAGTATTGGGACAATCCCACCTTCATTAGTGTATTGTCGGGAAAGATAAGTACAGTATATGATTTGGAAGAGGTATTGTGATTATGGGTCTTGTGAATAAGGAAAAGAAAGTAGTTTCCGCAGTAGTATATGTGAGGAATCATGAAAAATATATAAGTGAATTTATTGAAGGCATTGCAGCCGTACTTTCGGAAAACTTTGAAAAGTATGAGATTATTGCTGTCAATGATTTTTCAACCGACAGAAGTGTTGAAATGCTGAAAAAATCGGCTTCAAAGCTTGAAGCTATATCTTTTACCATTATCAATTTAAGTTTTTACCATGGCACTGAAGCGGCAATTACAGCTGGCGTGGATATTTCTATAGGTGACTTTGTTTTTGAGTTTGACAGCCCTATTGCCGATTATGACTTTAAAGAGATTATAAATGTGTACAAGCATTCTCAGGAAGGCTTCGACATTGTTTCGGCGGCTCCTGACGTCAAAGAGCGCTGGGACTCAAGAGCTTTTTACAGCTTGTTTAAGAGATATTCGCAAAACCGCTTAAGGCTATGGACCGAGAGATTCAGGGTTTTGTCCCGCAGGGCCGTAAACAGGATAAACAACTCCTACACATCTATTCAGTACAGAAAAGCGGTATACTACAACATAGGGCTTAAAACCTATATACACAAGTATAAGCCCAATAAGAACATTGATCATGAAAGAAAGCTCGACACAAGATTAAGGCTGTCCCAAGCCCTTAACTATCTGATGATTTTCACCGATATTGTGCCGAAAATATCCATATTTATGGCCATAATGATGTTATTGTTTTCAATTTGCGTGTTTTGCTATACCGTATTTGTATATATAGCCTATGACAGAGTCGTTGAAGGCTGGACAACCATTATGTTGTTCCTGTCGGTCTGTTTTACAGGGTTCTTTTCCTTGTTTGCAATAGTCATAAAATTTGTATCCTTAATTTTAAAACTTCAAAATTCAAAGTACACATATACTTTTGAATCGGTTGAAAAGGTCAAATAATGATGTTATAATGCTCTCTGTTTGAAGAAACTTTTTGGAAAAAAGTGATTTTGAATATGAAGATTTATGCCTTTGATTTGCAGAATGAAGTTTTAGGGGGGAACTTGGTGGATAAAACTTTAGTGGGATATAGCGGCTTTATAGGCTCCAATTTAATTATGCAGACCCATTTCAGCAAGCAATATAACTCCGGCAATATAGAAGAAGCTTTTTATACCCGGCATGACCTTGTAATATATAGCGGTGTAAAGTCTGAAAAATTTCTTGCAAACCATGAACCGGATAAGGATTTAAAACATATAATGCAGGCTATTGAAAATATTAAAAAGATGAAGTTTGAAAAGCTTGTGCTGATATCTACTGTTGATGTTTATAAAGAGCCTCGTGGAGTAGATGAGAACACAGTTGTTGATACTGAGGGGCTTCAGCCCTATGGAAAAAATCGTTATATTCTTGAAAAATGGGTAATAGAAAACGTTAAAGATTATCATATATTGAGGCTTCCTGGATTGTTTGGAGTAAATTTGAGAAAAAATTTCATTTTTGACATGATAAGTATTATTCCATCAATGATAAAAGAAGAAAAGCTTTCAGAACTTCAGGAGGTTTCGCCAATAGACCTTTTGGAGTGTTATTCAAAGCAGGAAAACGGTTTCTACAAGCTAAAACCAGTAAGTAAAGAAATAAAGTCCGTTTTAAAAGAGTTTTTTGAGAATTCCAGTTTTAATGCTCTGTCTTTTACAGATTCCAGAAATACATACCAGTTCTATAATTTAAAGAACCTTTGGTCTCATATTGAAACAATGATAGAAAACGACATTCGCCTTTTATGTCTTGTGACAGAACCAGTCTCTTCCGGTGAGCTGTATAAGTACATTTACGGAAAGGAATTTAAAAACGAATTTTTAAACACTCCCGTAAAGTATGATATACATACTGTACACTATCGACTGTTTAACGGAATGAGAGGATATATTGCCGATAAAGATGCAGTATTGAAGGATATTAAGGAATTTATAGGGGAATCACTATGAAACTTGCAATTTCTAATATAGCTTGGGATGCCAATAAAGATTTGGAAGTCTATAAACTTATGGAAAAATACGGCTTTTGCGGCCTGGAAATAGCACCTACAAGACTAATTGGCGATAGGCCTTATGATCGGATAGATGAGGCTGAAAAACATGCAAAAGACTTAAAAAATCTTTACAATTTCGAGATTTGCAGTATGCAGTCAATACTTTACGGAAGAACGGAAAATATCTTTGAAAGCCCGGAAAACCGTGAAAGTATTACCCGTTATTTGTTTAAAGGTGTTGATTTTGCAGCGGCAGTTTCGTGTAAAAACATGGTTTTCGGCTGCCCGAAGAACCGGTGGTTGACTAAAGAGGAAGATTATGAGATTGCTGTGGACTTTTTTAAAGTACTTTCAGAATATGCCTTAAAGAAAGGCACTGTTATATCCATTGAGGCTAATCCTTCCATGTACGGGACAAATTTTATAAACTACACAAGGGAAGCTGTAAGATTGGTAAAGGATGTTAATTGTGAAGGCTTTAAAGTAAATCTTGATTTTGGAACCATTATTGCCAATGGGGAAAGTACAGATGAAATTGCCGGCTATGTGGATTATATAAACCATGTTCACATTAGTGAACCGGGACTTTTACCCATTTGCCGAAGACAGGAACATCGTGAACTGGCTTTCCTTTTGAGAGAAAAGTCATATAAAGGCTTTGTGTCCATTGAAATGAAAAAAGATCAAGACGACTCGCTTGATATTGTGGAACGGATAATGAATTATATGGTTGATGTATTTGGAGAATGATGTAAAATATACAGCGGGATTAAATCTTAAAAAATCGTTGGAGAGAAATGATGAATATGAAAGAACAGGTGCCTGAGTATGAAACAGTTGAATTCAAAGGCAAGGAAAACAGGTATTGTCTTTGTGTACCGGTCATTAATGAGGGTGACAGGATTATTGGACAGCTTAAAAGGATTAATGAATTAGGTATTGATAAAATTATTGACGTTATATTGTGCGATGGAGGGTCAACAGACGGTTCCACTGAGAACACCAGGTTAGAATCCCTTGGGGTAAACACACTTCTTGTAAAAAAGGGACCGGGTAAACTTAGTGCACAGCTCAGGATGGGCTATTGGTGGGCATTGAAGCGTGGATATGACGGTATTGTTACCATTGATGGAAACGGCAAGGACAGTGTGGAATCCATACCTCTGTTTATTGAATACCTAAACAAAGGCTATGATATGGTTCAGGGGTCACGATACATCAAAGGCGGAGTAGCTGAAAACACTCCCATAACCAGGCACCTGGCCGTGAAATTAATTCATGCCCCCATTATTTCTTTAGCGGCAGGTTTCAGGTATACCGACACAACAAACGGGTTCAGGGCTTATTCAAGACGCTTTCTTACTCATGAGGAGGTTCAGCCCTTTCGCGATGTGTTTGATACCTATGAGCTTTTGGCCTATTTATCTGTCAAAGCACCGAAAATCGGGATGAAAACTATTGAAATCCCGGTCCGGAGAAGCTATCCCAAACATGGGAAAATTCCAACTAAAATCAGCTTTTTTAAAGGCAATTTACTCCTTTTTAAAATTCTTCTAAGGGCTGCACTGGGCAAGTACGATGTCAAAAGTAATTAGGTATTTTACTCATAGAAAGGAAAAATTAGATGTTACCGAGAAGGAATGAAGAAATAGAACTGAGTTTAAAGGAAGTAAAAAAGCCTGTAAAATTTACGACGATATTGTATATGATTGTAATAGCAATGGGGATTTTGTTTAGATTGGGATCATACATCCAGGATAGAACCCTCTGGTATGATGAAGCCATGCTTGCCAGCGGAATAGTACAGAGGGGATTTAGCGGTCTATTTAAGCCCTTGGACTATTCGCAAAGTGCACCTATTGGCTTTATTTTAATTGTAAAATTTTTTATTACTGTTTTAGGCAGTTCACAACGGGCATTAAGGCTATACTCATTTTTGACGGGTTTATTTTCCATTAGACTCTTTTATCTTCTTATTAAAAGGTCAGGTTTTAGAAGGCCGCTTTTGGGAACAGCCTTTTATGCCACCGTTTCGCCGCTTATTTATTATTCAACAGAATTGAAACCCTATATGCCGGATGCGTTTTTTACCATAGCAGCTCTGTATCTTTACAAACTTTATGAGGATAAAGATATTCCTGCATGGGTATATGCTTTGTTCTGCATATTTGCCGTATGGATTTCCTTTCCGTCGATTTTTGTTATCGGCGCAATTACCTGTTATAATTTCTTTTTTGGTATATTTGGGTTTATAGCTCGTAAGATTTCGAAGAATGAAGGTGAACTGAAGGAATTATTGAGAGCCTTTATAAGCTCTGCGGTTTTCGGTGCGGTAGCTCTGGTAAGTTTTGGAGCTTGCTATTTTATTTATACCAGTAAAGTTTCAGGAAACATTGACGGAATGTCCATGGAATACTGGAAGCATCTTTATTTTCCTCTGTTTCCCAAGAAACTGTCCCAGTGGAATTTAATATATCTCATGCTTAATAATTACTTTAGTTTCAGCTTTAATGATGTGGCTGCCCTCTCATTGATACTGTGGGTTGGAGGGACTATGCTTTTATTTATAAGAAAAAACAAACTTGGTGGTTATACGGTTTTAGCCGTTTTGTTTACGTTAGTTGCATCGTGGCTTGAACAATATCCTATCCAGGACCGTTTGCTGTTGTTTCTGGTGCCCTTTACAATCCTTGGGATTCTGTTTTTTGCAGAAGTTTTAATGGATTTGTTGCGGTGGAAGTTTTTTGAAGTTGTCGTATTTATATTGATTATTGCTTTGAACTACGGTTCGTTAAAATACACCGATGTAAAAAATATGTACAGGGAAGGCCAGGAAGCCGCATATTTGATTTATTATCTCAACAACAAGATTGAAGAGGACGAAAAGCTTTATATTTTTGCAAATGCTGTACCTATTTATGAATACAAAACAGGATACAAGCAGGGGTTGACTCATTTTCCGGAAAAAGTTTTTGAAGACGGACAGTTGATTTACGGCTGCAAATATTGGAACCTTAAGTGTGAACCTTATAAATACATTACAACCCTTGATGAAGAGCGTCTTAAGGAAAATGTTGACAGTATCATAAAGTATCAAAAGGTTTATGTGCTATTCTACCATTATGGTGCTGATGCCGAGTATTATTTGATTAATGAATTGAGAAAATACGGCACGGTGACTTATTTCATGAATGAAAATGAAACTCCCCTGTATTATTTTGTAAGGTATGCACATCTTAACTAGAACATTGCATTTCTGTGGATTATTTATGATACGTTTTTCCCGGTATCGTCATGTATTAATTTTGAAGCGCGTTTGCAGTTTGAATTTCAAAAACTTTCATAATGTCAAAAGTGATTTTGTGCACATTAAATCGGTATGTTTTGAAAACTGACGGTAAAATACAGTTTCAATCGTTTTTTGACAAGTAGAATTATTTCATGAAGGTTATTCAAATAATTATAATTTTATGATAGAATACAATAAGTAAATTGCATTTTATAAAAGGAATGGATAATTACGTATGGAAAATTGTTTTGATGTAATTATTATAGGTGCAGGTGCGGTAGGTTGTGCCGTAGCCAGGGAACTTTCAAGGTATAAACTTAATATTGCTGTGTTGGAGAAGGAAAGCGATGTAGCAGCAGGAACAAGCGGCAGGAACAGTGCTGTTGTCCATGCCGGGTTTAACAATAAACCGGGAAGTTTGATGGCAAAGCTCTGTGTAGAAGGCAATCTTGGTTTTGAAAAAGTATGTGAGGAACTGGATGTGCCTTATAAAAAGACAGGGAAGCTGGTAGTAGCCTTTGATGAAGAAGACCTTAAAGGCATAGAAAAATTGATGGATACCGGAAAAAAGAATGGTGTGCCGGGGTTGACTTTTATAAATGCTGAACAAGTTAAAAACTTAGAACCCTATGTTGGGGGAATAGGTGCAATGCTATCTCCCAATACGGCAATTACCAGCCCATTTTTATACACGGTGGCACTGGCGGAGAATGCTTGGGAAAATGGCGTGAAATTTTATTTTAATACTGAAGTGTTCGGAATAAGCAAACAAAAGGGTAAATTCCGGATCAGCGCCGGTGGAAGGCACTATTATTGCAGGTACATTGTAAATTCGGCCGGTCTTTATTCCGATAAAATATCTTCCATGGCAGGGGACAAAAATTACAAGATTTATCCCTGCAGGGGACAGTACTACATTTTGGATAAGAGAACCAGCAAGTTCCTGAATATGCCGGTTTATCCCGTACCGAAGCCCGGGATCGGAGGGCTTGGAGTTCATCTTACTCCTACTGTTGAGGGGAATATACTGATAGGACCCAGCGCCGAATATATAAAGACCAAGTCCGATTACAGTGTTACAAGGGATGTAATGAATCAGCTGTTTAAAGAAGCGAAGGAATTGCTGCCGCCTATTGAAATGAAAGATGTCATTGGCAATTATTCCGGTATCAGGTCAAAATTGGTAGGACCTAAAGTAGGCGGTTTTGGAGATTTTGTCATTAAGGAGTCGGAAGTTGTTGAAGGACTTATCCAACTGATAGGAATTGAGTCTCCTGGCCTTACTGCCTCGGTACCTATAGCAAAAAGGGTAAGGGATATAATAGGCAATAAGGAAGATCTTATAGAAAAGCCCGATTTTATAGGCCAAAGAAAAGGAATTGTGGAGTTTCGCAAGTTGAGTAATGACGAAAAGGACAGACTGATTAAAGAGTGTCCTGAATATGGAGAAGTAGTATGCCGATGTGAGCACATAACCAAAAAAGAGATTATGGATGCGATAGAGAATCCTTTAGGGGTTAGGACGCTTGCCGGAATTAAATACAGAGCCAGGGCTATGATGGGAAGATGCCAGGGAGGATATTGCCTTACAAGGATTGTAGAGATAATCACAAAAGAATATGGCCTTCCTGTGGAAGATGTAACTTTAAGAGGCAAAAATTCAAAGCTTTTTACCGGAAGAGTCAAATAGAAGGAGAGAGTAAATGATATTGGAAAAGGATGTAGTTATAATTGGGGCAGGGCCGGCAGGATTGGCGGCTGCTGTAGAACTTGCAAAAAACGGTATTAAAGACGTTGTTGTCATTGAGAGGGAACCTTTTGCGGGAGGGATCCTCAATCAATGTATACATGACGGCTTTGGAGTTATTAAGTTTAAGGAGGTACTAACCGGTCCGGAATATGCCCGAAGATATATAGACGAAGCCGAAAAGTTGGACGTTGAGATTAGAACAAACTCCATGGTAATTAATTTAAGCCGTGATAAAGAGATAACTGTTATGAGTTCTAAGGGTATTGATATCTATAGGGCAAAGGCGGTAATTCTCGCTATGGGCTGCAGAGAAAGGACAAGGGGGGCAATTGGAATTCCGGGAACAAGGCCTGCCGGAATTTTTACTGCAGGAGTAGCCCAGAACTTTGTCAATATCAAAAACATAATGATTGGGAAGAGGATTGTAATTTTGGGGTCCGGGGATATTGGCCTTATAATGGCAAGAAGACTTACATTAGAAGGTGCAAAAGTTATTGCAGTGGTTGAAAAAATGCCTTATTCCAACGGGCTTGCCAGAAATGTTACTCAATGTCTTGATGACTTTAATATTCCCCTTTTATTGAGTCATACCGTTGTAAACATAGAAGGAAAAGAAAGGCTGAAGAGTGTTACTATTGCAAAGGTAGATGACAAGGGCGAACCGATACGCGGGACATCGAAAAAAATTGAGTGTGATACCCTAATATTGTCAGTTGGCCTCATTCCTGAAAATGAATTATCCAAAGATGCAGGAATTGAAATAGATGAAGTCACTCAGGGCGCAATGGTGGATGAGAGTCTGCAAACCAGCATTGAAGGAGTTTTTGCCTGCGGAAATGTATTGCATGTTCATGACCTTGTCGACCATGTTTCTAATGAAGCAGAAGAAGCAGCCAGGTCTGTAATCAGATATCTTGAGGCTGAATATGAAAGGAAAAGTAAAATTACTGTAAAAGCCGGAAGGGGTATTCGCTACGTGATTCCGCACGCTGTTTCAGGGAAGAGGGATGTTACGTTTTCAATGAGAGCAGACAGGCAATGGAAGAACGCCAATCTAACTTTTTTAAACGGCTCAAACCCAATTAAGTCCTTTAGATATAAAAAGTTAAATCCTTCCGAAATGATAGTGGTAAATTTAAAGGCATCGGATCTTGAGGGTGTTGAGAGGCTGGAGGTAGCTATAAATGAAAATTGAAAAACAAATGACCTGCATTGTTTGTCCTAATGGTTGCGAGCTGGAAGTGACCTATGAAAACTCTGTAATAGTAAAAAACGCTCTATGCCCTAAGGGTGTGGAGTATGCCCGTAACGAGCTGATGAATCCGGTTAGATATTTGACTTCCACAGTGAAAGTTGCAGGCGGTGTATTGCCTTTGGTAAGTGTACGAAGCAATAAGCCGGTTCCAAAGGGAAAATTAACTGAGATTGTTCAACTGTTAAAAAACATAGAACTTAAAGCACCAGTGCAATTTCATCAGGTAGTTTGCAAAGATGTACTTGGCACTGGCGCCGATATTATTGTAACTCGTCCGGTAGATAAAGAATAGTAATAGGACGTAAATATTTTTGAGTGCCTAAATTTTAAAAATTGATATGGATTCATTGAGTTCCTGAGCCATATTATTAAGCAGATTGGCTTGGTTTGAAAGTTCTTCAACGCGAGCTATCAGATCCTGAGTTGTTGAGGATATCTCCTCAGTTGTTGCAGCTGTTTCCTGAGAAACAGAGGAGATATCATTAATTACATTGAGGGTTTTTTCTTTTGATTCAAGAATTACATTGACCGATTCACTGAATTTATCCATATAATTGCTTATTTCATCCATGGATTGAAGAATTGTTTCAAAGGAGTTGTTTGCCTGTTCAACAGCTTCTAATTGCTGTTTGATAATGGACTGTGTGTTGTTTGCAGAATTGGCAGTGAATTCGGCTTTTTTCTGAATATCGTAAATAACTGAGCTTATAGTTTTTAAAGCATCCTGTGTCTGGTCTGCAAGTTTTCTTATTTGTTCTGCTACTACAGAAAAGCCTTTGCCCGATTCACCGGCTCTTGCAGCTTCAATGGCGGCATTTAGAGAAAGGAGATTGGTTTGCCTGGAGATATTTCCTATAAAGTTTACAATATCTTCTATTTGTTTTATGTCGGTATTCAGAGTATTTATGTTATTTACAATCTCTTCGCTTACCAGACTGGTTTGTACAGATTTTTGATTGAGGGACTCAATAGCGTTCATGGCATTTTCACTGATTGCTTTTGTATTATCTATAATTTTAGCGGACAATTTTACGTTTTCTTCAACTTCATTAATATCATGAGACAACTCGTTTACAAAATTAACTGCGTTCGAACTGTTGGATGCCTGTTCTGCAGTTCCTGCTGCAATTTGGGACATGCTTTGTGCAATCTGTTCCGACGATGCCAAATATAAAGATGAAAGCCTTGTAACATCCCCTGCACTTTTCAGAACCTGGTCAGAAGATTCTTTAACTTTTGATACCAGATTTCTTATATTTTTGATCATTTCATCAAAGTCTTTACTTAATCCGGATATCTCATCGGTGTATCTATCGTTTATACATAGGCTCAAGTCTCCGTTTTTTGCATTCTGCATATAATCTTCAAGTTTGTTCATTGGTGAAATAATACTCATGGAAACCAGAACTGACAATAAAATTGCAAGGATAAATATTATTGTTCCCACTTCAAATATTGTCATGCCCAGATTTGTTGAATCTTTGGTTAAGAATTCATAGGGAATTGTACCGATGATACACCAGTCGGTATATTTAATGGTTGAATAACAATATATAAACTTGTTGCCGTTTAATTGGGAGCTTATAGTACCGCTTACAGATTTGGAATTTTCAATCATATCTTGGGAGGTATAAGCTTGTGCAACTTGCCGGTTAATTTCTTCGATAACTTCCATGTTAGAATATTTAGAAGCTAAAGGTGTTTTTTGGATATTATTGCTTGAAAAAATTGTACCTTCACTGTTTACAATAAACACTTCGGAGGTTTCGGTAAAATTAACTGTGCTGAAAGCGTCGGAAAAGAAATGTTGATCGAGAATTAAAACTAGTGTGCCTAAATCAGTTGATGTGTAATTATCATAGATTTGATTAAGTACTATAATGTAGGGATTTTCGATGCCTTCAAGCGATTCTATTAGCCATACACTTTTTCCTTTTGCTTCCTTAGCTATGCGGATATGTTCTTCTGTTAGATTAAAGCCTCTTAATATTTGATAGGGAGCGCTCATTCCTATTATTTCACCTTCACATATAAATAAGGAACCTGTGCAACCCTTTATAGTCATTTCGGTAAATTTTGAATTCAATATTCTGTTAAAAGCTGTAAGCACATCCCTTAAAGTACTTTTGTCACTTTTATACTTTTTAATAAGGCCAATGGCGTCTCTGTTGCATTCCAACTCTACACATCCGTAATCTATAATATCCATTTTGAGGCGAATATTTTGAGCAGACTGTGCAAACATCTCACTTGAAAAGAATTCAATTTTGCTTTTAACAGCTTTACTGGACTTGGTGTAACTAAACACTCCCAATATAATCAAAGGTAAGCTTGATAGTAATACAAAGAATATTATAAGCCTTTTTTTTATGCTTATAAGTCTAAGAATTGACGCAATGTAGGAAAACAGCTTGGTTGCGGCAAGCAGGACTTTTTTATAGATTTTTTTTAATATTGAAAAGATAAGCATAAAAAAATTAAAAGAAGAATTAATGCTGTTCACGAGGATTCCTCCCTGTGTAAATAGGATGAATTAAGCTTATGAGACTGAAAAGTACACTGACTAAAAAATAAGACGCGAATAAAATATAAAATATTATCTCATTTTTTGTGACACAAGTCAATATATAGTAATACAAAGAAATTGAGAGAAAAAAGAAGTTATGCGGAGTAAATTATAGTTAATATTAAAAAATGAGTATTAGCAAGATGCAAAACAATTTTAATGAAGTTGCAAAAAATCTAATTTAATATATAGAAAATATAAACCGGATAGATTTGATACTATCCGGTGTTGGGGATGACTGTATTTTATTTTGGGGGTATATAATTTGTCTTTTGCTGCATAGGATAAAAATAAGGTAACAAAGGCTCATTTTTAATCATTTTGTGCCTGAGGAGTTTGTAGTATCGGTAGAGCAGTTCGTCAAGTTCCAATTCCAGGTTATGAACTTTTTCTTTGTTGGTGTAATAGTCTTTGCAGTATGAATTCAGTATAGTGTTCTTTTTTAGAATCTCCATTTCCAGTTCATGTGAGAACTCATTCATATATGCTTTGCCTCCTTATTTTCTCCCTTAACCGCTACAACCAAATCAAAATTGTTTTTTTCAATAGAGGTTTTTAAAATTAAACTCCAATGCTTTTACAATTGTGAAAAAAGTATAATTTAACTTTATATTTCATTTGTTGTCATCTGGTCGGTGCATAGAATTTAAGCCACAGAAGTAAAAACAATCGGACTGAAATTGATGAAAATTACAGCAACATAAGAATGATTCCATTTATAATTATAAAAAAAATTGTGCATTTCTGTAAATGATACATTTGTATCGACTAAATGGTACTTAGGTACTAAGACTTTTCTTCCTTTAATTTAAAAAGTCTTCATATAAGTATTATAAAATGCGGGTAGAGCATTTTGCATCATAAAAATTTGGAGAAAAGAATCTGTTCCCTTTGACCTATATTTGAAAAAATTCCTAATTTAATATTAAGTTTATATAAAATTTGTTCGATATAGAATTTAGATTAGCTAAGAGTTTACATAAAATAAAAACAAAAAGAAATACATATATTAAAATTTAGCCTTTCTAAGCATTTGGTTATGCAAAAATAAAGAGGAGGCTTGTATATGTATTTTGAAACATTGTCTCAGCTCACTTTATATGTCGACAGTATTGAATTGGAACCTTCAGAGCAATTGATGATTCTTGTAGGAGATAATTCTTCAGAAGACGTTGCTGAGCTGTCCGATTACTTAAACGGCAAAAATATAAAATTTTTCGGTGGAATTTATCCGAGTCTTCTTGTTGGGAACAAGAGTAAACGTTCCGGTTTTATACTTCAAAAATACAAACCGGTTTATTCCGGATTAGTTTTTCCCTTTATAGTGGATGTGGATATAAAACCTGAGGAAATTAAAGGATGTACCGCTATTGTGCTTGTTGATGGACTATCAAGTCAAATGAAGGATTTGGTGGATACTCTTTATAAAAAAGTAGGAAATTGTGTTACATATATAGGCAGTGGAGCTGGCTTTTATGATTTTGTCCAGAGAAGATGTATATTTGACAACAATGGAATGTACGAAAATGCTTTGTATGTTTGCATAGTAAAATATACTTCGTACTTTGCGGTAGAACATGGATGGAAAAGGTTTGAGGGACCGTTTATTGCGACAAAAACGGAAAATAACACACTATGCTGTTTGGATAATTATAATGCTTTTGATGTATATAAATCCGTTATTGAGGATATAGAAAGGATAACTTTGTGCAAATCAGACTTTTTTATGTTTGCAAAAGACCATCCCTTTGGAATTCGTAAAGATGATGCAAGTATTATTGTTAGAGATCCCATAGATGTAAATGAAAACGATGAAATTATATGTGTTGCAGATATTCCTGAGGGAAGTGAAATATATATACTTAAAGGAGATAATGACACATTGCTTGCTTCTTCCATGGAAATTGCCGAAAAGTGTTCAAAAAATGCTCCTCCCAGATATATACCGCTTCTCTTTGACTGCATATCCAGGGCTATGTTTTTAGAAGACCGCTTTGAGGAAGAACTTTCGAACATTCAAAACAAATTGAAGTATCGAGTTGAGGGAGCCCTTTCCATCGGAGAAATTGCAACACTTAAAAGCGGTGAAATAGAAATACACAATAAATCAACTATTGTTGCATTGCTGGCATAAAATTGATTAATTATTGTGTTGCAATCACTTCAATAGCAAGCAAATTTCTGTTTTACATGTACATCAAAATATTAATTATTTTGATTTATTCCCTAAAAGCAAGCATACTTTTGCAGTTGTTATTGCAGTTAAAAATATATACATTATCGTTCCAATAAAATTCGCAGTGAAATTGTTAAGATTAAGAGGCAATAAAAATACTAATTTTCTTAACAGAAAGACCAGCTAATTAAAGTCAAGAGTTTATAATAAAAATTTTGAGAAATTTTTTTAGGCTCCTGACGTTAATGAAACGCATGACAACAAGACCACCTAGGTGAGGTAGACATAAAATAGCTGGTCTAAAATAGCAAGTTGCTCTTTGAAAACTGAACATCAAGTACAGTACTATCAAGCTGCTGTATGCTTTGCTGCAAGCATTTGAGCGTGTTCCTGGGGGCTGCGTAACTGGTAAGGTTTCCTATCCCTTAGGACAGCAAAGATGATACAAACAAGCTTGCGCATAACAGCTCCCAAAGCTACTTTCTTAGGCTTACTCTGGCATTTTTGTTGGTAGAACTCCAGCAGCACAGGGTTGCAAGCTGTCTTATCCCGCTTGGTACGGATATTAGCAAGAGCAATTGTGAAAAGCACCCTGCGAAGCAGCCTTGAACCTCTCTTAGACATCTTGTTCCGTGTGCCAGTAAACTCTCCGGACTGCATGACAGAGGGGTCAACGCCGAAATAAGCAACCAGCTTGCCTGGCTTTTTAAAGGCTGAAAAGTCTCCAATCTCCGCAAGAATAGTAGCAGCAGAGAGAAGGCCTATACCTGGCAGGCTCTGCAAAAGTTCAAGCGTCAATGCCAGCATGGGCATATCCTTCGCCATATCTTCAGCAATCAGTAGACGAATGGACTTAAGGACTTTCTCCAGGCTTTCTTCCAAGGTTTTGATCATGGAGATATATACGCCCAGCATAATAACATTTGAGGCATTATGAATGCTCAGAGGTGCAAAATCTCTGGCCTTGGAGACCAGAAGCTCATACTTGGCAGTTGACCATTTGAGACTTTTGCGGGATTTCTTCTGAATCAGTGAAATCAGCTTGTTCCTGTCAGCCTTAAGAATATGGGCAGGAGTAGGATACTCCTCCAGGACAGCCATAGCAGCCTTTGAGAATATATTGGAGAAGACATCCTTGAAGTTAAGCATGAGTTGGTCAACAATACCGGTAAGCCTATTTTTGTAAGCAGTAAGCTCATCATTCAGTTTGTAGTACTGGCGGCATAAGCTTCTGAGGCACTCAATATTCTCATTGGGGATGTTGGTTGACTTAAGTTCCTGAAATCTATATAGCAGGGCAATTTTCCGGGCATCCACTTTATCATTTTTCACTTTTCTGATTCCAATATTTTTGATAGAATCAGTTTGGATGGGGTTTGTTACCGAAACCTCAAATCCAGCTTTACAAAGTGAATGGAAAAGGATTTTGTGATAGTGCCCGGTGGATTCCATGACTATGAAAGGCCTTGAAGCAAAATCTTTTTCCGTTTTATTAAGCAATTCAACGGCTCTTTCAACGTCGGTATTGGAATCATGGTGAATCTTCATGCGGGCAACCACTTCATTGGTAGGAGAAAGAATCGCCATTTCACTGAAGAACTTACCCACATCAATTCCTGCAATGGGTCTGAAATTCATTAAAATGCCTCCTTTTTAAGATTAATGGACTTAAAAGCCTCCATTCCTTCCCATGTAAGCAAACAACCTTGCATGTGACACGAGGAACCAGCCAAAGAGCTGGCCTCAACCAGCCAAATCATGTAGACTTACCGGAATGGATAAATACTCTTTCTTACGGGTAATCGGCCCGCTAAGGTCCGTCCCAGGAGGTGAAACACTCACCTTCCAAGTCCGGAAGATATTATACATGATTGTCAAGGTTCAGGCCAACAGTTGCTGGCAAAATGGCTAAGATGTGAAGCCGGATGATGTGCTTGATGTTTAGAAAAGAATGAAGTTTGAAGTGTTATGTTAACAATGAATTTTAATGGGTCGAACAGTGGCTTCGGTCACTGATTTAATACAATATTAATTGTACAAGGGTTGAAATATTTATGAAAATTCAATTTAAACTAACTTTATTCGTCATAGCATTGATCTTCTTTTCCGTTATTACAGTAAATGTATTTGCTTATCTGCAAACGAACAGTATTTTTATTCGGCAAACTGAAATGGCTGCAATATCAGCCGTTGAGGATGAAAGAGAAGCTTTGTCCGAAATAATAACCAGGGAACAAGTCGATACGGAGAGCTTGGCAAAAAATGAAACTGTGTTGAAAATATTATCGGGAAACTATAATGACAACGATGTAAAGAATATAAGCCAATGGATGGCAGATTATATTAAGGATAATCCTAAGATGGATAATATTTTTATAGCCGATGCAAAGGCTAAAATAATTGCCAGTTCTGAACCGAGTATGGTGGGATCAAGTTTAGGCGACTTGGAATATGCAAAGAAAGTTTTATCTTCCGGAGTGGCTGAAATAAGTGAAATTCTTGTTTCAGAATTGACAGGAAAACCTATTGTTGTATTTTCACAACCTGTTGTTAATCAGGATGATGACAAAGCAATTGGTTTTGTTGGATCTTCTGTATATATAGAAAATATGGTAAGCGACATTATTGATTCAAAAATAAACAATGCCGAATCAAGCAATACATTTATTATCGACAAAAAAGGCAATTATGTATGGTCAAACGATGTGAGCAAGATAGGAAAACCGAATGAAATTAAGTTATTTTCCAATATGGTTGCAAATCTCCAAAAAGGCGAAATCCAAGAATCATCCGGAATTAACTATACTTCTGAAAAGAAAAAAATGACAGGAGCATGCACAGTTTTGGACAAAACCGGCTGGATACTGGTGTTAGCTGCCGAAAAGAGTGAGGTTCTGGCACCGTTGAAAAAAATGTGGACATTGATAGGATTGATTGAATTTATTGCAATGTTGCTTTTGTCGGCAATCGGATTCTTTTTCTTAAAGAGGATTGCACAGCCTATAGCTTATATGGCTGAAAAGCTTGAACAATTGTCAAACGGTGATTTGGCCCTGGATATCCCGAGTGAATATTTAAATTACAAGGATGAAATTGGACAACTGTCTAAAGCAGTGAAGGACATTGTCTCAAATATGCAGGATAAGGCAAATGCGGCGGAGAGACTTGCAAAAGGGGACTTGAATGTAGATATTAAGTTAAGTTCCGATAATGATGTCCTCTCAAGAAATATGTTATCGGTTTCAAATTCAATAAAAGAACTTATTTATGAAGTAAAAACAATAACTGATGCTTCAGTAGCAGGGGATTTGGATGTTAGAGGATGCTCTGATAAATTTGAAGGTGATTATAAGGAAATCATAGAAGGAATAAACATAGCTCTGGATTCTATGATACAACCGATTAAAGAAGCTACTGAAGTTATGGCTGAAGTATCGGAAGGAAACCTTGATGTTAAGGTTAACGGTGATTATAAAGGGCAGCATGCGATATTGAAAAATGCTCTAAACTCAACAATAGCTGCATTATCCGGTTACGTGGATGAAATAACAAGGGTATTGACCGAAATATCGGGAGGCAATTTTGACGTATATACTAACGATAACTATAAGGGTGAATTTGCTAAAATAAAATATTCTCTCGATAACATAATAAACACTTTCAATGATGTTCTCTATGAAATTAACGCTGTAGCACAGCAGGTTGCAATAGGAGCAAAGCAAATATCCGATTCCTCACAGGTTCTGTCTCAAGGAAGCACGGAACAGGCAAGTACAATTGAGCAATTGAGCGCTTCAATGGAACAAATAGCCGAACAGACTAAAAGCAATGCTGAAAATGCAGAGCAAGCGTTTGCTGTGGCAGCTACGGTAAAAGAAGGTGCTATCTGCGGTAATAATCAAATGACTGAGATGTTAAATGCTATTAATGAAATAAACAGCGCATCCAACAATATTTCCAAGATAATTAAAGTAATCGAGGATATTGCCTTCCAAACCAATATATTAGCCTTGAATGCTGCTGTGGAAGCTGCAAGAGCCGGTCAGCACGGTAAAGGATTTGCAGTTGTTGCCGATGAAGTTAGAAATCTTGCAGCAAGAAGTGCCAGTGCGGCACAAGAGACAACAGCTCTTATTGAAAGTTCCATTATGAAGACAGAAGATGGTTTAAAAATAGCTAAGGATACTGCAGATGCTTTAAATGATATAGTGGTCGGAATATCAGAAGCCGCAAATATTGTAAATAAAATTGCAACTGCTACAAGTGAACAGGCCAGTGCCATAGTACAAATAAATACCGGTGTGGCACAGGTATCCCAAGTTGTTCAGAATAATTCTGCGAATGCTCAGGAAGGTGCAGCGGCAAGCGAAGAAATGGCAAGCCAGGCTGAAATGCTTAAAGATTTGGTTGGCAGATTTAAAATTAGAAATAGAAGTACCGATGATATGTGCAATAATACCATACAGGGTGTTGATTCAGAGATTCTGAAGCAGGTTGAGGAGAGTTTGCAAACCGGTAGCGGCAGGAAGAAGGGTAAGGTCAAGTCAAAAACAGCCAAAATTAATGAACCGTCCATCATTTTGAGTGAAAATGAATTCGGAAAATACTGATAAGTATCAAACTGCAGGAAATCCCGGCTTTACCGGGATTTTTTAAATCGAAATTATGACATTGTTTTAAATTGACTATTAATAGAAATAATAGTATAATATGCAAAACGGATTTGTTAAGTTCATATGGAGGAATAAAATGATGGCGTTAGGAATTGTCTTTATACTGTTGGGTTTAGGTGTTTTGATATTATTGGGATTTTTGGCTTTATTTGTATATTTATTTACGAATAAGCCAAAACATTGATATTATTCTGTTGCACAATAAGTATAAAATTGCTTCCGCATTTTTTGTTTTATGGCGGAAGCAATTTTTAAACCCATCTTATTGAGATCTCATTAATAAAGCATTGGATTTTGGTTATTACAGCTTTTCAATGAATTTTCCGTTTGCTTTTCTCATGTCGGTATTTGCTTTGTCAAGAGCATTTTTTATTTTTTCCAGTTCCAGAGGTCTTTTGATTTTTAGTGTGGTTGTCTTAATCAAATCCTCTTTTGACATTACAAAATACCGGATAATTTTATATTTGGGAAGATTATTGTTTATATTTTTTATAGCTTCTCCGAACATAGATGCCAATTCTTCATCAGATGGAATGCTGTTTTTAGCCGACTTTAGAGCATCCATATCCACTACCAGTTTTGCACATACTTGTATGTCTCCATCGGGTGCCCTGTTACCCCACGCAAAGGATTCTTTTACATAGGGAATGTCATTCAATAAGACTTCATATTCCTCAGGAAAAGCTTTTTTACCGTTTGTAAACACTATCATTGATTTAGCACGGCCGGAGATTTTAATAACTCCATCCTCATCAATGCTGCCAAGGTCTCCGGTTCTTAGCCATCCGTTTTCATCTAAGACTTCCCTTGTGGTGTTCGGATCCTCATAGTAGCCTAACATTATGTTTTTGCCCCTGACCAGAATTTCGCCCATGCCGTTTTCATCGGGATTATCTATTGCAACTTCAATGTCATAAAGCGGCGGACCGATGGTTCCGGGCTTGTTTACAAAATCGTTGTTTGTCGATACTACCGGAGATGCTTCTGTTAAGCCGTAACCTTGCAGGATTTTCAATCCAAGCTTGTCAAATCCTGTAATAATATCAATATCAAGGGGAGCAGCACCGGATATAACAAGTCTCAGTCGTGGACCTATCTTATCAAAAATGCTTTTGAAAAATTTTCGTCTTAGATCGATTCCAACAGAACGCAATGCCTCGGAAAGTTTTATGAGTATATTTATAGATTTAGCTTTGCCCGACTTTTCTATTCCGCTTTGCAATTTCCTGTACATTGCTTCTATGATGGCCGGAACGGCAACGAGTACGGAAACTCCGTATTCCTGTAAATTCTGTGCAACATGTTTTATACCGTCGCTAAAGGCAACGGTTACTCCGCTGTGAACCATAAACCCTAATCCTATGGTATTTTCAAAAGTATGATGCAAAGGCAGGAGAGAAAGGTGAACATCGTTGGGATAAACCTTTATGGAACAGGATATGCTTGTAATATTGGCAGCTATATTGGCATGGGAAAGCATAACTCCCTTGGCAAGGCTGGTTGTTCCCGATGTAAAAAGCAGTATGGACATTTTTTCTCTGTCAACAGGACATTCTATGAAACTCATATCATTATTGTCTACAAGTTGCTGTCCGGTTTTAATGAGGTTGGGAAGACTTAAAAATTTTTCATCGGTATTTCGGTCTATATCTTCCATACAAATATAATACTTTATTCTGGTGTTGTTTTTTGAAATTCCGACCATTGCTTCGTGATAGGTAGGACTGTAAAATATGGCTTCAACTTTTCCTCTTTCAATCAGATTTTCTATTTCAACGGGAGGAAGATATTTATCCATAGGTACTGCCACACCGGTGCCGTTAATTATGGAGTAATAAGCAACACCCCACTCGTACCTGTTTTCTCCTATTATTGCAATTCTTTTATCTTTTAATCCAATGGAAATTAGAGCGGTACCAAGATTGTTTATATCTCTTTCAAAATCAATATAGCTTTTTGATACAATATTTCCGTTTTTATCTTTAAACTTGAATGCCGGTGAATTACCGTATTTTTTTGCACTTTCTCTGATCAGTTCTTTAAGGTCGCTTACTTTTCGGGGAGGATAACATCCCGTGCCTTTTGCAATGAGCTTTCCTCCCTCTGTGTATATGTTCACACATTTCTTCATTATTTCAACTCCTTTTAGGCAGCAAGAAAATAATGTTATTACAAAACTATATATTATATTTAATTTTTTTACTGTTTTTATATTACGATATCACAATATGAGAAATATTTAAACCGCAATAAATGGCAATAAATTTAAATTCTTACCATTTTTTTAAATAAAGTAAAATGAACAAAATAAAAAAGGGCTGAACGCCCTTTCGAGTTTTTCTATTTAACTGTTGATTTGCAAATTACTTTGATGTAATTTTAATAATCTGCAGAAGTCTTGTTAAAATGTTTTACAACTATCATTATATCTTCCAAATTTATAGCGCTGTCCTTATTCAGATCAAGAGATTCTTTATAGACAGCGTCTCCTGATACACCATTGAAAGCTTTACATATTTCCATGATATCTTCCATGTTTATTGCCCCATCTTGTACTCCGTCTATTTCCATATCACCTATCCACATTACAATAGGACTTGATAATTCTTTATCCTTTTCTACGATAAAGTCTTTAATTTCCCTTGCGAGGTAATTGGGTTTGGTGATTTTTAATGAGTAAGTTCCGGCAGGTATATTTCTGATTTCAAAATAACCGCTTTTATCAGTTAGTGCCGACAAATTAGTTCCAGATAACTCAACTTTGAATCCTTCATTGAAGGAGTTGTTTGATGTATTATTGTTTTCAAGCTCCGAGTATACATAACCGGAAACTTTATATCCCGAAGAGGGTAAAAGGTTGACTTTACCGGGAGTTATGATTGGATTTACACGTTTTAAGGTACGATTGGCAACAGATGATTCGGTTATGTTAACAGTAGTTTCTTCAGCCGAACCTAATACCCTGAAAGTAAGGTTTGCAAGTAAACCGCTTTTATAAATATAACCTTCTATGTAGTTGAGATATGATAAGTTTAATTTACCGTCAGATATTTTTTCAATTCCGAAACAAAAATCGCTCTCTTTTAGAATTTCTCCAGGTTCATAAGATATATATTCCAGCTGGCTTGGGTCGTAATTGAGTGTAAGATCAAATGAAACGATGTAATTAAACGGTATACTTGTAAAATAAATGGGTACGGTTACAAGGTCATTGGCATATCCATTAACGGAACCTATTTCAATACCAAAGCTTGGAAGCTCGATTCCCGATATGTATATAGTACCTGTGGAACGTGGAGTAGCGTAAACATCTTGAAGGTCTCCGTCCTTAAAGGTATAGCTGCGGACTGAAATATAAGTATTTATGTCATATTTGCATAACACTTTAAATGTAATATTTGCAAATTCTCCGTTGCTGGTGATGCAAGCTGGAGTTTCGGAATCCTTTGAATATTGGATATTTATTGAACTTTCAGAAGAGGTATTATAATTAAAGTTTTGGTCAGGGGATGGAATTACTGCGCCGGGTGCTGCAGAAACAAATTCCAATAGTGTCGGGTTGTATGTAACTTCTATATCGACAGTACTTATTCCGTTTTCAGGAACATTTAAAAAGTTTATGGGAACAGTCACGAGCTCACCGGTATTTCCGTTTGCAGAACCTATAGCAAATTGAAAGATTATAGGAGTTGGTGTTGGAGTCGGTTTTGGTGTTGATATTGAGGTCGGCAATACAATTGATGATGGTATAGGGATATTGTCAGCGGTTTGAATAATTTTTGCCTTAACTTCATTTAAATTAAAATCACCGAAGGTTGATCTTATTATTTTGATGGAGGTTGATTCATTGTAGGATTGTAATTTCTTAAATATTGGACTTATGAAGATTCCATCGGAAGTAATAAGTTCATTTCCCAATGTTTCATCCAGGAAAAGGAGTTTTATCAAACCGTCATAGACCTTGCTTACTACTAAGTTGGTTTCGGGATTGATAACGATGTCACCGATATCACAGGATATGTATTCCAATTTGGTTGGGTCGTACACTATAGTCATATCGCAAGTGAGTATTCCTTTTTCCGGGACATTTGAGAAAGTTATAGGGATTATTACATTGCCGTCTAATTCTTTATGCTCTGATGCAATTTCAACGGTAAAATCTTTTTGCGGAATTGGAGTTGCTGAAATTACCGGGGTGTTTTGGCTTGATGTTATGCTTTCGGAATCAATGGGGTAAGCATAGGAAGCCTCCAAATTTAATGAGGTCAAAAAAATACCGAAAAGCATAGCATAAGTTAAAAACATGCATAAAACTCTTTTCATTGGAATTTTCCTCCCCTATAAATATTTCATTTTTTATTTAAATTAATATTTTAAGCGCGCATATTTTCAAAATATTTAATTAATATGATATGAATTTGATTATTTCATAATTGAGAAAGTTACAAATATACAAATTATTATATAACAAAAATATGGAAGTGTCAATGAAAGTATGTACAAAGAAGTGTATAATATATTTTCTGCTTGGCTTTTCGAAAAGGTGACTATTTGCGACGTCTTTTTTCTCTTATTTTGAGAATAGTTGCGATGATAAGTATCGTTTTCAATAAGATTCCATTAAACCGGAATTTCTAATGTAGATCTATTTTTTAAAAACAAGCAGCCCAAAGCAAACGGTTAAAAGCTTATGAGTTATAATTATACCGACATTATAACATAAAACATTAATCGTGGTAAATTTTTTAATTTAAAATCTACCACGATTAATAATACTGGAAAGAAACTGTAAACTTTTTTCCATTGTTTAAACTACACTTTTTTTAAAACCATTGCCGTACGAGTGGGAGAGTATATGGTAATTCCGTTAAAGTCATTATTCATCTTTAGCCTATGAGTTTCATAAATCACATCGTGTGAGATGCGACCATGTCCACCGAATTTCGGGTCATCGGTATCAAGAACCACCTTAAATTTGGCATCCTGATGAATTGGTATTTCAAAATCAGGATATGACTGGGTGGGATGGAAATTGAATATGAATATAAAATCTTTTTTTCTATAGGCAATTAATTTCCTGTCCTGATCTATCCATAAACATTGAGGTGTACAGCCCATAAGACCTTCATCGGACATGAAATGGATCATTGCCTTGTCAAATTGATTCAAGTCGTAATACCTGAGGTAATCACTGTCAGCAAGGGACCACATTCTTCTGCAGTGCTTGAAACTCCAATTGTTGCCTTCACGCGGGAAGTCAATCCATTCGGGGTGGCCAAATTCGTTACCCATGAAATTCAAATAACCTTCCGCACCAAGGGAAATGGTAATTAGTCTGGCCATCTTGTGCAAAGCTACTGCCCGCTCTATTTCCAAGTTCTGGCTTCCTTTGTTCATATGCCAGTACATTTCCTTGTCAGCCATTCTGAAAATAAAGGTTTTATCGCCAACCAAGGCCTGGTCGTGGGATTCCACATAGGCTATACGCTTTTCCATGTAACGGCATGTGGACAGTTCATGGTATAATGCTTGCATATCCCAGTCGTGGTCATTACGTTTTAATGTATTGACCCAAAAATCGGGCATTCCCATGGCCAATCTGTAATCGAAGCCTATTCCGCCATATTCAATGGGAAGACACATTCCCGGCATACCGCTCATATCTTCTGCAATGGTAATTGAATTGGGTTTTATATCTTTTATAAGTTCATTGGCCAACTGAAGATAAGTTACCGCTTCAACATGGGTATTCATGCTGAAGTATTTGTTATAGTGGTCAAAGGCGGTTCCCAAACCATGGTCGTGATAAATCATGGAAGTTACTCCGTCAAAGCGGAAACCGTCAAAGTGATATTCCTCAATCCAGAATTTTATGTTGGATAATAAAAAGTGCATTACTTCATGCTTGCCATAGTTAAAGAGTTTGGAATCCCATACGTCGTGATTGCCCAGACCTCCACTGTGGAAGAACTGGTAATCAGTACCGTCGAATTCATTTATACCCTCTGCAGTATTTTTTGCAGCGTGGGAGTGAACAAGGTCCATAAGGACGGCTATGCCCATCTCATGAGCTTTATTGATTAAGGATTTTAGATCCTCAGGAGTTCCAAACCATGAAGAGGCAGCAAAAAAGTTGGTGACATGGTATCCGAAGGAACCATAATAAGCGTGTTCCATAATAGCCATTATCTGGATGGTGTTATAGCCCAATTCTTTTACTCTGGGCAGTATGTTTTCCTCGAATTCTTTATAAGTACCTATACCGCACTTTTCTTGTGCCATACCTATATGGGTTTCATAGATCAACGGTGGTTTTGTGACATCGACACGGAAATCGGAATCGGTCCATTCAAAAGGTTTTTCCGGTGCCCAAATCTGTCCGTTGAAATTATGATTTTCGGGATCCTGTACTACTCTTCTTATATACAAAGGAATACGGTCAAATTCACGCCCCTGACTTTTTACATGTACTTTGACAAGGGATTTGTGGGGCAGTGTGTTTTTGCCCGGAAGGAATATTTCCCAAACACCGTTGGCTTTTCGTGTAAGAGGATGGGATTCACGGTTCCATCCGTTAAAGTCACCAATTAGGAACAAAGCATCTGCTGCAGGGGCCCATTCACGATAATACCATCCGTCCTCTGTTTGATGGAAACCGAAATAATGATGACCGTTTGCAAAATCTTTAAGACTTTGAACTTCACCAAGAAGAGCTTTTTTAACACAATAATAGCGTCTCATTCTTTCTTCCAGGTCGTACCTGTAAGGTTCCAACCAAGGATCGAGTTCTAAAATCTTGAGTTTGGTTTGCGGGTTTAAAGCGTTTGTCATAAGCATCTTCTCCTAATATTGGGTATTTTATTTAGAGGATATTTGTAATAATTAATGCATTTTAATTTGTGAAACTTACAAGGAAAAACGAAACCGATTGCTATTTTTACTTTATGCAAAACCTTACGGACAAAAGAACTTAAATATGAAAATATATTTCAGATTTCTATCGTTGACAATGGTATTTTTTGATTATCTATTGATTAATATATGCCAGTTTTTTCAATATGTCAAGTTAAAAACAGTAATATCTTTACAAAAATTATTTATTTTTGCTTTCATTGATATTATAAGTCCAGCCAAAATCGTTGTGATAAATCATTTGCCTGGTCATACCACCGTCAACGGTAATATTTTCACCGGTAATAAACCCTGCTTTGTCACTGCAAAGGAAGAGCACCATATTTGCAATGTCAAGCGGAGTTCCTATTCTGCCTGCCGGATGCTGCAGCTTGTCCGAAGGTTCAAATTCAGAATTTGTGGTGTCAATCCATCCGGGGCTTATGGAATTGACCCTGACTTTTCCCGACAGGCTGACTGCCAAGGCGTGTGTCAATGCGAAAATTCCACCTTTTGCAGCAGTATAGCTTTCGGTATTTGGCTGACTCATTCTGTCTCGTGTGGATGAAATATTTACAATAGCGCCGCCTTTATTAAAATGGTCCATGAACAATTTTGTCAGCATAAATGGGGCCGATATGCCGACACGAAGAACATAGTTGAAATCTTCGTAAGAACAGTCCTCGATTCCTCCCATAGAAATACAGGCGTTGTTAATAAGATAGTCGATATTTCCGTATTGATTTATAACTTTGGATGCAAAGGCACGCAGAGTTTCTTCATCGGCAATATCGCCTGTGAAATATTCATTGGGTTGTTTGTCGATAATACATACGTATGCACCTTCCTTTTTAAATTCCTCACATATAACCTTCCCGATGCCGCTGGCACCGCCGGTTACAACAGCTACTTTATTGTTAAACATAATTACCTCCTGAAAATTATGTAATGGGCATCTGAATTAATATTTCCAACACATTGATTTTTTCCACAAAACAATAAATATAAACAGGTAAGAGTGAAAAAAGAAATTCATTTAACATTATATCCGACTTTTGCAGAAAAGAAAAACTTGGCCGCTTTTTAAGGCAGCCAAGTTTTTAGCTTAAAAAAATTATTCAATCGAATTTATATTTTGCCATGAACCGTTGTTGTGGGCTGTACATACAGTTTCTGAACCGTCATTGTTTATTATCTTTGAGCCAACAGCATGTCTTTTATGGGCATAAACGCAAAAGGGGTCTGTCGAAGCATCACCTGCGGGAGTTTTGGAAATGGGTCTAATGTCATCCGGGCCGGATATAAGATTAATATAAAGTTTATCGCCTTTTTTGTGATTTTTCATAATTATCATTCCTTTCATTGTTCAGATTTGTGAATACCTGAACATAAATAATTGCAAATTTAAAAAGTCCATATTAAATATGTGTAATTATCAAAAAAAGATTCAATTTTTCAAGATGCAATAAAAGAAAAGGCAGCCATTGAATGTTTGAAATAATTAAATTTATGAAAAATTGAAAGTATTAAAATTATATGAAATTTATTTATGGGTATAAATATAATATTAAATTGGTTTGATAGAGGCAATGCTATTTAGGGAAAATAATAAAAAAATATTTTTGCCATTACCGAGTCGCTGCAAGGAGTGATTATTATGAATAGCAATACCGATAAATTTAAGTTTGCTACTTTTGCCGGCGGATGTTTCTGGTGCATGGTTCCTCCATTTAAGGAACTTGACGGTGTGCTTGAAGTGATTGCCGGATATACGGGAGGGCATGTGACAAATCCTACCTATGAACAAGTATGTTCAGGAAATACAGGACACTATGAGGCGGTAAGAATTAAATACGACCCTGAAAAAATTGGCTATAAAAAACTTCTTGATGTATTTTGGAGCCAAATCGACCCTACAGACCCCGGCGGGCAATTTTACGACAGAGGACCTCAGTATTGTACCGCAATATTTTATCATGACGAAGAACAGCGAAAACTTGCCGAAGCTTCCAAAAGAGAGATAGAGAGCGAAGGGATATTTGACAGACCTATTGCAACAAAGATAATAGAAGCTAAAGAATTTTATCCTGCAGAAGAGTATCATCAGGATTACCACTTGAAGAATCCGGACCATTATAACAGGTATAAAGCAGGTTCGGGCCGGGAAACCTTTATTCAGAAAATTTGCGCTGTAAGAAATACTTCCGGAAAGAGATATACAAAACCCGATGATGATACTTTGAGAAAAACGTTGTCCCCGCTGCAGTATCAGGTAACTCAGGAAAACGCTACTGAAAGACCCTTTGACAATCAGTATTGGAATAATGAAAGAGAAGGAATTTATGTAGACATTGTTTCAGGGGAACCTTTGTTCAGTTCGAAGGATAAGTTTGATTCGGGATGCGGATGGCCGAGTTTTGACAGACCGCTGGTCAGGGAAAATATAGTGGAGAAGGTGGATAAAAGCTATTCAATGGTACGTACCGAAGTACGAAGCAAACATGCCGATTCCCATTTGGGCCATGTATTTAATGATGGTCCAACGGAAACAGGTTTGAGATATTGTATAAATTCAGCGGCTTTGCGTTTTATACCTGTAGAAGACTTGGAAAAAGAAGGGTATGGGGAATATCGAAAGCTTTTTGAAAAATAATGTTGATATAGCCGTATGTAATTGCCATTAAAAAACAGTCAAAAGAATTAACGAAAAATGCATTCATTTTGATTATTGTAAACTCTTGAAAATTATGCAGTTCAATGATAGAATTAAACTAATTTTATTACCGTTTTTTGCGTAGACTGCAACATGGAAAACCAGTTAACGTGCCGGAACATGTTTGTTCTATAAAGTTATGTAAACCGTCTGTGGGCAAATAATGGCGGCAATGCATATTTTCGTCCTCTATGTTAATGCAGTTTGTGCTGCTTGAACATGCAGGGCGTATTTTTATACCTTGTATGAATGATTTTGAGGGGAAAGAGAGGATGTTAGAAAATGGCAATTACTGATTTTCTTGAAAGAAATGCAAAGCTTTATCCATCGGAGATTAGCCTGGTGGAGATAAATCCGGCCAATCAACCCGATCGAACAGTTACTTGGCGAGAATACAATTTGATTGAGACAAGTCCCAGTGAAAAATATAGGCGTGAAATGACCTGGAAAGAATTCGATATAAAGGCAAATCGTTTTGCAAATCTTCTACTAACCCGAGGTATTAAAAAAGGCGATAAAGTTGCAATATTGCTTATGAATTGCCTGGAATGGCTTCCGATATATTTTGGTATTTTGAAAACTGGAGCACTGGCTGTGCCAATGAATTATCGATATACTGCCGAGGAAATTAAATACTGCCTTGAATTGGCAGAAGCGGATGTATTGGTATTCGGACCGGAATTCATTGGACGTGTGGAACAGATATTTGACCATCTCCATGGTGTAAAAACATTTTTCTACGTTGGAGAGAACAGACCTTCTTTTGCTGATAGCTATGATAAACTTGTTGCTTACTGCTCTTCAACGGCACCGGCGGTTGAACTGAAAGATGACGATGATGCTGCAATTTATTTTTCTTCCGGTACAACAGGATTTCCAAAAGCCATTTTACATACCCACGCGGCACTGGTTTCCGCTTGTATTGTTGAACAGAAACACCATATGCAGACCAGGGATGACGTGTTTTTGTTGATTCCGCCCCTTTATCATACAGGTGCTAAAATGCATTGGTTCGGTAGTTTGATGGTTGGCGGTAAAGCTGTTATTTTAAGAGGTGTAAAACCGGAGTGGGTGCTCCAAGCGGTTTCGGAAGAAAAAGCTACTATTGTTTGGCTGCTTGTACCTTGGATACAGGATATTTTGGATGCTATTGACCGTGGTGAAATTAATCTAAAGGATTATCGCACAGAACAGTGGAGACTTATGCATGCGGGTGCTCAACCTGTGCCTCCAAGTCTTATTCGCAGATGGAAAGAGGTATTTCCGAATCATCAGTATGACACCAATTACGGCCTTAGTGAATCCTCCGGCCCGGGTTGTGTTCACCTTGGAGTAGAAAATCTTCACAAGGTTGGTTCTATCGGAAAAGCGGGATATCTATGGGAAGCCGCTATTGTAAAAGATAATGGGGAACCTGTGGCACCCGGTGAAGTAGGTGAACTGATTGTCAAAGGTCCCGGTGTAATGAAATGTTATTACAGAAATCCTGAAGCAACGGCAGAAATACTTAAAGACGGTTGGCTGTATACCGGGGACGTTGCGCGTATGGATGAGGACGGTTTTATATATTTGGTTGACCGTAAAAAAGATGTTATAATCAGCGGTGGCGAGAATATATATCCCGTACAAATAGAAGACTTCTTACGTACCCACGATGCTATAAAAGATGCTGCTGTTATAGGGCTTCCCGATAATAGATTGGGTGAAATTGCAGCGGCTATAATTGAGTTAAAAGAAGGTGCAGTTTGCACTGAAGAAGATATAAATGAGTTCTGTAAAGAACTGCCGCGTTATAAACGTCCACATAAAGTAATTTTTGCCCAGGTACCGAGAAATGCTACCGGTAAGATTGAAAAGCCAAAGCTTCGTGAAATATATTGCGGTAAAAGGCTTGTTGAAGCACAGACAACAAAATAGGTTAATAATAAGGGGGCTGTTGCATTACAGATTAGTAATCGTAATGCAATAGCCCCTTTTTATTATTGGCTTTAGCCTGATTCACACGCAAAGCGTGTGAATCAAAAAACCACCCGCTATGCGGGTGCGAGACAGGAGTTATACAAAAAATCACCTTTCCGTTATAATAGAGTTGTTCAAGCTACTATAATAACAAAAGGAAAGGTGATTTTAATGGCAAACAAAGAACACAGTTTAGCACGAACTAAATGGATGTGTAAATATCATATAGTATTTACACCTAAGTATAGACGAAAAATAATTTATAATCAATACAAACAAAGTATAAGGGAAATAATAAAACAACTATGCAAATATAAAGGAGTCGAGATAATAGAAGGACATTTGATGCCAGACCATATACATATGTTAGTAAGCATACCACCCAAAATGAGTGTATCAAGCTTTATGGGATACTTGAAAGGGAAAAGTGCACTTATGATATTTGATAGACATGCAAACTTAAAATATAAGTTTGGGAACAGACACTTTTGGGCGGAAGGATACTATGTAAGTACAGTAGGACTAAATGAAGCAACAATTAAGAAATACATACAAGAGCAATATAAACATGACATAATGATAGATAAGTTAAGTGTGAAAGAGTATGAAGACCCCTTTAAGGGGTAGTTGGTAATAAGTTCGTCCCTTTAGGGACTGCAAAAGTGACAAAGGCAAAGTGGCTTGAACGAAGTGAAAGCCAGCGTCTTTAGGCGCTGGCCGGTAACACGCCCTTATAGGGCTGAGCAAACCACCCGTTTTACGGGTGGTCATGATTTAAAATTAATATATCAACTTTCGCAGGAAACAACTGATAGCTTTGCCTTGATATGAACAGGCAAACAAGTGACAAAGTAGTTGAGAAACTCGTTGACTGTTTCCTTTGTCAAAAGCAGTTTTTCCTGTAAAGTAGTTTTTAAAGCCTCTATTATAAGCTGCAGTGCCTCATGGAATTTAATGTCCTCAAGTTCATCGCAGCAATAGTAGAACAAAGTACCAATAGTGCGTAAATCAGTATTATTGCGGTTCTCAACCGCTAACATAATGTACCTTGAAAAAACAATAGTTGTATGGGCAACCATCATATCATAAGAACGACCTTGAAATTCCTTAGCCAGCTTAAGGTATGACTTACACATCTTGAAGAATACCTCTATGTCCCAGCGTTTTCCGTATATCCTGATTATCTCTGTTTCGGGAAGACTAGTATCTGTAGATATGAGAGCTAGCCATTTACTCTTGTTTCTTCGGTCACGGACAAAGACAATTTTTGCCGGAATGTGGTTTCCTTCTTTATCGTGTAATTCTACCATAACTGAAGCAAGGTATTTTGATCTTCCTCTACGTTTCCTGACAGTTCGGTATATCTCTCTCAATGATTTTTTTTCACCATTGAAGTTATAGTAAATCTTGGGAGTATCCTTTACCATAGCTATCACATTAAGATTCATCTTACAAATTTTGATAATAGTAGCCGGAAAGGAGAACCAACTGTCAAATAAAACATATTTTGCTTTAATACCGGTAGCAACTGCTTGTTCCAGCATAGACAGAGCAGATTCCGGTGAAGTGGCTAAGGCATTCTGTCGGCGTTTAAAACCAACGGTTCTTTTATCTATAGTATTTTTCGCTGGATTAATGCAAACCCTTGGATTTGTTGAACTTAAAAGGTTGAAGGCCACAGGAATAAATGAATTACCGTCTGTCCAACCAAGTGTAAGCATACGAAAGCCTTTTTTATTCTTATTGCCGTCAGCATGATCTTTGACCCAACTTAAAAGCTCAACTGACTTGCTTCTTGTCCTACTGTAGAAGGAATCGTCAATTACAAAGGCATCAACCCGTTCATCTGACGTTAATCTATCGATATGATGATTTATGACCTTTGCAGAAAGCAAATATAAAAATCTTTGCCAGTTGATATGTATGGAATTTAAGAATCTGTAGACCACATCCCTTGCAAATGGTATATCAAAGCTTTCTGCTTTATAGTTCATAAACAGATTTTTGCCTGTAAAAACAAGTTCAAACAGTACTTTGAATACCGTAAGACAAGGAATACCTTTATCTTTATATGCGTTTGACTTTTTTAACAGATAGCCTACAGAAAACATTTTGAAAAAGTTATCAACTGTCAAAGAAAATCTATTTTCTTCCTTAACCTTCTGTGATACAATAGACATGTTCAAGAACCTCCAAATTGTCGATTTAATAGGGTTTGGATACTTCTATTATATCACATAGAAGGGGGTTCTTGTATTTTTTTATTGCCCAAATCTATTGATTTTTCAATGTTCAGTGCACATTATTCACGTGCGAAAGTTGATTATATTATTTTAAATTATATAAAAGAAAATAAATAAGTTACTGTAAAACAGATTTTGTTATATAATTCTAATTAATTTATTGTAAAATGGGGTAATTTAATTGTTCAGAAAGTATTATTGCATAAAACAACATGATATAACAGACTGTGGGGCAGCATGTCTTGCTACAATAAGTAGACAATATGGCTTAAGAATTCCTATAACAAAAATTCGTGAGACTGCTGGAACCGATAGACAGGGGACAAATGTATATGGTTTAATTAAGGCCGCTGAACAGCTAGGTTTTACTGCGAAGGCTGTTCGAGGAGATAAAGAAGCTTTTTTTTCAGAATTTCCATTACCCGCTATAGCTCATGTAGTTGTTGATAATAGTCTTTTGCACTATGTAGTTATACATAAGATAACAAAAAAGGAAGTAATTGTAGCTGATCCGGCAAAAGGTGTGGTAAAATATACACCTGAAGAGTTCTTTATGATATGGACAGGCATTTTGATATTGCTTGTGCCTTCAGCGCAGTTTAAGAAAGGGAATGAGACAAGAGGAATATTTTCACGCTTTTTTGGTTTGTTAGCTCCTCAAAAAAGACTGATAATTAATATTTTTTTTGCATCACTAATTTATACAGTATTAGGGATTTTAGGGTCGTTTTACTATAAATTTATGATGGATGACATATTGCCTAATAATCTTTCAAAGACACTTCATATTGTGTCGATTGGAATCATCCTTCTAAATGTATTTAAAATATTACTAAATGCTTTCAGATCACATCTGCTATTATATCTGAGTCAAAAACTGGATATTTCTTTGATACTTGGATACTATAACCATGTACTGCAGCTGCCGATGAACTTTTTTGGAACTCGAAAAGTTGGAGAAATAGTTTCAAGGTTTATGGATGCATCAAAAGTGAGAGAAGCTATATCAGGGGCTACGCTTACTATAATGATTGATACATTAATGGCTATTGCAGGTGGTATTATACTGTATTCTCAAAGTGCATATCTATTTGCTATCGCATTTATAATGGTTATAGCTTATGCAATTATAGTGTTTTCGTTTAATAAACCTATACGGGATATTAATAGAAAACAGATGGAGGATAGTGCCCAGCTTACATCTTATCTGGTTGAATCTTTGAATGGTATCGAAACTATAAAATCTTTTAATGCTGAAAGAAAGGCTAATATTGAAACTGAAAAGAAATTTATAAGATTATTGAAAAGTATATTTAAAGGCGGTTGGATAAGCAATCTGCAAACTTCATTAACTGACTTTGTTGCCACTATTGGAGGCGTAGTAATACTCTGGGTGGGTGCATATAGAGTTATCAAGGGAGATATGACAGTTGGACAGTTGCTGTCTTTTAATGCACTGCTTATATATTTTCTTGACCCGATAAAAAACTTAATTAATTTACAGCCAATGATGCAGACGGCAATTGTCGCTTCGGACAGGTTGGGAGAAATACTGGATCTTGAAATTGAAAAAAGTGAGAACGAGGATAAGAAGATTACACCAAAGTCTTTAAAGGGACGTATTGAGTTTAAGGATGTTGACTTTAGATATGGAACCAGGCAATTAGTGCTAAAAAATATTAATCTAACAATTAATAGTGGTGAAAAAATTGCTTTTGTTGGAGAAAGCGGTTCCGGTAAAACAACGTTGGTAAAGTTGTTGTTAAACCTTTATAAATGGGAAAAAGGAGAAATCCTTATAAATGGATATAACTTAAAAGATATAAATATGAATTATCTGCGCGAAAAAATAGCCTATATTTCTCAGGATATATTCCTATTCAGCGGAACAATTTATGAAAATCTGACACTTGGTATAGAAAATGCAGACATGGAAACTGTTATAGAAGCAGCAAAAATGGCAAAAGCCCATGATTTTATAAATGAATTGCCATTACGTTATGAGACTATGTTGGAAGAGAATGGATCAAACCTTTCAGGGGGACAAAAACAAAGGTTAGCTATAGCAAGAGCGCTGCTAAAGAAACCGGATATTCTTATCATGGATGAGGCAACCAGTAATCTTGATTCAATTACAGAAAAGGCGATTGAAAAAACTATAAATGAACATACACAGGGAATTACTACATTGATTATTGCACATAGGCTATCTACTATTATGAGGTGTGATAAAATCTATGTTATGGACAAAGGTGAGTTTGTTGAAAGCGGAACACATCAGGAGTTGATTGACAAGAAAGGTGTTTATTACAGACTGTGGAAAGAGCAGTTATCAGAAGCGTCAGAATCTTTTAACCCATTAGCAGAGGCAGTTTCTGAAACGGCAGCAACAAGGGAGGTGAAATAAAATGAAGATATATATCCAAAATATTAATGATTTAACAGATAGCCGTGAGATGCTTGAAGCAAAACCTCACTTTTTTATGACTTGTTTTATATATATAGTGCTTGCAATAATAGCAGTAGCATTAACATGGGCGTATTTTGGAGAAATTGATAATTATGTAAAGGCGACCGGTTCGGTAAGACCAGGAGATACAATAAGTACGATAAGAAATTCTGTTACGGGATATGTTGAAATAAATAACCTTGAAGAAGGAAAGAAAGTAAAAAAGGGTGATGTACTGTATTCGATTGGAATTGATAAAATATTGGCAGAAAAAACAGTGTATGAAAATCAGATAAAACGGCTTGAAACTGAAAATAAAAACTTGATTAAGTTTAAGCAAAGTATAATGGAAAATAAGAATCTGTTTGACAGTAAAAATATAGATGAGGCTGATTATTATAACCGTTATCAGCAATATGAAATTAGCCGAACTGTAAGTAACGAAGAATATACTAACCAGAGACTTGATACTGAGCAATTGAAAAATGAAATGGAATTATCATTAAAGTCAGCGCAAATTAATTATAAAAAAGTAAGTGATACACTCGAAAAGTTAAAGCTGCTTGAAGAATCTATAAAAGTTGGAAAAAACCTTTTTGATGAATCTGAAGTTGAATTTTTCAACCGCTATAATGATTATGAATTGAATGTTAAACAGCTTGAGATGAAAAAACAACAATGTGCTGATAACTATTCTAGTTTAAAAAAGCTTTATGAATTGGATGCGATATCGAAACAAGAACTGGAAACGGCAAAAAACGAGATGGATATTGCTACTTTGAATTTGGATAAATATAAAAACGAATATATGATGAACCTTAAAGCATCAATAACACAAAATGAGCAAAGCATTGATGAAGTGAGCGTATCAATGGAAAAAGCAAAGTCTGTTCTTAAAAAATTAAATGATAAGGGTCAGAATCCGGAAATTAAGATGGAGAAAATGAAGATAGATACATTGGTACAAATAGAAGATGCATTAATTGCAAATCAGAATAATTTGGATCAAGCCAGAAGTGCAATTAAAAAACTTGAAATGACTATTGAAGAAGCAACAGTAAAAGCACCAATAGATGGTACGATAAACCTTTATGTGGAGATAAGCAAAGGAGACTATTTGCAAAGTGGAGTAGAAATTGCTGCAATTGTACCGGATACAGCTACTCAGTACAAAGTACAATTAATGGTGAATAATAAGGATATTGCAGAAGTAAAGGAAGGGCAGAGAATAAAATACCGTTTTCTTGCACTACCTTACAGTGAATATGGAGAAGCTGATGGAACAGTGAAAAAGATAAGCACTGATGCGAGGATTGATAGCGAAAACGGTGTAAGCTATTATATAGTTGAAGCTACTCTTGATAATCATGAAATGAAAAGTTATAAAGGAGAAGTCAAGGAAATTAAGTCAGGTATGGTTTGTGAAGCACAGGTTGTAACAGGGTCAAAGAAAATATTGTACTGGCTGCTGGAAAAAATAGATCTGATAGACTGATAAAATTAGATTTTAACAGAATTAATTTGTAAAAATAGTGACATTTATTAAAAAATAGCTTATATAAAAATTGAAATTTTATTATAAACTTTACTTTTTATAATTTGTAACATCAACTAAAATATGTATTTACTTTTGTATTTTGCCATATTAACTTTACCTTTCAGTTATAAAAATTGATATTTTAAGATTAATACACTTTCATTTTTCGTTTTTTCGTATCTTCTAAATTCTAAAAAAAGACTAAAACACATAAGTAAAATATGATATTTAATCAAAAATAGTTAGATTGACTTGTTTGATTATTTATTAATAATATATTAATATGTGGAAAAAATAAACAAATGGTTTCGGAGTTGTAAATAAAAGGATGTGATATCTTGAAATTTAAATTTAAAGTGGAATTTTTATATTTATTATATTTAGTATTACCTTTTTTTATAGCTACAATGATTTTAAGTTTAAGTAAGTCAGTAGTATTTTCTTTGAAAGAAGCAATTATAGTGGTGATTATTTTATATTTACCTATTTTTATCATTTCATTAATATTTATATTTACTTCTTATTGTACTGTTGATGATAAAGGTATAAATATTTACTATGCCGGTTTTCTAGAAAGAATTATAAATTTTTGTGACATTGAAAATATTGAAGAAACAGAAGCGGGGTTCAATTTCCTTGCATTAGCAAATTCTAAACTGAAAATAAATGTAAAGGGAGAGAGTTACATTTTTGCTATAAAGGAAAAGGATTTATTTCTCGAAACTTACTACAAAAATAATATCATAGAATAAATTAAAAGAATTAAGGGAGGTCCAAATGTTTATTGTTATTTTACTTACAGCAATTGATCTAATAATTAAGTATGTAATATATAATAACTTTATGGATACTAAAATACTACTATTTAATAGATTTGTAGGTTTTCTGCCATTGATCAACAAAACTCAAATGTCATTTTTAAATAAAGAGTTAGGCATGGGAGTAAGTAATTCTGTTTTAATAGTAATAAATTTTTTATTACTACTAATTTTAATATTTTTGTATTATCGTTTTTACAAACTAGGGTATTTGAATTTCCATACAAAATTGATATTAGCATTGTTTATTTCAGCATCTATTTGTTCCATTACAGATAAAATAGTATTGGGCGGAAGCTTAGACTACATTTTGCTAAATAAAACAGTTTGTGATTTAAAAGACATTTATCTCATAATTGCAAATGTGTATGTCTTTGTATACATGATTAAAAATATTTCTTTTTCCTCATCAATAAAAGATGACTTACTACTTTTAAAAAAAATATTAGGACTGAAGGTAGAAGATAAATAGAAGGAAAAGCGGGTTTTGTGGCTGAAAAAGGATGTTTGACTCATATTCAACAAATCTTTGGTGAACTATAAAGTGCAATGGCTGTAAAATGTAATAATTTGATGTTAAATTATATAAATATTTTTAAACAATATAGCAATTATTATAGATGGATAGCAATTATATAACTATTCAGCTGAATACTGTTTGTCTTATTACAAAAATTATATGCTAAAATAAAGTTTAGAATTAAAATACATGGATATTGGAGCTAGAACATATGAGTTTAAGGTTTATATACGGTAGGGCGGGCAGCGGTAAAACCCGTTTTTGTCTTGAGGAAATCAAAACAAAGCTTGCGGATGGAGTTACGCATCCGTTGATTTTGCTGGTTCCTGAGCAGTTTTCCTTTCAGGCTGAAAGGGATCTTATTACAGTGCTTGGAACAGGAGGTATTCTTAAGACTGAGGTACTGAGTTTTCGCCGCATGGCTTACAGAATCTTCAATGAAACAGGTGGCATTACCTATCCGCATATGCATCAGGCAGGCAAATGCATGATTCTTTACAGGATTCTGGATAAAATGCGGGATAGATTTCGGGTGTTTTCCAAAACTACCGACCGGCAAGGATTTGTTAATATATTGTCTTCCATGATTACTGAATTTAAGAGATATAATGTGACTCCGGAAGCTTTGGAAGATGTCGCAAAAAAGCTTGAAGAGGAAGATCCTTTGAAAAACAAACTAATGGATCTGACTGCAATATATACTTTGTTTGAGAAGAACCTTGCAGAAAAGTACAGAGATCCGGATGATGACCTGATCACGGCAGCAAGAAAGCTTAGCTCCACTTCCCTTTATGACGGGGCTGAGATTTGGATTGACGGTTTTAACGGGTTTACTCCTCAGGAATATGAAATGATCGGACAGTTAATGATAAAGGCTCGGAGAGTTAATATTAGTTTTTGCACCGATTGCCTTGATACGGAAGAAGTTTGTTGTGATACCGATATCTTTTCACCGGTTAAGAAGGCATATAGGAAGCTTGTAAAAATAGCAGAGGAAAATAATATTGATTTGGAGTCGGCTGTTATATTGGATAAAGAGCCGTTGTACCGCTTTAGCGAAAGTCCCGAGCTTTCCCATCTAGAGAGGTATTTTTACACATATCCCTATAAAAAATATAACGGAAAGACCAGGGATATATCCCTCTTTTCTTCCATAAATATTTTTTCTGAAGTTGAAGCCTGTGCCAGGGATATTATTAGGCTGTGCAGGGACAGAAGAATGCGCTACAGGGAAATTGCCGTGGTTACGGGAGACCTTGAAGGTTATGAAAAGCTGATTGAAGCTGTTTTTTCCGAATATGGCATACCCTGTTTTATTGACCGGAAGGTGGATATATCCAATCATCCTTTAGTTCGGCTGATTATGTCCATGTTGGATATTTTCATTGAGAATTGGTCCTATGAAGCGGTGTTCCGTTATCTCAAAACCGGCTTGACCGGCATTGACCAGGACAGTATTGACCGTTTGGAGAATTTTGTCCTGGTTTGTGGCATCAGGGGCAGCCGGTGGACTGAAGAAGGGGAATGGAAAATGGTTCGTGGGCTACTTCCCGATGACAGAAGCCTTGAGGATGAAGAGGAAATGCTTGAAGATATCAATCACATCCGGGCGCAGGTTTTAGCACCGCTGATGGATTTCAGGAAGAAAACCAGGGGACGTATAAAAGCCTCTGAATTGTGTGAAAGCCTTTATGATTTTCTTTGCACCCTTGGGGTTCCGGAGAAAATAGAAGACAGTATTGAAAAGTTCAGAGAGGCTGGAAACCTGAACCTTGCCAATGAATATTCCCAGGTCTGGAATATAGTCATGGAGGTTTTTGACCAGATTGTAGAGGTTATGGGGGATGAATCAATTGGAATTGAGCGGTTTGCCAATCTGCTAAAGATTGCCTTTGAACAGTATAAAATTGGATTGATTCCCGCATCTTTAGATCAGGTGCTTGTAGGAAACCTGGAACGCTCAAGAAGCCATGAGGTAAAAGCGCTGTATGTATTAGGGTCCAATGATGGAATATTTCCGCCTACAGAAGTGGAAGAAGGCATTCTTTCGGATCGGGACAGAGTTACACTTAACAACGCCGGGATCCAACTGGCCAACGATACAAGGACACAGGCTTTTGACGGGCAGTACCTGGTATATAGGGCATTGACCACGGCCGGAAGTTATTTGAGGATCAGTTGGTCTATTGCAGACCATGAGGGTAGGACTTTACGGCCTTCCTTAGTTATATCCCGGCTTCGAAAACTGTTTCCTGACATTACTGAAACCAGCAATATCCTTTCTTCCGGTTCGGCATCGGAGGAAATGGAACTTTTGTCCTGCAGTACATCTGCATTTAAGCACATGATAACAGCTTTACGGCAAAAAGCGGATGGAAAAGAAATCAATTCTCTTTGGCAGGAAACATACCGCTGGTTTGCAGCTCAGGAAGAATGGAAGCAGAAATGTAATACACTCCGGAGTGCTTTCCGATATAAAAACCTGGCGCAGCCGGTAAGTCATGATAAAATTATTGAGCTTTACGGGAATCCTGCGTTTTCCAGTATATCCAGACTGGAAAAATACGCAACCTGTCCCTTTGCGTTTTATGTACAGTATGGACTTAGAGTACAAGAACGGCAAGTATTCTCTTTGCGTCCGCCGGATGTGGGCACATTTATGCATGCTGTCATTGAAAGATTTTCAAAGCTTGTTTCCGAAGGGGATATTTCCTGGAGAAGCTTTGATAAAGAATGGTGCAGTGCAAAGGTTTCGGAAATCGTGGATGAAATGCTTGAGAAAATGCAGGGGTGGGGAGTGGCTACTTCCAAAAGGTATACCGCTCTTATTATAAGGCTCAAACGTGTAATGACAAGAGCCATCTGGCTTATTGCCGAACACATTCGAAGAAGCAGTTTTAACCCTGTGGCATATGAAGTTTCTTTCGGAGAAAAAGGGCAGTATCCTCCCATTGTAATTGAGCTGGATTCCGGTGAAAAAATTTACCTTACAGGGAGAATTGACCGGGTGGATGAACTGAAAACTGAGGACGGCACCTATTTAAGAATTGTTGATTACAAATCGGGCAGCAAGGATTTCAAATTGTCGGATGTATTCTATGGACTGCAGATTCAATTGATTACCTATATGGATGCCCTTTGGGAAAACAGTGATAAAACATCAGACAAGTCGATGCTTCCCGGAGGTGTACTGTATTTTAAGATTGATGATCCGATAATTAGGACAAGCGGCAGAATGACGGAAGAAGAGGTTGAAAAAGCAATTATGAGGCAGCTGAGAATGAGAGGCCTTTTGCTGGCAGATGTAAAGCTGATCCGGGCAATGGATAACAGCATTGAAGGTACTTCCATGATAATACCTGCTACCATCAACAAGGGGGACGTTCTGGGGAAAAACACCTCAGCAGCCACACTGGAACAGTTCAAGCTGCTTCGAAAATATATAAGAAAGCTTTTGAAAGATTTGTGCGATGAGATTATGAAAGGAAATGTGTCCATAAAGCCATATAAAAAGAAGGGGACCACATCCTGCAAATACTGCAGTTTTTTATCGGTATGCCAGTTTGATACTGCAATGAAAGAAAACTCTTACAAGCTCCTTTACGATAAAGACAACGAAGAAATATGGAAGCTGATGGCAAAAGAGGAAGAAAAGGCAGAGTTTTTTTCAGATTCCGAAAGCTGATGGTTTTCAGTAAAAGTTTGGTGTAAAGGTGGATTAAGAAATGAGTGAAAAGAACAAATGGACCGAAGAACAATGGGAAGCCATTACCGGAAATGACGGAAATCTACTGGTAGCTGCTGCGGCAGGTGCAGGAAAAACTGCGGTGCTGGTGGAGAGAATTATACGCAAAATCACCGATGAAAAAAATCCAGTAGATATTGACAAGCTTCTGGTGGTTACCTTTACTAACGCTGCTGCCACTGAAATGAGGGAAAGAATTGCAGAAGCCATCTCCGAAAGAGTGGAAAAGGATCCCGGTTCGGTCAATATTCAAAGGCAGCTTACGCTGTTGGGGAAAGCCAGTATTACCACCATCCATTCCTTTTGCCTGGACGTGATACGCAGCAATTTTCAGCAGATTAACATAGATCCGGGGTTTCGAATTGCTGATGAAACCGAAAGCCAGCTTATGAAGCTGGAGGCTTTAAGTGAAGTGTTTGATGAACAATACGAAATTGGAAATGCCGAATTTTTTGAGCTTTTGGAGTGCTATGGAGGTAACAGGGATGATAGAGCACTTCAGGATATGGTATTAAGTTTGTATGATTTCATTCAAAGCAGTCCATGGCCGGAAGAATGGCTGGAAAAAATGACCGAGAATTTAAACGTTCCGGATGGGACGGATTTTGGAGAAACACCCTGGGGAAAGGTGCTTTTGGATACTGTAAAGATTGAATTTGAAGGCCTGAAAAAAATGATGACCCATGCACTGGATATACTGAAATACGCTCAAGGGCTGGAAAAATACCAGGCAGTGTACATGGACGACCTTGCCAACATTGAGGCTGTTTTGAAACTATTTAATGAAAGCGGAAAAACACAATGGGACAGTATTTTTAATGCAATAAATAACATTGAGTTTGCGACACTTCCCCGTTGCGGGAAGGAAGTCGACAAGGGCAAACAGGAAATTGTAAAGAAAATTAGGGACGATGTAAAGCAGGAAATAAAAAAGTTACGGGAAAAGATAGTTATATCCGATTCGGAAGAAATCATAATTGATATGAAAAACCTGTATCCCAAAATGAAATATTTTGCAGGCTTGGTAAAACAGCTTGCCCAAAAATATGAAAAAAAGAAAAACTATAAATCTGTGGTGGATTTTAATGACCTGGAGCATTTCTGCCTGGAAATCCTTACTGAAAAAGCGGAAGATGGGAGCGTAAAACCGTCTAAAGTGGCTCTCGGCTACAAGGAACGTTTTGAAGAGATTTTGGTGGATGAATATCAGGACAGTAATCTGGTGCAGGAGAATATCATTGGAATGATATCCAGGAAGGACACAGTAAGGCCTAATGTATTTATGGTGGGAGATGTCAAGCAGAGCATTTATCGCTTCCGTCAGGCAAAACCCGAGCTGTTCCTGGAAAAGTACAATACTTATTCACCGGATAGAGGGAACCCCTATCGTAAAATTTTACTCTTTAAAAATTTCAGAAGCCGCAAGGAAGTGGTTGATGCGGTTAATTTCCTGTTTAAGCAGATTATGTCGGTAAGCGTTGGGGAACTGGATTATACCGATACTGAAGCATTGAATCCGGGAGCGGTTTTCCCTGAAAAGGACAGAGAAGATATGATTGTTGGTGGAGAAGCAGAACTTCACCTGATTCAGACAGGAGATAAAGAAGATATGACTGCCTTTGAAAATGAAAGTGAGGAAGGGCAACAAAACGGGGACGAGGATGAGACAGATGAGGAAATGCTTGACAATGTCCAGTGTGAAGCAAGACTGGTGGCCCGGAGAATACTTGAAATGATGAAACCGGATGAAGAGGGACGGCATTTTTCTGTTTTTGACAAGAACAAAAATGAATACCGCAAGCTGGAATTCCGCGATATTGTAATACTATTGAGGACTACAAGGAATTGGGCGGAGGTCTTTGTGGATGAGCTGTCTATGATGGGAATACCAGTCTTTGCCGATACCGGAACCGGTCTTTTCAAAACGGTGGAAGTGCAGGTAATGCTGTCCCTTTTGCAGATTATAGACAATCCATTACAGGACATTCCTTTGCTATCGGTGCTGCGTTCACCAATTGTAGGTTTTACCACCGATGAATTGGCGGAGTTGAGGCTTGCTGACAAAAAGGCGTTGCTGTATGAGGCAATGAAAAAGCTGGCTGAAAGCGGTCAGGGAGAAACGGCGGCTAAAGCTTTGGCATTTCTTGAAAAACTTCAGAAGTGGAGAGAAATGTCGCTGTATATGTCTACTAATCGATTGCTGTGGCACCTTTATAACGACACCGGGTACTATAGCATGGTGGGAGCCATGCCGGCAGGAGAGCAGCGTCAGGCAAACCTGAGAAAGTTATTCGAGAGGGCGCGGCAATTTGAAGAAACCAGTTATAAAGGGCTGTTCAATTTTATAAACTTTATAGACAAATTAAAAAGCAGCAGAGGTGATATGGGGAGCGCCAAAATTCTAGGAGAGAATGATAATGTGGTACGTATAATGAGTATCCACAAAAGCAAAGGGCTGGAGTTCCCTGTTGTGATTCTTGCCGGCTGTGGAAAGAAATTCAATATGCAGGATATGAATAAAAGCATACTTTTGCACCAGGACCTGGGCTTTGGCCCTGATGTAGTGGATCACAGACTGCGTCTGTCATGGCCGTCGGCAGCCAAGCAAGCTATCCGGGAAAAGATTAAAGCCGAAACCCTTTCGGAAGAAATGAGAATATTATATGTTGCCTTGACCAGAGCCCGTGAAAAGCTTATTATTACAGGAGCAGTAAAAGATGCAGGCAAGACGGTAGGGAAGTGGTTAGCCAGTGCAGAAGTTCAGGAGGAAAAGCTTCCGTCCTATGAGATGATAAAAGCTGCCAATTACCTGGACTGGATCGGTCCGGCGCTGATAAGGCACAAAAACTGCGGTGAGCTTCGGGACAGCGTAAGTATAGAAAAGGATTTCAACGGGCAGCTTTGGGATGATCCTTCGATATGGAGTATAAAAATATGGAATAAAAGTGATATGCAAAATGGCAGGGTTTCAGATGACCAGGTGGAAAGTAAATTCATCAAGTGGCTGGACAGTTTGGAAGAATCAGAAGAACCTTCAGAATATACAGAAGAAATAGTCAGAAGGTTAAGCTGGAATTATGCCTATGCAAAAGCTTCCAGGATACCTGCAAAGGTTTCGGTGACCGAACTTAAAAGACGTTATAATATAATGGTTTCTGAGGAGGCCATGGATTTTCCTGACTACCTTCCGACTTTAATAAAGAAGCCCATGTTTTTGGAAGGGAAGAAGGGCCTGAGCTATGCAGAGAAAGGTACGATACTCCACTTTGTCATGCAGCATTTGGATTACAACAGGGAAGATATTGAAGCCCAGATTGAAGAAATGGTGGCAAGGGATTTACTGACCGAGCAGCAGGCAAAAACTGTGGATACCGACAGAATCCGGCGGTTCCTGAAATCTCCTCTTGGAAAGAGAATGCTGACTTCAAAGAGTATAAACCGGGAGGTACCGTTCAATATAGAAATTCCTTGCTATGAGCTGTACAGAGAAATGGGGGACGCGGTCTGCCACGGCGAGACAATTCTTCTCCAAGGTGTTATTGACTGCTACTTTGAAGAACCGGATGGTATTGTGCTGGTAGATTATAAAACCGATTATGTATCTCCAGGCAATGTTGAAATGATTAAAGAGAGGTACAGGGTACAGATTCACTATTATGCCAGGGCTTTGGAGATGCTTTCCGGAAAGAAAGTCAAGGAGAAGTATATATACCTTTTCTGGAACGGGGAAGCTCTTAAGTTTTGATAGGAGAATATGATAAATAGAACAGTGTAAGCTGTTCTTTTTTTAAAGCAAATAGGAATAAATTTCTGCATCTTTAAGGTTTTTTATACAATATATCGTAAATTTTTATCAATTATTAAATTTAAATAAGTAATGTCCTATCTCTATACGGAAATAGTGGACTAATAAATATCAATATATAATACAAATATATAGTTTTTATAAACTGACAAGTTAGAATATTTTAATTATTTTGCAAAAGTTGAATTATTGTATCAAAATATGATACAATATATAAGGAGGGATTAACATGACTGATTATACGCAAAATTTATTTATACAAAATTTTAATGAGTATATTGACCATTATGGAATTAAACAGGCATTTATAGTTAAACGCACCGGGATAGAAAAGAATAAACTATCGCGAATTCTTAACAGTGTTCAGCCTGTTACGTATGAAGATATGCAATCTTTATCAAATGCTTTGGATAAAGATATCAAATATTTCCTCCAGGAAAAACTGGATTTATCAACCCCAGATTATAAAGACTCTGCTTCGATAGCATTCTATATGGGGGCTGTGGACGAGAACAAGGAAAAATTAGCTAACCAAGTTTTTGATTTATTGGAGCATATAGATGCAATTCTCGGAGTTCGGAGGAAATTACAAAAAGATGCTTTAGAGGTTTCGGATTATGGATTTTAAAAGATTTAAAGAAATTATTATCAAAAACAGAACCTATACCGCCAATGTAAAAGAGAGCATTAAAATCTTTAATGATAAGGTTCGATGGGACGGAAATATTCCAAAAATCATGAAAGAAATTGGAGAAAAACTGGGTGTTTTAATTTTTCAAGTTCCATTGGCCGACAAAGACTTTGGGGCTGTTTTTTTGGATACAGGCTATAGCAAGTATTTGCTTCTGAATTCAAGTCAACCAAGAAACAAAATGTATTTTTCTTTTTGCCACGATATATACCATATTCTTAATGGAGTACCGGAATATCTCAATGAAAAAAGAGAAGTACATTTTAATCAGGATTACGCTTCTAATGATAATGAATGTAAGGCAAACCTTTTTGCAGCAAATTTGCTGATGCCGGAAGTAGAGTTTAGAAAAATGTATGATCTGTATAAAGATGATAATAAGGAAATTGAAAAAATAGTCGCAAAACTGATGAACTATTTCAGTTCTCCTTTTGTTGCGGTACTAATACGTCTTTATGAATTAGAGATATTGGAAAAGGTTGAAGAGGTTAAAGGATTGCTGAAATATGAGGACAAACAAATTAAAGAGCTATTTGATTCTTTATGGTTGGACAAGGATATACTTGAACCTACTTTCAAAGATGAAATGCCTTTTTTGTTGGAAATGCTGAAAATTGAAGGAACTGATTTGGTAGAAAAACAACTGATGTCTGAGTATAATTTTAACCGGATTATTGGCGAAATAGAAAAAATATATTCTATTATAAGGAAAAAAGACTAATATGGCCAAAAAGTATCAAGTGATTCCTTTAAATTTCAGTTCCTTCGAAAGATATATGATATATAGAAAAGATGAAGTGGTTGATGCCTTTGCCAGAACACATAATTACTTGTTTTATGATACATGCTCTGTTTTGCATCATTCCAATTCGGCCAACAGTCAGATTATAATTAATTATTTGAAAAGCAAAGCTGATGTAATATTTATAACCAGGACAGTATTGATGGAATTGACGGCCAATTCCTTTGAGTTACATCAGTCTCAGATACAATATTTTAAGGAACTTAGCGATAATGGATTTAAAATTGTTCTTTTCGATGAAGAATTAGTATATGATTGTTTGAAAGAGGTATTAAATATAAGTACCGAGGAAGCCAACAGATTGTTGGGGTATGCCATTAAAGAAGTATGCAAATATAAGGGGAAGACAAGTGAAATTATTGAGAAAATGGACAAGCGTATGTCCGGCAAGCTTAAAGGTACAAATCCTGGGGATAGAGAGCTATTCACTGCTTTTTTTCAATATGCCAGAGCACATAAAAGCGAAGGGGACAGTATAGCGGAGGAATTAATACTTATTTGTATAATAGTTCTAACAAGAATTCCTATGGGACGGTATTTTTTTCTGAGCGACGATATGAGGATAAGGTCTCAGGTAATAAGTGTAAACGATTATATTTTAAAACACCATGGAAGAAAAGAGCCCTATCAATTGACAACATCTTCATTGGTATACAAAATGTATAGGGATGGGGTACTAACCAATAGAGATGATATGATTGAAATAATGAAATCGGCTTTTAAAGGAAATGTTAACGTCTTTTTTGTAGGTGAATATGACATACAACAAAGATATGAATCTTTTAAGTGTGAAGAGTTGATTGACAGACTTCTGAATGAAAAGGATTTTAAAATAATATACTGACTATATCTATAGTACTACCCACCACCGGAACTGGGTTCAATCGGATCGGGTCATTTTACCGCCGAAACCTCTGGTACTGTTTCTAATCAAACGCAGGATTACTTTGAAGCGGTATGAGAGACTTCTAAATTTTGAAGGCTTAGTTACAGAAGCTTTTTCTATTTTCTTACTGTCGCACAAGAAAATTTCGATTCCTTATGATATCGAAGCAAAATATGTGACAAATCGTCTTGTATTTTATCGGAACGCACAATTTTTTTACTAATAATTTCTTCAATAAAAAAATAAGGTTTTTATCAGCAGATAAAAACCTTGAAAAATGCCAAAATTGAAATATTAATTTGTTTTGGAATCTAAACTTTGACAGCTTTCATTTTTTCTTCAAACTGATTCTGCAATAATTTGAAAGTTTCTTCATGTCCGCCAACATCAGGATGGTAAACCTTACACAGTGCTTTATATCTCTTTTTCAGTTCTTCTTCAGTTGAGCAGCCTTCAAAAAAGTCAAAAACCTTCTGGGCCTTATTTGCCGAGGAAACGTTCTTGTTGATGATTCGCAGCGTATCTTTAATAATATCTTTTGATAATCGGCTTGCTCTTTCAATTTGAGGTATAAACTTAAGTTCAAAGATTTTAGGATTGATATTGGATTTGGATGATAGTTGCTTTGACAGTTCGTTTAAAAGGTTTACATATTCGCTGAATTTATAGGCAATGACCGGATCATGTTTAATACACATTGCTGCATCCACTTGCTGTTTTAAATCTTCAAAATCATTGATTAATTCTTCCAGGGTATTTATATATTGCTGGCACCGTTGTGCGTTTTTCCCTTCTTCAAAGGAATTATCCAGGAAATTCGGCTCAATTTCCGATAACTGCATTTGAATATAGCTATCATAATCTTGGGTGGAGAGACTTAGCATCTGTCCCCATTCACTCCACTCTGCACCGAGCGAGAGAATAATTATAGCGATTCCGATTACTAAAACTAAGAAATAGAGTACTGCGAATACGGTTTGAATAAGCGGAAACAGCTTTAAGTATGCGAAGATACCTATTCCAAATGTATTTTGCACTTTACTGGAAACAAAATATATCGAATAGCCGATAAAGCCAACACAGACTACTATGGATAAAGGCCAAGTAAAAGAGAATAGTTTTATAATTAAAAAATTGAATGCCCGCAGCAAATGCCAGAACACGCAAGCAAAAGTCGGATATTTTGATTGACATTCATCGGAAAGGTCATTATAGTCACATTTGCAAATATCATATAATTTTGAATAACCGGCATAGCTTATTTCAAACAGAATAGCTAAGATAGCATTCACAATTATGGAAATGAAAGAAAATGCTGCTAAGGCAATGCTTCCTAATAAAATAGGGATTATGAAGATTAGAGCGATGATACCGCCGAAAAAAACTAATAAACCTATTATTAAAGCAAGATTTTCAAAAAATCCACCCCAAGAGTTAATTATAATATTTAACAGAAACAATATAAAAATGGCAGCAGCGACTCCCATAAAAACCAATGTTTTTTCAAAAGCTTTCATTATCAGTTTTGAAGCTATTGAAATTAGTAATAACGGGAAAGCCAGTAGTGCCAATATATTGATTTTAAGTATTTTCAGAACGGGTGAAATATTTGATGGCATTTTATATACTCCTTCTACTCGTATTTGGCAAATTCATATTTTACTGAGCTTACATACGTATCGCCCAGTTTAATATAAAAACTTATGCGGTCACCGGAATCCTTATCTATGTAAACCAGAGTTGTACCGTCAATTTCAAAGCCTATCAACGCTGATCCCATACAATAGTCCGGTGTTCCCAGTTTTCCCTCTTTGGCATGAACAATATCACGCAAATTTGATCCTAAAGTAATACCTTTAGGTAAAACAACGTTATTGCCAGTAAAGTATACACCGGTTAGTGTTGCTTTGCTGACAGGTATAGAGGTGCTCGTCAGGTTTTGCACAATTATTGACACCCCTGGATTGTCGGAAGACGGAATTAGGTAAGTCTCTGAAGGAGATAGAGTTTTAGAATTACTGGCAAGGTTAAACGACATTACTTCCTTGATCTTGTTTAAGTCTATTATTTTGCCTTTATACTGTACTTTTCTGGAGTAGATATCTGCATTGAGAATTTCATCCGTTGGCTGGTTGTTTTTCATTGTGTTTATAAAATTCGAAGGATTGGAAACTTTTATCGGAACTTCAGCTCGGCTGTTTTTTGCGACGGAAATGGAAGTGACGGTTGTTTCTACTCGAAACATTGCAAGGCTTTGTTCGTATAAAAACGGTTTTTGGACTTCATAGGTTCCTGGTATTAAATATACAGACTTGCGATAATTGTCAGCGGCTTTGAGTTTGATATTGTGTTTTTTATTTGATGATACGTTTCTTAAAGTTATAGAGATATTAAGATCATTTCTTAGTGCTTCAGGTAATTGCTTGAACTCTTCCGGCAGCCCTTCCAGATAAAGGTCACAAACTGCGTTGTAAGAACGAACATTGATATTTTTTGAGCATCCGGTTGTTATTAATGCAAGCATAATTGTAGCTAAAGTAAAAGCAAACAATGATCTTTTTATGGCAAATCCCCCCTCACAAAAGCATAAATCTTAGCCATAAGATGTATAAATCCTTTTTTGCAATTAACATTTATATTAGCATATATTTTGCAAAACCTCAACAATAAAAGCGTATTTTGGAAGTTCATAAATATAAAGGCTTTTATTAGGCAGACAAAGGAATTGAAAAAATTCAATTCCTTTGTCCAATCAAAAGATATTTGTCCAACTTCCATTACTTGCAGAATATCAACCGTATCCGTAGTACCGGCCTCTGGAACTGCTTTGTGTCGGTTCTGGGATTCTTCCTCCGAAACCACCGGCACTGTTTCTGGTCAAGCCCAGGATTACTTTGAAGCGGTAAGAGAGGCTTCTGAATTTTGAGGGTTTTACCACTGAAACTTTTTTGATTTTTTCACCATTGCATAAATAAATTTCAATCCCTTCCTGCTGATAACGAAGCAAAATATGTGATAAATCGTTTTCGATTTTGTCAGAACGCACAATTACCTTGCAAATCCCTGCTTTTTTCAGAAACGCAGCTGACGGCATATCCTGGGGGAACACACACCAGCGGTTATCATAAGAGCCCGGAACCTTTGCTTTTCCTTTCATTCTGTTGGAATCAAGCATGAATACCGGAGGAGCATCGGGTTTTATGTGCGACTCTTCAAGTATGTAAGTACCCTCAAACAGGGCTGTTGCAATTTTATCTACTTTGACAGCCGTTTTATAGGTACGGCCGTCCACTCCGTTATAAAGGGGAACCGGACGATAACCTAAACGCGCCAATGCGAGACTTTCGTGTACTCCGATTCGATCCGGAAGATCAACAACAATCATAGTTTCTTTTTCCAGACCAGGCATCCAGTTTATTTCAGGTAATTCTATTTTTTTGAAGATTATTTCAGCCGATTGCATAAATAAAACAGGCTTAGCCCACGGTGACCACAAAGAATCATCGGGTGCCCAAATTTTATATACTTCTATATTATCCCTCAATAGTTTTTCCTCCCTTCGAAACCAATATGGGTATGTCCTTTGCTCTATCATCGATTCTTGGGTACGGGCTTATTCTTCCGTAAAAGCCCGCACTTTTTCCGTCAACTGTGAACACTCCTACACACAGGTGAAAGGTTTCACCGTTTATATCAGTCAATGGCTGGCTGGCAAACTTTCGCTGGGCTATCCAGCTGCCATGTCCCCTGTGTGCAATTTTTTCGATAATTTTTAGCTCTTTTTCAGTTATTGCCTCTCTAATGGAAATACCTTCCCCTACCCTTCCTAAAGCAGGTTTATATATCCAATCGTTATCCTGTTTTTTGATGGATTTAGGGTCTCTTGTCTCAGGCAATAGTTTTTTCCATGTGGAAACATCCACACCTAATTCATCCCAAACCAACGGTAAGCGTTTCGATTGGGTAAATATCGCAACCGGATGGTTGCAGGATGGAGTCAGGCAATCAAAATATCCCTGCCAATTTGCTCGACGGGGAAGATTTGGCAACCATTCCAGAGGAAAAAAGCGGACAATACCGTCAATAAAACCTTCCTTGCCTTCTATAATACATATGGCTTTATTGTCTTTCCATGCTATATGATCCGGTGCGGCAAAAACTGTGCCATATCCATAGGCCTGAAAATAATCGCTCAAAAACTCCATGACCTGGCGATCATCGGAATAGGACGTTGCATGAACCAATGCAATAACTCCGTTTCTTTTAACCTTTTCCGAGAATGCTTGGAAAATGCTATCGCCAACATGTCTATGAGGTTCATAGCCAGGAAAATACTGACATGCGATTTTGGGTAAAACCGATGCTTCTGCCAGACCACCGGGGACATCGCTGTTAACTTCGGATATCGCCCAACCGTCTGTAGTGGGATGGAAATCAAAACGCATCAGTCTAATATTTTGGTTTCTTTCATAGCTTGAAAGGCGAAACAAATTTTTAATGATTTTTCGTGGCAAACTCAGTTTTTTTGCCAATTCCTGTCTATGAATCAAAGCTTCTTCCATTTGCATTGTTTCTGCTGACAATTGCTCTGCCCATGTTTCCAGTTGTCTTGCGGTTTCCTGTTCCATAAGAACTGCATGTTTTGCTATGGTATTGTGGTCTCCTACCTGCGGATCCCATTTATATGCTTTGAATATTACATTGTAACGGTATTCTGAATATTGCTCATTAGGAATTGAAGCCAGTTCAATGCCATTTTTCATAGAACCACCCCGAGAAAGAATGCCGCCAAATCGTCGTAGCTGGGGTTTTCAACCAACGGATACATGGTTACGCTCATGGCAGCAAATATAAGGTAGATAATACTACAGCACAATGAACTCGATAAATATATATTGTTGGAGTTTTCCTCCAATTTGGTTTTCTGTATATAATAGCGTTCAACAATTATTGCAAGTATGGTCAATACCAAGACTGGCCATCCGACCAAGAATTCCACTATTGTACTGTAAAAAGAAGTCCAGTCCCCTGCAGATGCCCTTGCCAAAATAATTCCGCTGGCCAGGAGATAAGTACCGATACGGATTCCACAGCCAATGTCCCTGTCTATTGTAATGCGCTCAAAAGCCTGTGTAAATGAATGAATAATCCTACCAAGAAGGAACCACGTGATTAGGCCCAATCCTCCTGCAAATAAAACACACCACCAACCGGGACCATCGCCTATATTGGCACCGGAATATATTACCACCAATCCGAGAAATGATCCGCTGACTGCGAATAAAGCTGCTTTGTTGTTTAAACCCAAGACATCATCGATCCATGATATATCGAAAAAGAGAAAGACTAATTTCATGCCTAAAAATGTCCATGCATATCCCAGTAAAATGTAAAATATTATGTAGATCCTATCATTTACCACATCGAAGGAAGCCAGGAATTTAAGTGTGTATAAAATAATAAAAAATGAAACGACAGGTAAAAGTCCCACTACATACTTTATAGCCTTGTCACGTTTAGCGGGCTTTAACTCCGGCAATCTTTTATACCAATCTTTTATACTTTTTGCTGTATAATAAGCGGATAATATTAATATTAAAAATTCAGCAAGATCCATTTTTAAAATCTCCCAAAGTTAATTATTAAAATTAACGTTTTCAATTATACCAAAATATATAAGTATTTTTTCCATGTTAACATATGAAATTAAATTCTTCAATTAAAGAATACAAATTTTCTTAGAAGAAATCCAATTACTCGTCAGTATTTATTTTTGGACACTCTTTATAAGTCAGATGCTTAAAGATAAACATTGTATTGAAGACAACAAAATATTTTAATGTACTTGTTTTTATGTAATAGTTGTAATATTATTTTGGTGATGAAACTAGGGAAAGGTTGGCTTAATAACCGTATATTGTTTTGATTTGTGAATAATTTTTTGAAAGGCAAATGGTTATGAGAGCGGATTTGATAATAGCTGCTTCTGCATTGGCATTTTTATTAAGTTCATGTGCTGCTAAAGAGGTTTCAAATGTAAATGAAATTGCAACAATCCACCCGTTATCTGGTGAGGTTCAAAATTCACCGATCATGCCAGTAGATGTTCCTTCAGCAGGAGGAGATAAAGCTTACGACAGCATTATTAAAAATGGTAATCCTGACGAAATTGCAGAAAAAATTAATAATGGAGACTTGGACATCAAGGTGCCTTGAGATAAGTCTGGAATTAAAAGTGATTATGAGATGTTTACTGATAAGTCTTTGAAGTTGGATGCTGAAGTCATAGCAATTGACTTGGGCAAGGATAATTCGGAAATTAAAATGTTAAAAGTGCGAGATAGCAGTAAATATAGCGGGCAACTTATGCTTTTTAAAAAATTCAAGGGGAATGGACATTTTGTGGAAGTATTGAAGCCCCTTTTTTGAGGGAGTATGATATTCAATATGAAATTATTGAATGTGGAGATAAAAAAATGATAAAAACCACTTATTCTGCCGGGAGCGGAACAGGGTTTTCCAGAACAGAGTCTGCAATTTATTCAATTATTAATGATAAATTGGAGAAAGTGTTGGTATATTCAAACCATGAACATTTGTGGATGTCGCCGATGCAACATATATTTTACAGATACGATGGAGATATAGAAAGCTGTTGGAAAGAAGAAAACAACTATTTTATAAAAATCAATTACAAAGTTACATATACAAGCCCAAAAGTACAGGAGAATGAGGTACTGGGTGAGGAAGAAAAATATAATTTGTTTGAATATGCTCCGACAATTCTTTTTTATTGGGACGATGTAAATAAAAAATTTGCCATAGACCCGAAAAATTCAGGTATTTATAACCTTGACAATCAGCAGATAGTAAGTTTCTCATTTTCTCAGGATGAAATGGTGGAATATTTTACTGAACAGCTCAAGAAAATTGCAATGGAAAAAGATGCTTTAAAACTTGAATTGCTTAAAGGTTTTCTTGATGGATGTAAAGACTCAAAGGAAAAAGATGAAATAATTAAGATTTTAGGAAATTAAGAAGCACAAATCAGTTAATCTTGAAGAAAAGAGCAAGTTTTTTATTAAAGGGTGAAGAATTATGATTATGAAGGGAAAGGTAGGTAAAGTGCTGATTCAAAGTATAATTGTTGCAATGCTGGCGGGATGTTCAGCCGCAGAGGCTAATATAAAAACAGAACCTACCCATACTATTTATACTGATAAACAAAATGATGAGCATCAACCGTCACCGTCGAAGGGAGAGGCTGGAGACAGTATTAACTGGGATGAGTATGTAAATGATGAATTTGTGGAGAGATTGAAGTGGGAGGAAAATATATGGATTAAGGATGACGGGTTTTCAAGAAACTATGTTTGGAAAGATAATGCTTATTTCTATGAATTTACCAACAAGGATGTCACAATAAGTTTTCCTCTAATAAGTGAAGACGGTTTTTCTTCTTATACAATTAAAAAGGGAGAAAGACAGGGAGAGTTCTATTGGCAGCATACTTATTATCCTACTACTCTAAATTATTTATCACCAAAACTTGTGGATGTAACCGGCGATGGGATTGAAAACCTTTGCATAGGTATGGGTGTAGGCAGTGGAACCGGTGTCTCTGTATCTGTAATGCATGTGGTGGATTTATCTACAATGAAGGAAATACCCATCCTGGAAAATAACTTTGTCGGGGAATTTACAACGGAAGATGCTGTAATAATCAGGGACTTTCTTAAGAAAGAGAAAGAAAAACGTGAAGAGCTTAAGTTTTTGGATGATACACCTAAAACAAATTACTCTATCAGAAATATAGGGATAGAAGATAATAGCATCAAAGTTAATATCGGTATACTAAACTATGAAGAGTTTGTTAGCGGAGACCCTGTGGGCGAAGTGGAAGGCGAGTATGTTTATAACGGACAGGGATTTACTTTATGCAACCTAATATTTAAACCTTATGAGGAATAGTTAATAGGAAGAAAGTTAATGCTGAATGGATTAGTGAGGTAAATTGAAGAAGTTTGGTCATATAATAATATATTTGACATTACTGGCTCTTTTGGTGGGATGCAGCAGTGGTTCGGCAAATGAAAATGCCTATACCGGTAATATAAAACCTGAAGTATCCGAGGTCGCAACAGATAAAAAGTCTAATGGGTTGGGTATAGATTTCCTAAAGTCTGTTAGCTTTGTGACATCGAAAACGGGATTTATGTCGCTTAGAAACAGCTCGGAAGAAAACTGCCTTCTAAAGACAACAGACGGGGGCAATTCATGGGAAACGGTAAATAGAGAAAAAGACCTCTATGCTTTATGCTTTGTATCGGAAAAGATAGGATATGCCATTGAAAATATAGGTGATAATAACGAACCTAAACCGGTCCTTGTTAAAACTGTAAACGGAGGAGTGGATTAGGAGAAAATAACCTTTGTTGAAGGCAAAAACCCGGTGGAAATAGATTGCATAAATGAGAACATAGTATTTGTGGCTGCAAGCCATAGTACCAACGGTCTTTTTGGCGGTTCGAGATATGGAGATTCGGTATTTGTATCAAGGGATGGAGCAAATACATGGGAGGAGATTCAAACGCCTGAGGATTTTGGTGGTGAAGGAATGAGCTGGGTTTCGCCGGAAGAAGGATACTTAATGGGTACTGAGCAGCCGGTTACAGGTTTGCAACCAAAGATACTTTATTATACTAATGATGCAGGCAAAAATTGGAATATAATTGCAAAATCTGATCCGCTAACTGAAAAAAATACAGATGAGCACAATGCTTTGCCCTTAGTAGGGTATCCTGACGGCATTAAGTTTTTTAAGAACGGAACAGGCTATATTGGTTCAATGCGAGGTACTCTCCTGAAAACGACAGATAAAGGAAAGACATATAATCCGGTTAATTTCACTAATGAAACAGATGTTATACCTGTTCCTTGCTTTGTCAGTGAAGATGAAGGGCATGCTATAAGTGCGGACACTAAACTTGTTCATACTATAGACGGAGGAAACACTTGGGAAGAAGTTTGGCCTAAGTAAGCAGGCAATATATACAAGAGTAAATATCTTAAAGCCTTATTAAAAGAGCTTCGGGGCATCGAACACGAAGCCCTTTTAATTTTCACTTTGTTCTGCTTTACTTTAGATAAAGACCGGCAAGTTTCATCTGCTTTGTAAAGGTGATTGTAAAGATAAAGGTTTTAATCTCATATTTTGCTTTAGCTACAACAACAGCAAATTCCTCTTCGGTTGATTTGTCAGTTGCTCCACCAATACTCATTTCTTCCATTTTTTTAAAATTACCGCCTTCGTCAACGGTTTCAAATATTTTATCGAACACTTCATCGGTGAGAGCATCTTTCATTTGCACTGTACATAACGCTTTAATACCTTCCGAATCTCTGGCGTTTATAAGGCTAATTACGTTTTCTGCAGCTTTTTTAACTTCTTCTTCGTTAAAATCACCAGATAATTTTTGACTGCTGCAACCGCTGATAAATGAAAGACATAATAGAATTACGAGGGTTAAAACTCCTGTTGACTTAAATATTGACTTTTTCATTGTAAGTCCTCCTTAATATATAGTTTTTTTGAGTTATATGAATAAATAATCATAAAAACATCTATTACAACCAATGTCCCTTCAATCAATAGTATCGAATTTGGAAAAGATGATAAAATAGGAATTAAAGAATTTACAAATCCGTGAAGTACTATTGCAATGAACAGGTATAAAATCTTTCTATTCTTTTGAAATCCGTTCCAGACAATGATTGTTAAACCAACATGCAGAATAATTGCCAAAATTCTTTCTAAAACCGCCAATCCCAACTGCGAAATTGGAACATAGGATAAAGCGGGTAATAAAATTATAAGTGCTTCTGCAATGCCATGTCCCAACCCGAAAATAATTGGCTGACGAAAATCACACTTGACAGGTTTAATCAAAAACTGTTTAAATAAAAAACGAAAGCTTTCTTCAAAAATACCTGCCGACAAGGCAATTAAAATTCCAATTGTCAAAGGGTTCAATTGATAAGCAAGCATAAATTTAGTTGAGTTTTGCAACTGTTGAAGAATAGGCATTCTTAACAAAGGTTGCGATATGATAAAACAAGCTGAACCGGCCAAAAACCAAAGGAGATTCTTCAAAATTATTTTCACCACCTCATATAAATATATTTTATAATATCACTTAAACAATCCGAGCAAAAGAATATTATTAAACTTTGATGCATATTTAATAAATTTGAAGTGGTTTATTAAATGTGTCCATAAAATTTCCAAAGGGTATTCTGCTAATATTATATTTAGCAGTATGTATTTAATTTATTATTCTTGCATAAAATGATTTTAACTTTAATGTCTAATTCGGAACAAGGTATGGGAAAATATGTATAATGGGTTTAAGCGTATACAATTATAGGCTTATGGTGAAGACTAAATATTTGTTAAGTTTATGTTAGATTTTTTCATCGGTTATTGTATAACCAAAAAAATTGTGTTATTCTAGTTTTGTGCTGTTTGAAGTGGAAAAAAGATACAATTTTTCTGCTGAAAATTTTAATGACAAAAGGAATGTTGATGGAAAATGACAATTACATTAAGTTCTTTCTTGAGTGAACTGATGAGAAATCCTCCTTTAGTCATAACCACACTGTTGACATTAGGGGTTATATTGGTTAACGGTTGGACCGATGCACCTAATGCAATTGCTACTGCAATATCTACAAGGTCAATTAAGCCCAGGAATGCTATTATTATTGCATCTGTTTTTAACTTTCTCGGTGTTTTTGTAATGACTATGGTAAACAGCAGTGTGGCTGAAACCATTTATAATATGGTTGACTTTGGAGGAGATCCGGATTCAGCGCTTGTAGCACTATGTGCAGCTCTTTTTGCTATTGTACTTTGGGCAACGGCCGCCTGGTGGTTTGGAATTCCTACAAGTGAAAGCCATGCATTGATAGCGGGAATAAGCGGTGCAGCTATTGCGCTGCAAGGTGGTATCAAAGGTATAAATTTCAATGAGTGGGTTAAGGTTCTTTACGGATTGGTGCTATCCATAGCATTAGGGTTTATAATGGGATGGCTGGTTGTCAGAATAGTTGAAATCATATTTGGAAGAGTAAACAGAACTAAAACCTATTCCTTTTTTAAGAACGCTCAGATACTTGGAAGTGCCGGAATGGCTTTCATGCATGGTGCACAGGACGGACAGAAATTCATGGGTGTATTCATGTTGGGAATGTTCCTTGCAAAAGGACAAAGTGATGTTACCACCTTTCATATCCCGTCCTGGCTCATTGTCCTTTGTTCGCTTGTAATATCCTTTGGTACTTCTATAGGAGGCTATCGTATAATAAAGTCTGTAGGAATGGATATGGTAAAACTCGAAAAATATCAAGGATTTTCGGCAGATCTGGCAGGAGTTATTTGTCTGTTCATAGCATCTGCGACAGGTTTGCCTGTTAGTACAACCCATACAAAAACTACGGCGGTTATGGGAGTTGGAGCTGCAAAACGTATTTCATCCGTAAACTGGGGAATTGTAAAGGAAATGATAATGGCATGGATTTTGACTTTCCCGGGATGCGGGCTTATAGGTTTCTTGATGGCATTATTGTTTATGAGTATTTTTTAAAAACAAATTGACTGCTAAATTTAAATGAAATCATGAACCTTAAGTTAAATAAAACACAATTTTAACGAAAGAGGATTGGGAAATATGGCCAGAAAGAAAGATGAATACTATTACGACACTTTTGTGGAATTGGTTGAGTATTCTTGTAAAGCAGCAGATTTATTGAATCAAATTGTAAATAACTTTAAAGCAGACCAGCTATTGAATAAAGTAAAAGAAATGCATGAAATAGAACATGCTGCTGACGAAGCAAGACATGTTATGACAAAAAGGCTTATGAAAGAGTTTATCACACCTATTGAAAGAGAAGATATTTTGGGATTGGCAAATTCCATTGATAATCTTACCGATGCAATTGAAGATGTTGTGTTACGTATGTATATGTTCAATATTACGCATATCCGACCCTATGCTGTAAAGATGACTTCCGTTATTGTAAAATGCTGCAATTCGTTAAAGTTGGCATTGACTGAATTCCATAATTTCAGAAAATCCAAAACATTGCATGAATTGATTGTTGATGTAAATAAGCTTGAAGAAGACGGAGACAAACTTTATTCTGAAGCTATAAGAGATTTATATGTTAATTGTAATGATTTTAAAGAAGTATCAGCATGGCAATCTACATTCCACTTCCTAGAGAAATGCTGTGATGCTTGTGAAGATGTTTCAAATGCGATAGAGGAAATCGTTATGAAAAATTCGTGATGTGTGTTCTGAATTGTGCTTATTATATACTTAAGTATCTGGATTATTGTATAGTGTTATAAAATTGGGTTTAATAATTGATTCGCTTATTGCAACAGAAAAGCTCATTAATAATAATTTTAAAAAAGTTTCATATGTATGGAAGCTTTCGGGCTTCCATTATTGAATTTTATTAACTGTTTAGGTCAATAGAAAAACTTGCACTTTTTTATAATGTCCTTACAAGTTGCTTTATAAAATCTTTAATTGGTATAATTTATTTAAAGCAAAAGTAAAATTATGATGTGAGCAAGGATTTAATGGCGGGGGAGAGGATTTAAACAAGATGGAAATATTAAAGGCTATAATTATTGGT